>DAHXKX010000026.1 GCA_027366165.1 Actinomycetota bacterium
GGAGACCCGTACTCTCCCATAGAGCCCAGCTTGATTAAATGGCACTCTGGCACAATCGCGTGAATTGAGTAGAGGAGATTCAGATTGCCCACAATGTTGTTAACCTGGGTTCGAACTGCATGTTCACGGGAAATCATTGAAAACGGAGCGCTTCGCTGCTCGGCGAAATGAATCACCGCATCCGGCATGAACTCGACCATTAGAGCATCGAGAACCTCAGCATCACAAAGGTCCAGATTCCGCCAGGTGATTTCTCGGCCGGTCTCCTTCTTCCAGCGGGCGACACGGGTTTCCATCGAAGCTATAGGAAGGAGGCTGTAAGTCCCACCTTCAACGTCCCAACTACGCCGAGCAAGATTGTCGACGGCAGTGACACGATGACCGAGCTTGGAAAGGTGCATCGCCATGGGCCAACCTATGTATCCGTCTGCACCAAAGACTATAACGCTCTTGGATTCTGTCATCTAAAGTCCTTTCACAACTACGTCGGGTCCTGAGCCTGCAGATTCAAATGTGTAGCGCCTTGATACGGGCCATTCTATTGAACAGCATTTTTGGGTTGCTGCAAAACTCGAACATTCACACAGAGTTCACAGGCTACATAAAGCTTTCAAGCAGCAACTGCTCGAGTCGCCACCTAATCAATTGAGCCGCTGTCCCTTCCAACTCACCCGATTACGACACAACAAGTGACAGCAGAATTTCATCCGACAAAGAGCTCTGGATCTTTCCGCAATCTCCAATAATGAATTCAAATCAGGCGAAAGGAAAGTTGGAACCCAAAATGATCTCAACCAAAATCGACGACGACCCTATTGGACTCTGCCGGACATAGTTCGACCTTCATTTGCTCGATCAGATATCCCTGCCCAGCCAGATCAGCATGGAGACTGGCTGGAGAACCGTCCTGGGGAAACGGATCGCCCAGAATACCCTTCAGATACTCAACGTGAATGTCCCATCGAGCCAACCAACTTGCACACAAGTGCAGTCTTGATGATGGTCCTATGCAGATTATGCAAGGTTGGAATGGATTGAAAACTCTCTCACGCTCAACGCACGCAGAGTTTTCCAACTGATCAGATCAGCACGGAGACGCCAACCGTGTGCAGAAGGTATATGCCCTCACAGGCGCAGAAACATTGTTCCCACCGGGAATTGCCGCGCCAAAACACTCATGCATTCCCTTTATGAGCGGGACCGCGAAAATCGTGAGTCCGTAATGAACACCAGGTTCAAAGGGGTGTGGCAGCGTCACGCAAGACGAAGAAATTGCGCTAATAGCTGAGGCAGCTGCAAGTTCACACCTTAACCCTCAACTTGAGGTTGAGAATTTGAGAGCCCTTTCGTCCGCCGGCATCTCCTTCTTGTTTCCTATCGATATCTACCGATGCAATACCCGACCGCAATTCGTACGGCTCAAATTCAAACCCATGGCAGCCATATGCACCTCATACTGATCAGCAGTGGTTTGCCTCAACCACTGGTGCAGACCTATGCTGCCAATTGCCCTACGCATGCCTCGACGAGATGGCAATAAACGCTTATCAGGAAACCTACCTGACAGCATCCATTCCATGAACGACCACCGGATCCCTGGCACCAGCATTCATGCTCTCTGTTAGTATTGGCTAATTCATGGCACCATGTGTCCCAAACCTTTGTAATTGCCCAGCATCGCTCCAGTGCGCCGTAAACCTCCCCACGGTTAAAGGCGTGTCTTCTGGCCCATTCGCCTGTAAGGATTGCTTGCCATAACTTCCATCACACCACCACAAACATCCGCCTGGCTCTCTGAGCCGAGGATGAGGTGGCCAGAGGTGCTGCTTAGCTGTTATGGATCCGCCCGCTTCTGGGTGTTGCCCAGGACTTTGGCATTGGTATGCCTTGCACCGATCTTCGGACTAGCTTCGTGTATCCCGGATATACGCGACGCTGGTCTCAGTGCCTATACCATAGAGAGACAACCCATGGATCATTTTTGAAGATGTTGTGCGCTCCTATGGCGTCTCGGTGACAGGTATTCGCATCCCACGCCGAAATGCGCCAAACGGTCCTTTTAATTTCTCCTGGGGCATGTTGATCTTCAGATGACATGCTCACGCCATCGGAACTCGCCACTATCAAGGTATTCATGGGTGAGACCGAGAATATCGATGAATACAAACGCGCGTTAGCAGTTCTGCAATTTGAGGCCGGAAATCCTCTGGAGATGATAGGCCTTTCAGAAAAACACGTGCATCGTCTACGCGGGGAGTTTCGCAACCATGGTGTTGAAGCATTCAAGGACAAGCGCCGCAACAACGCACCGGTAGTTCTCACAAGGGCCCAGTGTGATGAAGTGATCGCCACAATTATGACGACGACTCCGAATGACCACGGCTATACCAACTCAGCGTTCTGGTCAACACGGATCCTTGCCACGGTCATAAAGCGCAAATATGGTATGGTTTACGCCTCTAAGACCACCAGCTATTACGTCCTTCTCAAGAAGGCCTCCTTCAGCTTCTGGCTGCCGGGCAAGCGCTATGAAAAAGGCGACCCGCAAACAGCAGCTGTCTGGAAAGAGGAGCGGGATGATCGCCTTTCTAAGGCCTTTTCTGATCCGAATTCGGCTGTGCTAGCTGAGGACGAAAGGTTCTCACCCAGGCGACGACCACACAACAAGTCTGGATTCCCCAAGGAACCACTCCGGCTATGACCGAGATCAACGGGACCAGAAAAAGCCGGAGCATCTATGGCTTTTTGGACCTGAAGACGGGGAAAGAACACGCAATTTCTACAGAATGCCAGACGATGCATTAAACAGCGGCCATACTCCAAAAGATTCGTAAGATCTACCCCAAGGAGAAGATCCTGGTTCTATGGGACGGGGCTGGATGGCACCGCGGGAGCATGGCACAACAGGCACTGGTTGAACCTCATATAGAAGCAATACATTTCCCCGGGTATTCTCCCGAACTCGACCCCCAGGAACACGTCTGGAAGAATGGACGCTCAGCGGTAACCCACAACCGCTTCATTCCCAGGATTGAACCCGTCACGAAGGAATTAGTTGACTACCTCAATGCAACTACGTTCCCCTACTCCTTGCTGAATTTCACTGAGCAGGTCAGAGTGTTAGCGGTATAAACCCACATGTGAGAATCATACGCCGTAGTAATTTACTTTTGCGCAGTTGCACGTTAGGCCCTTGGGACAAATCCTATGGGGATTGGAGTCGGCTATTTGGCTCAAGTGGACTCCTGCCTCTTATCGCAAACACCTCCTGAGTTTCTCTTGACCTTGGGAGACCTAATTGCAGATGTAGCGACTCTTCGGCTGGTCTACTTTGGTCTTTCGTTCGATTCCCCGGACTTCACCTGCCATGAGCATGATCGCGCATAGACGGGCAGATCGTTGGCCGCCTTGCGGGACACCTGGTGATAAGCCAAAACACGCTTGATATGAAGCCCCTCATAAGGCACCTTAGGGTGCTCTCCAAAACCCATTTACCTTGATTCAAAAGGCTCTTCCTGAACCTGCCAAAATCAATTAGAACTGCTAAAAAACCTTCGAAAGCCTGTCTCAGCTTTCCGCAACGAATACAAGGGCCAGCTCGGAGGCCAGAACCGAAACTCGCGCCGGGGATCTAATTACACATTTGGTACTACACCAACCACGGTACGTGGTGAAACTCTTGAGACTAACATCATACTTTATGATCTGTCAGCTCTGTTGCTATTACATAATACCAGCTAATGGACCGAAAGAAATATTACCGAGACGACAATAGCTGAAAGAATCCTGATAATACTCATGGAACATAAAAGGTCCTTTTAGTGGATAAATGTAGCTTTTCGAGTAAAGTATTACCAATTGGTATTTCATTGCAACCGAAAAGGCACCCTGGGTGAGATTCCTAGGTCGCAAAGCTGCGGGCTTTTGGATGAGGATCCAATGGTAGCCGAGTTCCCGAAGACGGCAATGAGGGTCTGATGCAAGTCATCTGACTTTTCAGGTTTTCATACTTGAGTGTCTGAATAATAAGGTGCGATTGGAATATGACGATTATGAAGCCGGGTAAAGAGGAGCTGTTTTGGCAGCAGGTCTCTGGCGATGGCAAAGTCCTACACCTCCGCAAATCCTATCGCCGCAGGTTCGCGATGTTGGGAGCGAGTGTGATCGGAATACTTCTCATTGTTCTGTTCTCGTCCTACCTCAAGAGCACTGCTGGAACACCAACCACGAACTTGTCCACATCTCCAGGTTCTGGAAAGGCGGCACCAAGCATTGTCTTCCCAGTCGGTAATGGCTCGGCGGTACCGTATTCCAATCTTCCAGGACTTTTAACGCTCAAGTATTCCGGTGCAACAGGCGTCAGCCCCCAGTGGGCTCCCGTTCCCAACTTCGCAGGGCAGGTCACCAATGGTGGCGACATCGGTGTCGTGGATGCGACCTCAGTTCCTCATAGTGCGCTTGTCCAGATCACAATCACCAACCTGACCAACCTGGCCAAGAGCTACTCCTCGTTTGCCTTCCCATTGGACATCTACGAATGGTGCCCAACCAACACCACTACATCTGGAGCTGGCACCCCCTGCGGTACAAAAGCGCAAACCGGTCCAACATCGATAGGCAACACAGCTGGCAGCTGGGTTCCGTATGAAACAGGGGCTGCATACGGAGTGATTCCCAGCCAACAACTCTTTCTTACCAATGCGGCCGGATCCCTCGCTGTCACGCTGCCAAAGGGGTTTTATTACGACTTAGCAATGGATCCTCACCAAGGGAGTTTCTACTGTATATCAACCGCAATTGCGTCAAACCTAAGTCCAAGCTTCTACATATCCGCAAAGGTTCAGTGATATCCATGCCGGTGTTTCCAGATGATCCCAGCCAGCGAGAACTCGACCTACTCCCATCTTCTGAGTTTGGTGTTTGTATTGCGAATCAAACCGCAAATCCCAAGATTCGTCGTAGCAACGAAATCTCTGCACTTCTTCGATTAGTTCGTCAGGGCAAAAATGTTATTTAGAAAATCGCGTGAACACCGCATCGATAGTTTAAAAATTAAAACAGCCTCGAGATGGAGGGTAACTTCAAGAATTGTGGTGCTGATTGCGCTCATCAGCGGTATTCTCGCCACGTTTCCAAAGACTGCGACGGTGTCGGACACAAGCGCACTTTCGTGGACCCACTATGATATCCCCGGTACCCACAATTTCAAGTCAGTTTCCTGCACTTCATCCGCCTTTTGCATGGCAGTGGATAACCAAGGAGATTACGCCATATGGAATGGCAACATCTGGACCTCACATTCAATAAGTCCCGTCAACATAGCCGATCCTGACAACGACAGCGACACCGACACCAGCGGACCGCTTCACGTAGGAGACATTAACGCCATTACTTCTGTCTCATGCATTAGCACCGTATTTTGCGTGGCCGTGGGTCGAAAGGGCGAAGCATTCACTTGGAATGGTACCGATTTCAGAGTTGCAATCCTTGGTCAGATAAAAATCCTGCCGTCAGACGGCATAACGACCAGATTGACGATTAATAATGGGGATATCAAGCCTGGCACCACTACCACCGAACCGTCCACCACCTCCACTGGTAGTTCAAACGGCAACGGCAACGGCAACGGCAACGGTCAGGGTCAGGGTCAGGTTAGCGATACGGTTAAGACCGATGGCGGAACCAGCACTACGAAAGTTGCGGTCAATTCGACGACAACCATAGCGGACTCACCGACCTCAACTTCGGTGACAAGTTCGTCAACCTCTTCGACCTCCAAAGGAGACCGAAGCCTGAACAAAACCAATCGCTCCGTCTCATTCGATTCTTTGCCCTCTTCAGACTCCAGCAACTCGCAAAATGAGGATAAGAACTTCCAGCCCGCCGGGGATCTTCGAACGATATCCTGCTCATCGGCAACCTACTGCGTGACAGTCGATAATCAAGGTGCATCATATGTGTTCAACGGCTCAGCCTGGAAATTCTTGAGCCAGATCAACGGTTTAGGTGGAGACGGTGGCGGACGAATCTCCTCGCTCTCCTGCACTGGAAATGATTTCTGCATGGCGGTCGATAGCGGCGGTAGGTACTACGCGCTTAAATCTGGCATATGGACTGGACCCACTTCGGTCGATGCCCAACATGAGGGCGACGGGGGACTTGTATCCGTCTCATGCACTTCGTCAAACTTTTGCATGGCGGTAGATTCAAATGCGTATTTTCTGACATGGAATGTCACCGCCGGATGGTCTGCGCCTCAGTCGATGAATCAGCAGGATATCGGGTCGCCTACATCTGTTTCATGCCCAACCACTGGCTTTTGCGTGGCCGTTGACAACCAGGGCTATGCGCTCTCATGGACAGGTGGCACGACCTGGAGCACTGCCCAGGTACCTGGTGACAACAGTCCGAATCTAACTTCCGTATCATGTGCATCCGACAGCTACTGCGCGGCGGTCGACACCAACGGTGACGCTTTCAATGGCATGGCGGTCAGTGTCATCACCTCCATTACGCCCACCTCCGGTCCACCCAGCGGAGGTACGAAAGTGTCTATCACTGGATCCGGATTCACCGGTGCTAATAGCGTCCACTTTGGCACCAACGTAGCAACGACTTTCACGGTCGTAAGCGATACTTCGATTACGGCTACATCCCCTGCAGGCACTGGAACCGTTTCCGTCACCGTTACAACACCAGCCGGGACATCTGCGACAAACGCCAACACCAACTTCTCGTATTCCCTAACCGTGACCGCCATAAGTCCGACTTCGGGTCCAAGCGGGGCTACGGTGACAATAACCGGCACCGGATTCTCTTCCGGATCCACGGTTGACTTTGGCACAGCTGCGGCAAAAGTACTAAACATCAACACCGCCGGAACCACAATTTCAGCCACGGCGCCCGCCGGAACCGGATCTGTACAGGTGTATGTCATGTCAAACGGTGTTCAGGCATCTGAGCCGACACCGGTAGACTATGTTTACTCCCCCACCATCACCTCTCTTTCACCATCATCAGGCCCTGCCACCGGTGGGACCACCGTGACCATCACTGGAGCGGGGTTCACTAAGGGTTCAACAGTTTCCTTTGGCAATGTCCCTGCAACCAGTGTCACCGTCAACTCGGTCGGCACGATTCTCACTGCCGACTCGCCTGCGGGACTTGGAACTGTAACGGTAAGCGTTACCCCGGGAGGCGGCAGCTCGGTTAAGGCCGGACAGTTCGCATACGTTCCGGCTGTATCGGCAATTTCACCATCATCAGGCCCTGCCACTGGTGGGACCACCGTGACCATCACTGGAGCGGGGTTCACTAAGGGTTCAACAGTTTCCTTTGGCAATGTCCCTGCAACCAGTGTCACTATTGGTCAGGATGGAACTACCATATCAGCAGTGACGCCGGGTGGAACTGGCACTGTACAGGTGACCGTATCCAATTCATCTGGAACATCTCCAACGGGCAGTGACGCAGGCTTTACATACATTCCGGCTGTATCGGCAATTTCACCATCATCAGGCCCTGCCACTGGTGGGACCACCGTGACCATCACTGGAGCGGGGTTCACTAAGGGTTCAACAGTTTCCTTTGGCGGATCAGCGGCAACCATAACCAGCATCAACTCGGCCGGCACTTCCATTGTAGTAACGGCACCAGGTGGAACCGGAACTGTACATGTGACTGTCACAACCGACGGAGAATTGGTGGCTGAGTCCACTCCGATCAACTACACTTACCTCCCCACCATCACCTCTCTTTCCCCGACATCAGGCCCTGCCACTGGTGGGACCACCGTGACCATCACTGGAGCGGGGTTCACTACTGGTTCAACAGTTTCCTTTGGCGGATCAGCGGCAACTATAACCAGCATCAACTCGGCCGGCACTTCCGTTGTAGTAACGGCACCAGGTGGAACCGGAACTGTAAATGTGACTGTCACTCCAGCAGGTGGGAGTTCAGTTGTTGTCGGGCAGTTCGCATTTGTGCCCGTTCTTTCTAGCACGACCCCGTCACTTGGTCCAGCAACGGGTGGCACAAAGGTGGCCATATCCGGTTTCGGATTCGCGCAGGGATCCACCGTTAACTTTGGCACCACACCGGCGACAAATGTGATCGTCGCTAGTGACGGTACCTCGATTACGGCTACATCGCCAGGCGGAACTGGAACAGTCCAAATTACCGTCACGAATTCCTCGGGCACCTCGGCAACCAACGCCAATACATCGTTCTCTTATATTCCTGTCGTAACCGCCGTAACTCCCGATTCTGGTCCAGCAACGGGTGGAACAGTAGTCACAATCAACGGCGCGGGATTCGCTCCCGGGTCGACAGTAAACTT
>DAHXKX010000072.1 GCA_027366165.1 Actinomycetota bacterium
CGGCATCACGGGCTGCCTGCGCGGCTTCGCCTGCCGCGAAAACCGCGACTCTGACTGTTCGACCACTTCCCGCGGGCAATGAGACTGTACCGCGGAGAATCTGGTCCGCTTTACGGGGGTCTACGCCGAGACGGGCTGCGAATTCGACGGTCTCGTCAAACTTCGCCTTGGCAGACTTCTTTACGATTTCGACAGCCTCCGCAACCGCATAAAGCTTCTCACGATTGAACTCCGCTGCTGCGGTCGTGTATCTCTTTCCTTTTACCACTGTAAATCTCCCAAAGTCTAAAAAAGCCGGGCTAGCCCTCTACCTTGATGCCCATCGACCGCGCTGTCCCAGCAATCTGGCGCTTTGCGGCCTCTAGGTCATTGGCATTGAGATCCGGCATTTTGGTGCGTGCGATTTCAGCTAACTGATCATCGGTGACAGTACCTGCAGTCACCTTCGTATTTGTAGATGAACCCTTCTCGACTCCAGCCGCCTGCCGTAGCAGGACTGGCGACGGTGGGGTCTTTAAAACAAAGCTGAACGAGCGATCATCGAAGATTGTCACTTCGACAGGTATCACGGTTCCGCGCTGTGCCTCAGTTGCAGCATTGTACTGCTTGACGAACTCCATTGTCTGGATTCCGTGAGGTCCTAGTGCTGTTCCAACCGGAGGGGCAGGTGTTGCGGCTCCGGCCGGCAGTTGAATTTTTACGATTGCTGTTACGCGGCGCTTTGCCATTTCGATCGACTCGCTTCCGTACTATCTCGATAATTAAAGCTTGGAAACCTGGGAGAACTCCAGCTCCACAGGCGTCTCCCGCCCGAATATGTTGACCAATACCTTTAGCTTGAGGTGGTCTTCGTTTATCTCGGCTATTTGGCCAGAGAAATCTGCAAATGGGCCTTCTTTGACCCGTACGGTCTCGCCAACCTCGAACTCCAGCAGCGGCTTGGCCTTCTTGACCTCTTTACCACTCTCTTCAGGGACCGCCAGAATGCTCTCCACCTCTTTACGAGAGAGGGGCGTCGGCTTGGTTCCCAGACCGACAAAGCCAGTGACTCCTGGGGTGTTGCGGATAACTGACCAAGACTCATCGGTAAGATAGCACCTGACAAGAAGATAACCGGGGAAAACCTTCTTGGAGACGGTTACCTTGCGCCCATTCTTTACCTCGACAACATCTTCTACCGGTATAACCACCTCGAAGATCTCATCCTCTATGTTCATAGATGAGATCCTGCTCTCAAGATTGGACTTCACCTTGTTCTCATACCCTGCATATGAGTGAACCACGTACCAGGCTCCAGGACGATCGTACGGACTCTGGACTACCGACGGCTCATGTGTTTCGAGAAGCTCCTCAACGTCGTCGACAGGGTCCGACGCATCGGCGCTGGGCTCGACATCGCTCTCAATGTTCATGTTTTCCAGGTCTTCGGGTTCGTAGTCAGGCATCTATTTGTAAAGAAACAGTACGGCCTTGGAAAAGGCGAAATTCAACACAAAAATTACGACTACCAAGAGTACCAGGGTAAGGAAAACTACAGTCGCGTAATTTACCACCTGACTTCTCTTGGGCCAGATTACTTTGCGCAGTTCTGACCGAACCTCGCTGAAATAACCCTTGATAGTCGATCTCTTCTCTGCACCGGCATTTCTTGCAGCCACCTGATGACGTGCTGCAGCCGTGGCTGCCCCAGTGTCAGCTCCGCCTTGTCGGCGTTCCATCATTCTCTTGGTCTGACGATTCACGAAATTCCCTCGCAGATATACAACTGAGCAGGGCAGGAGGGACTCGAACCCCCAACCCCCGGTTTTGGAGACCGGTGCTCTACCAATTGAGCTACTACCCTAAAGCGAACTACGAGCATAGTAGGTAGAAGCCCTTCTTAGGTTCAACACTATAGGCCTCAGGTCGAGAACTGCAATTTCTAAACGGCCTTGGGTAGCTCCACCTCTGATTCTGCGGTGGACACGCGCCCCTTGCCGATCTTCCCGAGTTCTTCTTTAAGCTTCACGCGGCCACGGTGAAGTCTCACCTTTGCCGCTGCCTCAGATATTCCTAAACGGTCAGCAATTTCTTTGTGCGCAAAGCCATACACATCTCTCAATAACACCACGGCCTGCAGCCGCTTTGGAAGGCTCATGAGCGCCGCCTTCACCCAGTCCCGTTCTATCGACTGGCTGGCCATCTCTTCAATGTCGGCCTCCCGAGAGGTATCGGCCACATGTGAGGCTCTCTCAAGAAGTTCATGACTTCTGGACTTTCCGGAGGTCAAGAGGGTGCTGGCGCAATTCGCGGTGATCCGATAAAGCCAGGTGGGAAAGGATGAGTCGGCCCTGAACTTCTTCAATGACTCGAACGCTCTGAAATAAGTCTCCTGCAGAACATCAAAGGCATCGTCCACATTACCGGTGAGCTTCAAGGCCAAGCGATACGTTGACTTATAGGTTCTTCGCACAAGCTCGTCAAAGGCGGATACATCACCTGCCTTTGCACGCTCTACCAGCTTTGAAAAATCCCAACCCATAATTGTCTGCAATACCTTCCACGGTCAAATGCAGACCGCTAATGAACGATTATAAACCGCTAATCTAGCGCGTTTCTTTATGCAACGTGTGAGATCGATCCCATTTGCAGTATTTCTGCATTTCGATTCTTTCACGGTCGTTTTGACGATTCTTGGTTGTGATGTAGTTTCTCCTCTTGCACTGTTCGCAAGCAAGAGTCACCTTTATGCGCTTTTCATTCTTCGCCATTGTTAGATCCTTCGGAGCCTTGGGCCTCAAGCTGTCCCTAGAGACAGATCAACAGCCTAGTTAGTTTCATTAAGAACTCCTCCACTCGAAATGCCAAATGTTGACCTCCTCCCTTAGAGAAGGGGATCCCCAAAGAACCGTGGCTCATGCCACTTCTTCTTTCAGGGATTGACGCGTCATCGGACTGCAGTGGCTAAGTGAGTGCAATGTGGAACGTCCACGCCCTCAGGGGCCGGGTTCGTCACGCAGACCGGTCAACTAGTTGGTAGCGGCGGTCGGGATCGAACCGACGACCTCACGATTATGAGCCGTGCGCTCTAACCATCTGAGCTACGCCGCCATCGAGCCCCCTGTCGGAATCGAACCGACGACCCCAGCCTTACCATGGCTGTGCTCTGCCGTCTGAGCTAAGGGGGCAACTTTTCCAGCGTAACGATTCTAGAAGCCTGTCGCTGCTTTGACATCAACAATAACGGTTTTTCCACAATATTTACCTCCACAGCTGCCGTTAGCCAGTACATCAAAAATCCAGGTGACATAAGCTAATTAGTGTGGAAGTTCGAAGAGCGGTTCTGGAAGACTCTAAAGCAATCAGGACAATTTACAACCATGAAGTGCTCAACTCTCTGGTGACCCTGGATCTCATTCCACGCTCAGAAGCCGAGCAACGGCACTGGATAGCCGAGCACTCGGGTGTATACCCGGCAATCGTGGCAGTCGCGGATAATAGCGTTTGCGGATTTGCCAGCCTCTCACCCTATCGCGCGCGCGCTGGATACTCCACCACCGTGGAGGACTCCATCTATGTCGACTCCAATTACAGAAAGCGGGGCGTAGGAACTGCGCTTCTAAACAACATACTGCTTCTCGCCAATCAGCACGGTTTTCACGCTTGCATGGCCAGAGTTATGGCAAATCACCAAGCCTCAATTTCCCTGCACGAATCTTGTGGTTTCTTGCTGGTGGGGATAGAGCGCGAAGTTGGCAGAAAGTTTGGCAAGTGGATGGACGTGGCATTGCTGCAGAAGCTACTTTAAGCCTCTGGTCCCTCACTTTATCGCGTCAGTCGGACAGCGACCTCCACATGTACCACGCCACCAGAGACCTATACGGCCTGAACCTATCGCCAAGTTTTAACAGGTCCTTTGCCGTCGGAACTGAGTCCAGGCCATAGCTCCTGAAATACCCTTTCCGCACTCCAAGATCACCAGCAGGCCAAACGTCCATCCTCTTCAATGAAAATATCAGGAACATCTGCGCCGACCATGGGCCAAAACCCTTGAGCTTGGAAAGCCTCTCCGTTATCTCCCCGTCACTGAGGTGAGACAGCGCACCAAGCGACAAATTTCCGTTACAAATTTCTGTAGCCAAACCGATGATGGCCGAAAGCTTGGCACCTGACAGCCCTGTACCACGCAGAAGTTCAGGATCGCTGGCGAGAATCCGCTCGGGAGCGACATCATTTTCCAGCGCGGCCTTCACGCGGCCGCTGATTGCGAGTGCCGCCTTACCGGCCAGCTGTTGGTGAACGACGACTTCAACCAGTTCAGAAAACAGCCGGTCCTCAACCGACCCGTGCGGAAGTTCGCCGGCATCAGAGGTCAACTCGACGAGCGAAGTCCTGTCCAGGATCGGCACCCCGTGGATGGCCACAAGTCGCGCGATTATGGGATCGACGCGTGACAGTGCCGCTACAGCCTCGGCCAGCTGAGCAACATGGTTGGCAACTGGATCTGACATCGAGAGGTAATGACGAGCTAGACCGACTGGACCTGGCCGAGGTACCTATCGACCAATGGTGCAATCTTCTCCCCGGAGACAAGCTTTAAGCGTAGAGCGAGGCGACTAGCGACCACCACGCCGACAATCACGTAGAATGCCGTGGCTATGATTGGTGGGCCGCCCGGAAGACCAAGAACCATCGCGGCTATGGACACGCCAATTATTCCCAAGGTAACCCTGTTGCTTGGTGCCACAGCCAGCAATATCAAGCCCCAGGCAATGTACCAAGGCTGAATGACCGGCGCAAAGAGGGTAACCACCAGAAATGAGTATCCTATAGCCTTCAATGAACCAAAGTGACGGGAGCGTGAGAGGAAATAAAGCAAACCAAGACCGGATATGGCAAACCCTAAAAGTCTGGTCAGAGTCAGAAATGCCCCCAACCCAACCGACAACCCGACGAAGGCTGACAGATCGTGCAGCCAATATGCCAGCGCGGTGGTTGGAACAGCAGGAGAACGAACTGCACCCGGAGTGGATAGAGCCAGAATCCAGCCCCAACCGAGACCGGTGATCTTGGCAGCCAACTCCATAACAATTCCAGAAATCAAAAACGCGGTCACCACAGGGCGAACCCGTTCCTTTAATGTCCGATCGTCTCCCAGCCAGTGCCATCCGATATATAGGACCCCAATTTCCGCGGGTACCTTGACCAGTGCCGCCAAAGTCACCAGGATCACCCCAAGGACTGGCCTGGATACCTTGGCATAGTAGAGCCCAGCCAATAAGAGCGCCAGCATCAGCACGTCGTTGTGGCCGGCGGATATCAAGTGGTAGATTGTAACCGGATTAAGCACAGCGAGCGTGAAGGCAGTCCCTTTATCAAAGCCCAGAACGCCTGCCAGCCGCGGTACATAGACGGCGATACCCACAGCGCTCGCCAATGCCAGGATTCTGAGTCCGACCATTGTGGCAAAGGCATGGTGCATGGTGATAGTGGTTATGAGGGCCGCCAGACCTACAAAGAACGGGCCATATGGGGTCTTGGCATTGCCCCAGAAGGGGTCGACGGTGGTCAGGTATGATGTTCCTCCAAGCACATTCGGACCGTACTTGTAGGGAGAGATGTGATGGGATACCATCTCGCCAAGTGCCGCATAGCTATAAATGTCTTTTGAAAAAAGAGGACCGGCGATCGCCAATGGAGCTAGCCAGGCGGCTGCAATGTACCAAAACGCCGCCAACGGAATGTCTCGATGTCCACGAACAATTCTGAGCAGGTCCAACCAAACTACAATGCCAATGCCCAGACCGACAACCGTCATAACCTCTGCCGGCAACGCGAACCTGGTCGAAGGCAGGCTCCCGGGTTGGGCGATTCCAAGCCACCAGGAACCGACCACTTTCGAGGTGAAAGGGGAAAGCTGCTGCAGACTCCCGATTGCAACCATCAGCGAAGAGATGAACCCTAGAACAATGTGCCTTCTAAAGACCCGGAAGACATTTGCCAGGGACCGCCTGGACGCAAGTGCGGCATAACAATCGGTTTCAGAGTCTGTGTTCTTGGAAGTTGTAATTGTTGACAATAGCTCTAATCCTGATAAAAACAACTGGCAAAATTGCAACTGGGTGGCCCAGGTAAAACAACTCTGGATCCTGCAATACCAAGCTACAGAAACTAAATAAGAACAGCCAGAGAAAATAGCCCAATTACCCTGAGAACTCTCTGGGAATCGGGCAAATCGCGTGGGCCGGGAGGGATTCGAACCCCCGTAGGCTGAGCCGGCAGATTTACAGTCTGCTTCCTTTGGCCACTCGGACACCGACCCGCATAAAACAGGATAGCCTATTATGAAATGCCTACCTTCGATGTTGTTTCAGAAGTCAATATTCAAGAAGTAAAAAATGCCTTGGACCAAACAAATCGTGAAGCAACGACCCGCTTCGATTTTAAGGACACCAATTCATCTGTTGAACTCTCTGGCCTTGAGATGACCCTGAGCTCCTCTAGCCAGGATCGGCTGAAGGCCTTGGAACAGGTCCTTGAAGAGAAGTTGGTAAAGCGGGAAGTCTCACTTAAATGTCTTGACCGTCAGGCTGTCATCGAGGGCTCCAAAGGGTCGGCCAGGCGCACGATAAAGATCGTGGCTGGCATTTCGTCTGATAAAGCCAAAGAGATCAACAGATTCATCAAGGATCTCGGACTCAAAGGCGTGAGCGGCTCAATCCAAGGTGATTCGCTGCGGGTATCCGGCAAAAAGCGGGATGAGCTTCAGAATGTGATTGCCGCGTTGAAGGAGCGGGACTTTGGCATCCCGTTGCAGTTCAATAACTTCAGAGACTGAGGTGGTCGTAGTACCCTGAATGGATGTACACGCAGGGCACCCCATTAGATTTGAACATATCCACGTTTCTGCGGTCATCTTCAAACGCGAGTACAGGCTCAATGCCGCGGCTTCGAATCTCTTGAAGGCTCTGAGCTTTGAACTCCTTTGCAGCCGAGTAGTCGCCGAAGTTCCTCATGATCAAGAGATCCCAACGCAATGGATAACTCTTAAGCCACTCAACCGTTTGCGGTTGAACAGACGATGGCCGTCCCGTAAGGAGCACCACCAGAAGGTCCTTGTCCAACAAATTGAGAAGCGTGGCCACTTCATCTATGTAAGGGTCGTCCCCGCAATGGGCAAAGAAGCTGTCCCAGTCACGGTTCTTGCCTTTCTCTATTCCGATGAAGTGCTGCCTCCATGCAGCGTCGGAAAGCACTCCATCCAAGTCGCACACAACGGCAGGACCTTCAAGATTTGGCAAATTGCCCTTTTCGTCCGGGGGAAAGCTCCAGTGACTTGGAATGGTATTGTTTACGGCCATGGTGCCATCCTACCCGCAATCTTAAGTTGTTAAATTACTTATATCGTGACTTGCATGGCTCAACAGCGCTAAGAATGTAGAGAGGTATGAGCGATACCACCGCAAGTCCAGAATCCAAAACCGACCTTCCCAACCAGGGCAACCAGGGCAACCAGGGCAACCAGGAGGTCCCTCTCAGCTGTCCTCCCGTTCGCGTTGTCGAAGTCGATATCGGTGAAAAGGTACTAGTTTCTTCCGGTTTCTTCATCAAACCCGCCAGCCCCGCGGTCGGATCAAATCCTGACCAGCCGTCTCTGGATCGCTTCATCGCCGCTTTGAATGGATGGGATGGCCCCGGAGTGGTTGTTATCGCAGGGAACCTGCTAGATCTTCTGACCCCTGCAGACGATAAGGAGCAAGGTGGCTATGACTCTCCCCTTTTCCAAGCCCTGAGCCAGCTTGTTGAGCGCGCCGGCGTGCGAATCTATGTGCTACCCGGATTCAGGGACTCAAGGCTCGCCTTCGATAGGAGCGCCGCTGAAAGACTGAGGCAAGTCATCCCATGCGAGCTTGCACTTAAGATCGAGTTGCACATTCGGAACATCCAGGACTATGAGAAGGTCCTGGTTACCTCGGGAAGAGAGTTCGATCCCCTGACCCGGGCCTCGGATCCATACTCACCGGTTGAAACTCCGTGGGCACAGCATCTGATATCGGAACTCTGGCCAAGATATCGGTCCACAACCAGAGCCGGCTGGCTCGACGGCGTGGACCGTCTGAAGGAGCCCTCATCGGCAATTAGATTCCTGATCTCGAGGATAGCTTATCGAAAGTTTGCGCGAGTTGCACCTTGGGTACTGTTACCCCTCGCACTCTCATTTCTGATCAAAATCCCGCTGGTCATTTCGCTTCCCCTGATCAACCGCCTTAGGAATCACACGGTGAGCCTTGGTCCGCGCCTGGCATTTGTGGGTGTGACCACGCTCATCGATGCCACTCTCATCCTGCTGGCCATTGTGATAATCCTGCGTCTCTCCTATTCGCGCCTTTTCAGTAAGGAGTCCAAAGGGGTCACCGCCACCGACGGAAACGTGAATGCGAGGCTTGGAGCTGCAGCAGAGATCGACCAGGGATTCACTGGCGTGATCGTCGGTCACTTTCTTACTCCCGAGCTCACGCAGGTGGGCAAGGGGTTCTTTGCCTGCACAGGTTCGGTCTCCAGGATCTACGTCGAAGCCGACGCCGCCTTCGGACTTCCACCGATCTTCAGACCCAAAGAGCAGGCCACATGGGTTGAAATAGATGCCGGAGCTGGAATCCACGCCCGCCTTCTGAGCAGAACTGCATTCGCCAAGGCCGACTCACGCCTCGAGCAGATACTGAGTATCAAAAAGAAAGACAAGGAGCGGCTTTTCGGCCAGCTTGCCTCGTATCCAAATGGAACTGACTACCGGGAAGACCGCCATCCGGTGGTAAAACAGATCCGTTCCAGAAGAATCGCCGCGATGGCGATATTTCTAGTCGGTGCAATAAACCTTGCGTCCGCACTGACTCCACCAATCCGTGCCCGCCTGCATTTCATCCAGGAATTCCTGCCCGTATCGGTCTCGACAACAGCCAATGCACTGGTGGCAATGGCCTCCATAGGTCTGATGTTTCTGGCAGGGGGAGTCCGCCGAGGTCAACGCCAGGCCTGGGCATTCGCGCTGACACTGTCTGTTGGCGCCGCAACCTTGAACCTCGTCAAGGGCGGCGATTTTGAAGAAGCGGTCACACTGATTGTCCTGGCCCTATACCTGGTAAGCAAGAGGGACAGCTTCAAGGCACCCTCAGACCGCCCGTCTCTGCAGCGGGGAATCAGTGCACTCGTATTGGGTGCCGCCGCGATAATTCTCTTTGGCACCACTATCATCTTTGGATACATCTCGCTATTCAGGCACGACCACAATCTCTCCTATGGGAGCGTGCTCATTGCAGTAAGTGAGAGAATGGTGGGTTTCGCCACCCACCCTCTACCGGGTGGCACCATCAACCAGTTTGCAACGCCTGCACTTGAATTCACTGGAATCTGTCTGGCGGCAATCGCTCTGTTTCTGGCATTCAGACCGGTGGTAGACCGGTCAAGGGGCCTTTCAATCAGATTTGGAACCCGCTCAGATCGCGAGCGCGCAAGAGCGATCGTGAACAGCTATTCAAGAGGCACTCTCGACTACTTCGCGCTGAGGGACGACAAGAGATTCTTCTTTGCCCACGGCTGCGTCGTAGCCTACGCCAACTATGGATCAGTGGCACTTGTCTCTCCGGATCCAATCGGTCCGGAAACCACAAAAGACCAGGCCTGGCGAGAGTTCCTCTCCTTCGCCAACAGCAAAGGTTGGATCGTTGGCGTGCTTGGCGCGGACGAGGCATGGCTGGACACCTATCAGGCCACCGGCATGCACTCCATCTACGTGGGCGACGAGGCGATAGTGGCTTTGAAAAGTTTTCATCTGGATGGAAAGAAAAACAAGGGCCTGCGCCAGGCAGTGGGCCGCATTAGAAAATACGGATACACCGCAGAGTTCCATGATCCCTCGAACATAGATTCCAGTCTCACATCCGAACTCATGTCAGTAATGACCCAGAGCCGCAAAGGCCAAGCAGAGCGGGGCTTCTCAATGACATTGGGAAGAGTATTTGATCCTGCGGATAAGCACCTGCTCCTCACGGTGTGCAGAGACAGCAACCACACCGTCGTCGGCTTCTGCCAGTGGGTGCCGTCGCCAGAAATCAAGGGATACTCCTTGGACCTCATGAGACGAGATCTTGGCTCTCATCCCAACGGCCTTACCGACTTCATGATCGTCTCCACAATCGAGTACCTCCTGGACAATGGCTTCGAGCATTTGAGTCTCAACTTTGCAACCATGAGGGCGGTACTCTCTGGCGAGATGGACTCGGTCACCCAAAAAGTTGAGAAGTGGCTCCTCAAGCGGATGAGCGACTCGATGCAGATTGAGAGTCTGTGGCGTTTCAACTCCAAATTCGATCCGACATGGCACCCAAGGTATGTTATCTATGACAATGCCGAACATCTTCCGGCCATAGCTCTGGCGATAGCCAGAGCGGAGGCCTTGTGGGAACTGCCAATTATTGGCCGATTCCTAAACCCTGGCGATACGATGCCCAAAAGCGTGGGAGAACACGACTCCGTCTAAAAGAGCAGCATTGCGCGATTCGCAAGACTGATAAGCGGTCCCGCCCAAATCCCAAGGCCAATTGTGATGGTCACGGCGGCGGCGATCACCAAGGTGGTGCCGTCAAGTTTGGACTTGGAATCGATCGAGACTTCCTCTTTGACCATTACCGCCGAGTCTCCGCCATACTGAGAGTCCTCCAAACTCATGCCACCTTGCGCGGAACTCTCCGTCCCAGCACTAACCGAGCGAAATGGCATAAGCGCCATTCGCAGATAGAAAAAGACGGCAATGGCGGCCGAAATCATTGCGATGAGTGCCACCGGGTAGTGTTTGGAACTGACCGCCGCAAGAACGACGTTGAACTTTGCAAGAAAACCAGTGGTGAATGGAGCTCCCGCCTGCGCCAAGATCAAAGCCACGAAAGAAAAGGCCAAAAACGGAGACCTCTTGGAAAGACCGCGCAGGTCCTCAATCTGAACCCCGCTCTTGCCAAGGACCTTCTCAATCGCGCCAACCGTCGCAAAGGCACCGACAATGACAACGGAGTAGGTGATCAAGAAGTAAAGAGATGCACCCACACCTCTAGCGGAGGCCGCATAAAGTCCCAAAAGAATGAAACCGGCCTGATTTATAGAAGAGTACGCAAGAGTTCTCTTGACATCAGTCTGGACAACGGCCAGGATCGCACCAACCAGCATAGTAAATCCCGCGATCACGCCTATGACGGGAACCCAGTCCGACTGAAACGGGATGAAGCCGGAGTAGAAAACCCTCAGCAGCGCAGCAAAACCGGCAGCCTTGGCGGTTGCGGCCATGAACCCCGTCACAGGGCTTGGAGCCCCCTGGTAAACATCCGGTGCCCAAAAATGGAACGGCACTGCGGAGATCTTGAAACCAAGTCCCACCAGAATCATTCCCATTCCAGCCAACAAGACGCCGTTTGACTTGAGAAGGTTGTTGGCCAAGAATGTGAAGATCTGTCCCAGATTTGTCGATCCGGTGGAGCCATATACCAATGCCACACCGTAGAGAAATATGGCGGAGGAGAACCCACCAAGCATGAAGTACTTGATCGACGATTCCCGACCCCTGTCGCTGTCAGACTCCATCGCCACAAGAACGTAGAGCGAAATCGAGAGAATCTCGAGGCCCAGGAACAGAACGATGAGGTCCAGCGCCGATGCCATCAGCATCGCACCTGAGGTGGAGAGCAGTACCAGGATGACAAACTCGGTGATACGTCCCCGGTTCAGATTCATAAGGTCTCGTCCAACCAGCACCGTCAGAAGCGCGACAATTGAGAAGAGAACATAGAAGAAGATCGCAAATTTATCCAACGCGACTGCTCCTGCCAACACCGCCTTGTCAGCACCCGCACTGCCAAACTGGAACGCCAAGTATATCGAGTCAGCAAGACTCAGCAATGCCACCACAGACCCTAAGGTGATCGATGCAGCCTTGGATATGTGCCTGGGCACCAATGAGCTGACCAACAAGACCGCTATCGCACCAACGACCATGATCAACTCTGGCGCTATAGCCGAGTACTCAATCGGAGGAAACTTAATCGGCGTAGTAGATGCTATTTGAGCTATGAGAAACGACATCGACCTAACCCTTTGACTGAGCGCTGTAGTTGGCGGAAGAAGGATAGCTTGGCGCGTGTGCCACCTTAGCAACGAGTGCATTCACTGTGGGATTCACTCGGTCTAACATCGGCTTCGGGTACACGCCGAGGAAAATAATCAGTGCCACCAAAGGTATTACAAGGGCGAGTTCCGCCTTGGTAATCTCCTTGAAGCCATCCCTGGCTATAGCCTCTGACTGCTTGCCATGGAAGATTCGCTGATATGCCCACAACATGTAAACAGCACTCAGGACGACGCCGGTCGCCCCAACCACAGCCCACCACCTGTGAGACAAGAACGCGCCAAGCAGGATGAGGAACTCTCCCACAAAGCCGCTTAGCCCAGGCAAACCCACCGACGCCATGACAACGATCATGGCGATACCGGCCATCAATGGAGCCGTCTTTTGGAGACCCCCCAATCCATCAAAGCCCATTCGCGCACGCCGTTCGTAAATGAACCCGATTATGAGCAGGAGCGCCGCGGTGTAGATACCGTGGTTGAACATCTGGACCACTGCACCGCTGATGCCCTGAGGAGTGAGTGCAAAAAGACCAAGAACGATGAATCCAACGTGCGACAAGGACGAAAACGCTACAAACCTTCGCATATGAGATGCGGAGGCAGCGACGATAGCACCGTAAATGATTCCCGCCACACCTAGGGTAAGCAGAAGCGGGGCCAAAATGCTTGAGGCCCGCGGGAAGAGTTCTAGATCAAAGCGCAGCATTCCGTAGATCCCCAGCTTTGCCATGACGGAGGCGATTATTACCACCGGTCCAAGAGGGGACTCACCATATGTGTCGGGAGACCACGTATGAAGCGGGAAGAGCGGCGCTTTGATCGCGAAGGCTATGGTGAACGCGATCAGCAGCCACTCCTGTGCAGTATCTGACAGGTGGGTAGAATTGGCGAGGGTAACGAGGTCAAATGTGGTGGTGCCGGTCTGGGCCTGGTGTATGAACACCAGCGCAAGGATTCCAACGAGCAGGAAGGCTGACCCAAAGAACGTGTAGACGAAAAACTTCACTGCAGCAAATCCGGCCCTGGCGTACCCCCATCTCGCAATCAGGAAGTATGAAGGGATCAGTGTCAACTCGAACATCAGAAAGAACCCGAAAAGATCGAGCGACAGGAAGCTACCTATCAACGACGCCTCAAGAAGTAACATCCAGGCACCGTAGGACCCAACGGACTTG
This sequence comes from Actinomycetota bacterium, assembly GCA_027366165.1. Lineage (GTDB taxonomy): Bacteria > Actinomycetota > Acidimicrobiia > Acidimicrobiales > Acidimicrobiaceae > SCQM01. Next base: position 13,326 of record DAHXKX010000072.1, read on the forward strand.
GTCTCTTTCGAACCGAACAGAGCAATCGGAAACAAAATCGCGGTCAGTACCACGAGAAAGAGCGAGATCCCGTCAACTCCCAGCTTCCAGGAAATGCCAAATGCAGGGACCCAGGAAATGCTCGATACTCCTTGGAAGCCACCGGAATTTGTGTTGAACTGGATCAGCACCACTACCGCCAATACAAAGTCCAACAGGGCTACCACCTTGGCAACCGACATAGCGAGCTGCTTCGAGCCGATCAAGGCCACGATTACCGCGCCCACAACCGGGACGAAAATCAGGAGGTTCAATAGTGTACTCAAATCAATGCCTTCCCCAAGATAAACCCGTTCACGACCCCACTTATCATTTACGCACCTGCCCTCGTCATGAAGTAGCCAAGGATTAAAATGGCACCGATACTGATGTAGAGGGCGTAGTTCCGGATATACCCACTCTGAACCTTACGAACGTATCTCGCGACAAGGCCCACCAGAGCACCAACCGACATGGTTGCCCGGTCCACCACCTTCACCTCAATGACATCTGCAAACATCTGCGACAGCCGGGTCGATGACCTTGCGATAGCACGGTCGTAAAATCTGTCAATTCCCCAAGCAGCTGCAAGAAATGCGGGCTCTGCGGCGGGACGCGAAGAACTCTTGATCCACAACGAACTCGCTAGCGCGATTCCCACTATTGCGAACACGCCGTCTGCCGCGCCCAGAACAAACCTCAGAGAACTTGAAATCGTAGACTGCGTCAGAGCGTGACCAAAAACAGGGGCAAGCCAGTTCTCCAGAAATCTGAATTTGTCAGACACGGGAAGGTTCAATGCTCCTCCGAACACTGACAGAATCGCCAGAACATAGAGGGGAACCGTCATCACCTTTGGAGATTCATGCACTTTGACCGCCGGATCAAAGCGTTGCTTTCCAAAGAACACCAGATAGACTTCCCGACCCATGTAATACGCCGTCAGAATTGCGGTAATGGCACCTATCAGCCACAGCAGTGCCGACTGCTGATATGCACCCGCGAGGACATCCCCCTTTGACCAAAAGCCAGAGAACGGTGGCAGTCCGGCTATCGACAGCCACGCCAGGATAAAGGTAACCGCAGTAGCCGGCATCAGCTTTCGCAATGCACCCATCTTCTTGATATTTTGCTCGTCGTGCATGCCGTGAATAACCGATCCGGCCCCCAAAAAGAGAAGAGCCTTGTAAAACGCGTGGGTAACCATAAGGAATATGGCAGCCACGTACTGGCCTGTTCCAATACCGAGGAACATGTAGCCCAACTGAGAAACAGTCGAATATGCAAGCACCTTTTTGATGTCGGTTTGCGACGTCGCGGCCATAGCCGCGATAAAGGCGGTGATCACACCGACAAAGGCGATGATGGTTCCAACTCCTGGACTCAGGTGAAGAATCGGGGAGATCCTGGCCATCAGATAGACACCTGCGGTGACCATCGTCGCTGCATGTATCAGGGCTGACACTGGGGTGGGGCCTTCCATGGCATCCACCAGCCACACGAACAGTGGCAACTGGGCCGATTTTCCAATCGCGCCAACAAAGAATAGGAGTGCAATTGCGGTCACCGTGCCGTGACTAAGCTGGCCAACCGAACCGAACACCTTCCCATAGGAAAGCGATCCAAGGTAGGTGAAGAGAAGAAAAACGGCCGTCAGGTATCCAAAGTCGCCGATCCTATTCACTATGAACGCCTTCTTGCCTGCTGCGGCTGCAGTGGGCCTTTCAAACCAGAAGGAGATCAACCAGTACGAAGTGGCTCCGACTCCTTCCCAGCCAAGGAAGGTGAAGACAAAGTTGTCTGAAAGAACAAGTACCAGCATGGCGAATACGAAAAGGTTCAAATACATGAAAAAGGTACTGAACCGCTCGTCATGACTCATATAACCAATCGAGTAAATATGGATGAGCGAAGAAATGCCTGTGACGAACAGGATCATCGTCACAGAGAGCGGGTCCACGTATGCCCCGACATTCAGGTGGAGACTCCCAGAAGTTATCCAGCTGAACAGGGTGAAGTCAAACACCCGCTGGCCGGATGGTTTGGCGAGTAGATCGAGCCAGGTCACAACTGCCAGCACAAACGAAGTTGCAACGAAAAGACTAGCCATTACTCCGGCATACGGACGTTTAAGCCTCTTGCCAAAAGCCATGTTTAACACCGACCCAGCAAGGGGTAACAACATCAATGTGAAAACTACCGTGCTATTCAATCTCAGCCCCTAAATATTGAGAGATCGTCTGCGGTAGCAGAACTCCTGCGTCTGAATATGGCCACAATGATCCCTAAGCCGACAACAACTTCTGCGGCCGCTACCACCAAGACGAAAAAGACCAGCGTCTGACCGCCAATGTCACCAAGCATCCGAGAAAACGTCACAAAAGTCAAATTGACCGCGTTCAACATCAGCTCCATGCTCATGAACATGATCAGAACGTTTCTCCGTGTGAAAAATCCGAGTGCCCCAAGGGAAAACAACAGGGCTGACAAGACCAGATACCAGCTTCCGGGTACCGTCATTTCATCTCGCTTTCGGTCTGGAGTTCCTCCGGCTCTTCTGCCGGACTCGACTTCACATCGGAACGCCTGACAAGCACAACTGCTCCGACAACGGCGATGATCAGTAGAACTGAAGTAGCTTCAAAGGGGAGAAGGTAGGTGGTGAATATTGACCGGGCCAACTGTTCAACATTGGACAACGGCGAACTCGTTGAAAGCACAGTACCTTTTGCACCGGAAACCCAGTTCCCCCTCGACAGGGCCATGATCTCAACAAAGATGACAAGAACCGAAAGGAAGGCAAGCGGCCTCTGACCCCGCAGCTGGTCCTTTCCTAGATACTCCTTCTTATCAACACCGAGAAGCATGATAACGAAGAGGAACAACACTACGATTGCCCCTGCGTAGACGATCACCTGAACAGCTGCGAGGAATTGTGCATCCTGCTCGATGAAAAGCACCGCAATCGCAAAAAGGGTCATTACCATCGACAATGCCGAGTGCACCGGGTTTCTCATCAGGATCACTCCCAAAGCACCAAGTATCACGGCACAACCAGCTATCAGAAAAGTTATCAGATCCGGCAACGCAATCTGCGTGGCTAGAAGGTCGATCATCTAACCTTACCCCCATAACGCTTGGAGATTCGGTCTGACTCGACCTTGCGAATCATATATCTGGGGCTGGCATCTTCAGACTTCAGATCGGACTGCCCCGCCTCCGGCTTCCGGACTCCCTCGCCCAGTTCGCCGGACCAGTGAGTCGTCCCTTCGTACTCTTTTGATCCCTGTGGAGAAGTGGCCCGCATCCATCCCGAGGTGAGCTCATCATCCCCAACCCGCCAGTCTTCCCATGGAAGACGCTTTGGGGTACCATCGTTGTTCACGACCAGCTCCTTCTTGGTATAGATCGCATCCCGGCGTGAGGTAAAGGAAAATTCAAGAACCTTCGTTTCCGTTATGGCCTCAGTTGGACATGCCTCAACACAGAGGTCGCAATGAATGCAGCGGAGGAAGTTGATCTCGTAAACGTATCCATAGCGCTCACCCGGCGAAACCGGAGCATCTGGAGGATTGTCCTTTCCCCTGACATAGATACACCCAGCAGGGCACACCCCGGCACAAAGTTCACATCCGATACATTTCTCACTACCATCCTCGTACCTGTTGAGCACATGGCGGCCGTGAAAACGCGGCGGCTTCGTCCTCTTCTCCTCCGGGTACTGCTTGGTGACTCTAGGTTGGAAGACCTGGCCGATCGTGACTTTGAAGCCACCTAGAGCATCAAATAAAGCCATCTACTTCACCCCCTTTGTTCCCGCCGAACGACCTCGGCTATGACGGAACTGGTCACTGAGACCGCCGATTTCACTTGCCCGCGATAAAAGCCAACCGAGGATAAGTACAAGGACAAAAATCCCAAATCCCAGGTAGCTTGAAACCTGCATGCCGGCAATGATCAAGAACCATGCAAGGGACGCTGGGATCAACACCTTCCAACCAAGCGTCATCAGCTGGTCATAACGCAGGCGCGGTAGCGCAGCCCGAACCCAGACGTAGAAATAAAGGAACACACCAGTCTTAATCAAGAACCATAGGATTGGCCAAATCCAGCCAGGTCCAAAAAGCACCGGCCCAGATGCTCCTCCAAAGAAGAGGGTCACGATCACTGCCGACATGGTGACAGTATTCATAAATTCCGCCAGGAAAAACAGTGCAAACCGTAGCGATGAGTACTCAGTGTGGAACCCACCGACAAGTTCCGATTCCGCCTCGACTAGGTCAAACGGCGGACGGTTCATTTCAGCAGTCACTGCTACAAGGAAGATCACGAATGGAACTACCCCCAACCGGATCAGATTCCATTTGGGAATAAAACCAAGAAAGGTACCGACCTGGGACGTGACTATATCCCTCGTCGAAAGAGACCCGGATATCAGCACGACCGCGGCGATAGAAAGCCCCATTGCCGCTTCGTATGAAACCATCTGGGCAGTCGCCCTGACGCTACCGAGCAACGGGTACTTCGATCCCGAACCCCATCCTGCCAACGTGATCCCGTATACCGATATTGACGACATGACAAGTAAAAAGAGTATCCCCATTGGGGGATCGGCAACCTGAAGTTCGGTGGTGTGACCGAAGATATGGATGACACCACCGACGGGCACAATGGCAAAGATCAAAAATGCCGGCACCACCGAGAGGTAAGGCGCCAGCTTGAAAACAGCCCTGTCGGCGGATTCAGGAATAAGGTCCTCTTTGAAGAACAGCTTCATACCGTCGGCGAGGGTCTGGAGAATTCCAAAAGGACCAGCCCTGTTAGGACCTATGCGGTTCTGCATGTCTGAAAGAACCTTGCGTTCAAACCAGATCATCAGCAAGACACTCACCAGGAGTACCGCGAACGCGACAACGACCTTGACCAGCACTATCAGAATGACGGCCAGGGTAACGCCGTGTGAGAAAAGCGGATCAGATCCCATTATGCACGCTCCACCTTGACATAGTTGACTGCCTCATCGCTTCTGACTGGCGAAAATCCAGGAATCGAAAACGATCCCCGGATCAGTTCGACGACGCCGTCACCAACTGAATCATCGACTTCCAGTTCAAACAGACTCTCACCACCAGCCTTGTCAGCAACTCGTAGCGAATCACCCAATACAGCCCCCAGCTCCTTGGCGGTCTTGCTGGAAATGCGGCATTTAGCGCCGACTATCAGTTTCGACAAGTGAGGGCTGTTCATGAGATGCTCGCCCTGCGAGTAAAGTTTCCGTGAATATCCCAGCCTCATGGCTCCGAGTGGCTGAACCGGCGCCACCGGCCAAATGGGTTCAACGGAAGCCATACTCGCGTGCACTGGAGGTTGGCTGCCCGATCCTGGCTCCTCTTTAGTGCCATCATCGAAGTACGAAGTCTTTGATGACTGGAGTCCCTGATTCCACACCGAGGCAATGCCGGGTGTGGAGATCTGATCTAACATCGCTTTGGGCCTGATGGACAAGGCTGTTGCCGTTATCGGCACCACAACCCCATCAAGTGCAGCAGACTTTGTCAAGCGGTGCCAGGAGAGTCCCCAATGCAGAGGAGATACTTCGGCGATTTCATCCAGGATTTCCTCTGCGCTGCCAAATCCTAGATCCGCCTCGAGTTCGAGTGCAATCTCGCTCGCAATTGTCCAGTCCGGCCGACACAGCCCGGGTGACGTGACCTTTTGATTGACGGTGAAGACTCTGCCTTCAAGGTTCGTAGTAGTGCCTGACTTCTCAGCAAAAGCTGCAGCTGGCAACACCAGATCCGCATTTGAACTAGATTCGCTCAAATACGTATCCACACTGACCACAAAACCAACATTGTCCAGTGCCGAGTTGGCCAGTTCCGAATCGATATAGTCCTGTCTCGGGTCAGAACCCACCAGGATTAAAAGATCTAGCTCTCCCTATCCGCAGAATTGACCGCCTCAAATCCAAACCGTCCCTTGTCGCAAAGCCAACCGTGGTTGACAGAGTCTGAATCAAGACCAAGGTACCTGGTCAGTCCATTTTGCGAGGATTGAACCATGATTCGGCAACCCATCGAACAGGCCATACAGCTCGACTCAACCTGTGATAGATCCCAGGGCCTAGCTTTGAACCTGTAGGGCGTAGCGGTGAGCGCACCGACCGGACATATTTGAACCGTGTTGCCGGAGAAATAGGAGGAAAATGGCCTGTCTGGAAAAACGTTGACCTCGGTGTGATCCCCTCTGCCTATGAATTCAATCAGAGCATCGCCCGCCACCACATCTGCGAATCGGGTGCAGCGATCACACTGGATGCATCGCTCACGATCGAGAAATACCAGTTCAGAGATGGCAATGGGCTTCTCCCAGTGTCTCTTCTCTTCAGCAAACCGACTTTCGCCAGGACCGTATGTAAGAGTCTGATCCTGAAGGGGACATTCTCCGCCTTTATCACAAGTCGGACAATCCAACGGGTGATTGATAAGAAGGAATTCGAGTATGCCGTCCTGAGCCTTCTTGACCTTCTCGGATTGGGTAATGACTTCCATGGCTTCAGAAACAGGGAGATAGCACGACGGCTGGAGTGAAAAGCCCCTAGGACCCTTCACTTCCACCAGACACATCCGACACATGCCAACCTGGGGTAGGCGATTGTGGTAACAAAAGCGTGGGATGAAGACTCCCGCCTTCTCAGCAGCCTCGATTAGAAGCTCTCCACCTTTGGCATTAATCTCCTTGCCATCGATGGATAGAGTTACCAGATTCTGAGATTCATCAGTGGACAAAGGGACAACCTTCTTCCTTTATATGGACCATGAACTCATCCCGGAACATCTTTATGGCGCTTACCACTGACGAGGGAATGGAGGGGCCCAATACACAAATTGTCGTCTGCTGCGGGGGCCAGGTAAGCCCTGGCGCGATGTTGTCACATGCATCCAGCACCAAATCGAGGTCACTCTCAGTACCGGATCCCAATTCGATCCTGTGCATTATCTTCTCGATCCAGCCAGAGCCTTCTCGACACGGTGTGCATTGACCGCAAGACTCCCTGTTGAAGAACCTGGTGATCCGCCAAGCAGCCCGAACCGCACAAGTGTGATCGTCGAGAACGATGATCGAACCCGATCCGAGCATCGAGCCGGCTTGAGCAACCTCGTCCTGGCCCAAAGGAAGGTCCAAGTTATCCGGCCCTATCCAAGGCGCGGAAACCCCTCCCGGGATCACAGCCTTCACGCTTCGGCCTTCTTTGAGACCGCCGCCAAAATCTGGATCGTATATGAGCTCCCTGAACGTCTTGGAAGTCATTTCAAGTTCATAGTTCCCTGGCCGCATGACATCCCCAGAAAGTGCAAAGAGCCTGGTGCCTGTTGAACGCCCCTTCCCCATTGCGGCAAACGCCTGGCCACCATTCTTGACTATCCAAGGGACGTTGGACATCGTCTCCACGTTGTTGACGATTGTGGGCGCCCCGTAAAGGCCTATCACCGCTGGGAAATAAGGTGGCTTGATCCGGGGAAAGCCCCGCTTGCCTTCCAGCGATTCAATCAACGCCGTCTCTTCACCGCAAATATAGGCACCGGCACCTGGCTGCAGAACCAAGTCAACCGAAAAGCCCGAACCAAAGATATTTCTGCCGATTGCTCCGTAGGCGTACGCCTCGTTTATCGCTGATTGGACCCTCTCCAGACCTAGTGCAAACTCCCCTCGAAGATAGATGAAAGCCCTGCTTGCCCCGATCGCATAGGCAGTGATCAGCGTACCTTCCACCAGTTGGTGGGGATCGTTCTCCACCAGCAAATGGTCCTTAAAAGTCGAAGGCTCTGATTCGTCGCCGTTCACAACCAGATATCTGACGAGATCCTGCTTAAGCATTGACCACTTGCGCCCAGTCTCAAAACCGGCGCCTCCTCGGCCAAGCATGCCAGAAGCGGTAACCTCTTCCTGGACCTGCTCAGGAGTCATCTCCAACAGGGCCTTCCGCAGCGATTGGTAACCGCCGTGCTCGAGATAGACGGAGAGTGTGTGCGAATTAGGAATGTCGACTCGAGCGGTTACTATCTTTGTGCTCATTGCTTGCCCCCTGCATCCGGATTCTGGGCGGCCAGCCTGGCCTTTCTTGCCTCATCCATCACACGGCGCTCCTGGTGAATAATCTCGAGGGGGACCATTGGGGGCGCGTCACGGAAAACACGCGAAAGCACACCGTGGGGAGGAACAGAGTCCGACAATCTGTCGCTTTTCAAATCATCCACCAACTGGTCAAAGTCACCATTTGTCAGCGGGCCGAAATATCGATAGTTGACCTGTGCACATGGAGCCTTGTCGCAGTGTGCCACACACTCGACCTCTTCGAGGGTGAATTTCCCGTCTTCAGTTGTGGCACCTGGAGGAATTCCGAGCACATCGCTGGCGTGTTCCAGAAGTTCCTGCCCACCACCGAGAAGGCAGGCCACATTGGTGCACACACCAACCAGGTAGTTACCAACTTCCTCAGTGTGAAGCATATCGTAGAAGGACGCCGTGCCATATACCTCAGCAGGTTGCACCTCGACCAGCTCCGCTATCTCAACCATGGCTTCCTTGGACAGATGACCGTGCTGACTTTGAGCCAGATGGCACAGAGGTATGAGGGCCGAGCGCTTGTCTGGATATAGTCCGACAAGAACCTGAGCTTTTTCCAAATTCTCTGGATTAAAAAAGGACATTTTTAGCGATCAACCTCTCCCATAACCGGATCAACTGAAGAAATAGCAGCTACCGCGTCAGCAATGATGCCACCGCGAAGCATCGTCGGAAGTGTTTGAAGATTCACGAACGACGGTCCACGAATGTGCATCCTGTACGGTTTCGCTGAACCGTCAGACACCATGTAGCAGCCGATCTCCCCTCTGGGGGACTCCACGGCGACATACACTTCACCCTCGGGAACCTTGAATCCCTCTGTATAGATCTTGAAATGGTGAATCAATGCCTCCATCGATTCATCAATTCGCACACGGGGTGGAGGTGTTACCTTCTTGTCCTGGATTTTGTAGTCTCCGGCCGGCATCTTCTCGACGACCTGAGCAATGATGCGGAGAGACTCTCTTATCTCATTAAGCCTCACCGAATAACGGTCGAAGCAGTCCCCGATCGAGCCGACAATGACGTCGAACTCGACCTGATCGTAGTTGAGATACGGCATATCCCTTCTCAAGTCCCATGCGAAACCGGTTGATCTCAGTATCGGTCCGGTTGCAGAAAGTGCTATGGCCTGCTCGGCGGTGATTATACCGACGTTGTCAACCCTCTCCCTGAATATCGGTTGGCCGGTCAATAACTCATCGTATTCATCCAAACGGCCTGGAATGGTCTCAAGGATCGCCAACACATCGTCTTCCCAGCCGTCGGGAAGGTCGGCCGCGACTCCGCCTGGGCGGATGTAGTTGTGATTCATGCGAAGTCCGGTGACTTTTTCAAAGAAAGCCAAGATCATCTCACGCTCTCTGAAACCGTAGATCATCATCGAGCTCGAACCAAGGTCCATACCGTTGGTAGCCATCCACATGAGGTGGGAGGTACACCTGTTGAGTTCGCACATCAGCGTGCGGATCCAACTGGCCCGGTCCGGCAACTCTAAGCCGAGAAGCTGCTCGGTGGCCATGGAAAAGACCAACTCGTTATGGAACGGAGAGAGGTAATCCATTCGAGTTACGTTCGTGGGACCCTGCAAAAAGGTAAGACCCTCAGCGGTCTTCTCCATTCCGGTATGAAGGTACCCGACAACTGGCTTGGTGCGTAAAATGACCTCACCATCAAGTTCCATCATCAGACGCAGAACACCGTGAGTGGACGGGTGCTGAGGACCCATATTTATGATCATCTTCTCATCTGAAAACTCGATGTCGATGTCGCCTGGATCCACATCGACGCCCTCGGGCAACCTCAGCGTGGAACCGAACTCTGCAGAGAGCTCATAACGACCCGTGTCCTCCACTTCCTGCAGTTCCTGCGGTCCCTCGCTTGTCTCTGGAACAAGGGCAAGGCTCTCGGCCTCTTCCTCATGGGAAGAGGCATCTACCTTTCCGGAATCGTTCATTTTCTTCAACATATTTAGCCAGCCCCGTTTACTGATTTGAACTGAATCGGCACAGCGCCCATGGAGTAGTCTTTCCGAAGCGGATGCCCCTCCCAACCCTCTGGCATAAGTATCCTCGTGAGATCGGGGTGATTCTGAAACCTGATACCGACCAGGTCGTAGACCTCTCGTTCCATGGCTTCACTCCCGGGATAGAGAAAAAACAGGGTCTCTATCGTCGGATCATCTTCCGGAACCTGAACGCGGATGCGAACCCTTGACCGGTTGCCAAGTGAAAGAAGGTTGACGACCACCTCATAACGCCCGGGAACCACACCTTCGGGCAGTTCTCGCCCAGGGTGGGTAAGGTAGTCGACCCCAGCGACGTCAACACACATCTCATAACCTTGGTTCTTCAGCTCTGTAACGGTGGCTAGGTAGTTCGAGCGCTCAACGTGGAGGACTTCGGACGTATTCATACTCCTAAAACCTTCTTTTTCGCGGATCCACGAACGTGTATCGGGTTCGACCTAACTGGCTCTTCGGCCAACTGGATCTGTGCCCCTGATTTGGTCTCAATACGCCTCTTGGTGATCTCGCCAGTTCTGATCTTCTCATGGAGTGTGAGAATCGCATGCAGCAGAGTCTCCGGTCCGGGAGGACATCCAGGTGCGTAGACGTCCACCGGGACGATCTGGTCCACTCCCTGAACTATGGCGTAGTTGTTGAACATACCGCCCGTTGAAGCGCAGACACCCATAGAGATGACCCATTTGGGCTCGGGCATCTGATCGTACACCTGTCGAAGCACCGGAGCCATCTTCTGAGACACGCGCCCGGCCACGATCATCAGGTCGGCCTGCCGTGGTGAGGCTCTGAAAACCTCCATACCGAATCTGCTAATGTCGAAATCCGCAGCGGCGGCAGCCATCATCTCTATTGCACAACAGGCAAGGCCAAAGGTTGCAGGCCAGACTGAATTGCGTCTTGCCCACTTGACCAGGTTTTCAATGTTGCCAGTTAAGAAATTGTGATTTAGATCTTCTAATCCCATTTATTGACACGCCCCACTTTGACTTTTCAAGATCATGCCGCAGTCTTCTCGCCTGAACTGACTCTACGGATGGTAGACGAGCTGGTCCTAGCTTCGTAAGTACTATCCCCATCCCTGCTTCTTCTTATGCGACCCCAGTTCAAAGCGCCGTTCGAGACCAAATACAAGAAGGCAACAAACATGGTCACCCCGAATACAAGCATCTCCGCGACGCCAAAGGTCCCGAGGGATCTCGAGATTACCGCATAGGGGTAGATGAAGATGATTTCAATGTCGAACACAACGAAGATCATCGCCACGAGAAAAAACCGCACCGGAAAGCGTTCCGGTGGCTCGTGGCTTGGAATGATCCCACACTCATAAGGTGCACTTTTCGCAGGATTTGGCTTCTTAGGAGACATTAGTGCAGAAGCAAAGATTGATAGCCCTGCGAACAGTGTCGCCAATACAACAAGCACAAGAATTGGCAGATACTGTATCAAAACCTCACATCCTCTCGCGTAGAGTAAAAGAACCCGAGACCGTCGCCCCGATCACCTTAGTATGACCCCGTGAAGCGCTAGATCCGAAACCCAACAATTTTTCACTACTTTTCTTAGCATTTAAACACCCATTCACGCCAAACGAAAATGGGCTTTCACCGTTAATTTCTGTTAAATCTCTGCAAAAGAGGAAATGTTGAGCTATATAGAGATTACCAAAGTGTCGAATGTCACACAGGTCGCGGTCGAGTCAGGGTGAATTGGTTCGCAGCCAATAAATCATCAGCTACTTCAACAGCCGCTTAACCGCTTCGCCGGCAAGGTCCACGGTATGATCGATTTCTTTCTCACCATGGCTGAGACCAGGGAACAGTGCTTCATATGGTCCGGGTGCCAAGGCCACACCCAGAGTAAGCATTTCATTAAAAAACTTGGGATATACGCCAAGGGAAACAGACTTCTTCGCTTCAGCGTAATTAGTCACATTCTCGGTACCAAAAAAGATGCCGATTAGAGAAGAAAGATGTGGCACGTGTGCTTCGATTCCCACGTTGGTAAACACCTCTTTTAGTCCAAGCGACAGCCGCTCCGCTCTCGAAGCAAGAACCAGATAGCTTTCTGCGTCCAACAGTTTAAGAACAGTTGTCCCTGCGGCGGTTGCAATAGGATTCCCTGACAGCGTCCCGGCCTGATAAACGGGACCGATTGGCGCCAGCATCTCCATGATCTCTCGCCGACCCCCGAAAGCACCGATCGGCATCCCTCCACCTATTACCTTGCCAAAACACCACATGTCGGGGGTGACCCCGAAGAGCTTCGAGGCGCCTCCATCGCCAACCCGAAATCCAGTTATTACCTCGTCGAAAATGAGCACTACCCCATTTTCACTGCATTGCTTCCTGAGCCCCTCCAGAAATCCTGGAAGTGGCGGCACAAGACCCATGTTTGCTGCCACTGGCTCAACGATCACAGCCGCATAACTGTCATCAAGAAGTGGGATCTCGTTGTAAGGGGCAACAATCGTATTAGCAACCGCACCGGCCGGGATTCCAACTGAATCCGGGATCCCAAGAGACGCGACTCCAGATCCACCCCCAACTAACAAGGCATCCGAGTGACCGTGATAGCAGCCATCAAACTTGAGTATCTTGTCCCGTCCGGTGAATCCCCTAGCCAATCTGATTGCGCTCATTGCCGCTTCAGTTCCCGATGAAGTGAGGCGCACCATTTCGCAGCCATCCACACGCTCCACTATCAGCTCTGCAAGCGTGACTTCGCCCAGAGTCGGAGCACCGTAAGTTGAACCGAGTTCCGCTGCCCTTCTTATCGCGGCCGTAATCCGATCATCCGCGTGGCCAAGAATGACGGCACCATATGACTGTATGTAGTCAATGTAGGCCTTTGACTCTTCGTCGAAAATATAGGCGCCCTTGCCTTTGGCGACAAAGAAGGGGGTTCCTCCAACAGATTTAAACGCCCTTACCGGCGAATTCACCCCTCCTGGGATAACCTTGCAAGCTCGGTCGAAAAGCTCCCTATTGCTATGTAGTGGTTTCGATTGGGCAGGCATCTGATTTCCTCACCTTGTCTTGTTTTCGGAGCGGGCCAAAGCCCCGCGAAACGCGGTTAACCCAATAACTTCGAGATGAACGGCGCGAAGTACGTCAAAATCATCGAAGCACCGGCACGCTTTATGGCAGTTAGCTGCTCCACAGCGACAGCATCACCATCTATCCAGCCGTTGGCGGCGGCAGCCTTGATCATGGCATATTCACCTGAGACGTGATAGGCAGCCACCGGAACTGTGACATTGCGGTCAGCCAGTGACACTATGTCTAGATAAGTCATGGCTGGCTTCACCATGACTATGTCCGCACCCTGATCGATATCGGCCAGTATCTCTGACAGCGCCTCCTTCGCGTTGTGATAGTCCTGCTGGTAGGTACTCCTGTTCCCACCGTCGGCTATCCTGACATCCACCGCATCCCTAAAAGGACCGTAGAGGGCCGACGCATACTTGGCCGAATATGCCATGATCCCGACATTGTCGTACCCCACACCGTCCAATGCGCTTCTTATCGCTCCCACCTGGCCGTCCATCATCCCCGACGGGCCAACCAGATCCACACCTGCGTTCGCCTGCGCAATCGCCACCTTGGCATAGAGTTCCAGAGTCGCGTCATTATCTACATTTCCAAACGAATTCAGCACTCCACAATGGCCGCTGGAAAGGTACTCGTCCAGGCAGAGGTCGGCCATTACGACAAGTCCGTCACCCACAGCTGACTTGATTGCTGAAATAGCGACCTGCACGATACCTTTTGGATTCCATGCCTCCGAGCCTGTTTCATCCTTAGTCTCCGGAACACCAAAAATGATCGTGCCGGGGATGCCAAGGTCGGCCAGCTGCTTACAGAACTCCGCGGCAGAGCCAACTGTGTGCTGGTAAACGCCAGGCAGTGAAGGTATCTCTACGGGAGAAGCTATCCCCTCGCGAACGAATATAGGGGTAATGAGGTCGTCAACACTCAACATCGACTCCGCAACAAGCCGACGAAGAGCAGGCGTTGTTCTCATACGACGGTGGCGATGAATTGGAAAGCTCACCTCACCAGGTTAATTGATTCGAGAGGCAGACACAGCTGTCAAAAGGACACAAATGCGCATGGCCAAACCGATGGCCAGTGACGCAAATTACACCAAGTGCCAAATTGCAAATTGGACCGGGAGTAGGAAAGAGCACGTACCCCAGATGGCCTCGTTGTTAGCCGCTCCATCAGGGCGAGCCAAATGGACCTGTCGACTTCTCCTTGACAACTTCGCCAACATCCCCAAAGTTCATCCTTCAAAGATTTCATCTGATTCCATCTGATCGGATGACCGTCCGTCAAATTCTCCGGCACGCAAGGTAGTCCTGAAACTCCTCCGCTTGCACTCGGACCCTGAAAGCCCCGCACAACCGTAACACCACGAACCCTGTAATGTTATTCTCAAGAGAATCACCAGCTTAATTGGACAGTCAAGAATTGGTGACAAACACGCCGGGGGGGGAACATGTCTGACGATGCTCTTTCGAGTGCCGATGATACTAGGAACTTCCTTCTTGGCACCTCATACCGCGATGTTGTCGACTCCTTAACCCAAGGTGTGGTAATCTACAACTCCCAAAGTGAGATCATCTACGCGAACAAAAGTGCTTCGGAAATTCTGGACCTCGACCATAGCGAAATGTACGGATACAGGATGAGCGACTTGGTCGCTCTCGTGGACGAAGATGGCAATCCAATAAAGCCAGACTCATTTCCCAACATCATCACTCTCAAAACCGGAAAGCCGATAAGGACGAAGACGCTGGGCGTAGACTTTGTCGGAAAGAGCCGGCGCTGGATCCTGCTTCACACCAAGAGACTAGATTTTGACGACGGGACCAAGGGCGTGTCGAGCTCATTCATAGACATAACCGAATACCGGATGTCGAATCTCGCGGCCAGCCTCTTTGTCGCACTGAACAATTCGGTGGCACATAACCATGACGAAGACGTGTTGCTGCAGAACATGTGCGACATTGTGGTGAAAATCGGTGGTTTTGCACTGGCCCTGATTGGCTTTGGGGAAACCGGCCTGGACCGAAACATCCGCGTGGTGCACGCTTCGGGGGTTACAGACTATATCTATGACGGAATGATGTCGTGGTCTGATTCCGAAGCGACAGGTAACGGACCAGCAGGAATTGCATTGCGCACTGGGCTGATTCAGGTGGCAAATGATCTGAGTACCCATCCGGGCTATGACCCGTGGCGCAGGCGCGCAATGGAGTTTGGCTTTGGTTCTTCGATCTCTCTGCTCTTTCACATCGGCGCGCAATCCGCTATGCTGGCGGTTTACGCTCGCGACAAATTCGCATTCGACGATCCTACTGTGCACCTCCTGAAAGAGATCGCCTCCGAGTTCGGCTTGGGAGTTGCTCACGTGCGCACCATGCAACAGCTTGCAACCTCACTCAACGGGACCCTAGCCGCTTTGAGCACCCTGGGTGAGGGTCACGATCCATACACTGCAGGCCACCAAACCCGGGTCGGCGCACTTGGAGCCGCTATCGGAAACCAGCTTGGTCTCGATCCTGAGACTGTAGACCTAATTTATAAAAGCGGTCAGGTACACGACATTGGAAAGGTCGCGATTCCTGCCGTTATCCTCACCCGTCCAGGGAAGCTGGATGCCCTTGAATTCGAACTGATAAAGCGTCACACATTGGTTGGCGCCGACATCCTATCAAAAGCTTCGCTCCCATGGCCGATTGCAGACGTGGCAAAGCAACATCATGAACGCATGGATGGATCGGGGTATCCAAACGGCCTTAAGGGCAACGAGATCATCAAACCAGCCCAGATTATCGCGGTTGCCGACGTGGTCGAAGCCATGAGCCAGCATCGCCCCTACCGCCCGGCACTTGGCCTTCAAGAAGCCCTGTCACATTTGAGCACTAGCTCGGGAAAATTGTTCGATTCTGACGTGGTAGAGGCCTGCATCGCCGTGTTCGCCCAGGGATTCGCCTTCGAGCAGAGTGTCTGGACCTTGGGTACTTGAAGACGTTATCAACGACTCATTAGCCCTTAACCGAAACCACACGATGACGGTCCCTAAGCCTCATGACTCAACCACCGGCCAGTTCGGATCGATACGCCCTTGCAATTGTGGCGTTCAGTAGCAGAATCACAAGAACTGGCGCGATCACAACAATTGAAACATTTGGGAATCCCGAATGGCGCGAGATTTCGACCACAGCGAATATCACCAGAGTCCCCCCGAAGACTTCAGGGGTGTCACCGATGAAGAACTCCCACCAGAACATGAGGAAGCCACGCGCAAGCTTTAATGGTATGGCTTTCTTCACTGTCCGCACAATCACTTCTTCTTTAGCTTTGAAATGCTGCCTCAAGCTCTCCGATTCGATCGCATTCCGGGCAACCGCCAATCTGGTCAGCCGCTTAATCAGCAGAAACGTCACAATCCCGTAGACCGCCACAAGAGCGGGAATCATCAGGTCTGATCCAGGCCACCTCAGACCAAGCCCTTCGCCGCCCCAGAAGGTTCCGAAGCTGACCAGCATGAGGCCCACCATAAGCTTCATCGCATTTTCCGGGACTCCCGAAAGCTGACGGGAAACTATAACACCCACAGCTGCCACCAGCACGACTGCAATGAGTGCCGCCACTATTGCTAGACCCAAGTCATGAGCCGAGGAGCCCAGTGTTATTACAATGATTATCACCTCCAAGCCCTCGATAAAAACCCCTTTGAAGGCAACCGTGAAACCCGACATATCGCGATTCCTGGACTTCGATCCTGTTGACAGCTGCGCGACGGTTTTCGCGTACACCAAGTCTTCATCTCTCTTTTCCTTTAGCCCACTCGCTCTGAGCACAGCCTTGCGCATCCACTGGAGGCCAAAGATCAGCAAAACTCCTCCAATAATTGACCGCAGCAGATTCAGAGGCACAAACTGAACCAAGGCCGGTCCAAATGCCACGACTAAAGCCGCCAGCACAAATAGCGCCACGAAAACACCCTCTAGCGCCGAACGCCATCCACGGGTAACGCCTACCGCCAAGACGACTGTCAATGCCTCGACCATCTCGACGGCAGATGCCAGAAACACCGCGACTCCCAGGACAACTCCACTACTGGTCACTATGATCCTCCCGTGTCATTTCCCAAAAGTTCCAAATGAATTTCCTACAACCTGTTTTGAACTGACCCCGTCAACGCAATTGACGTCTGCATTTCACCGCAAAGAGCTTTGATGTACAGCCAATACCCATCGAAGCAGCGTTTGATCACCTTCCTTCACCGAAGGAACTTCCTGGGGTCAGACTGACCACTCACGCCATTCCTTTTAAAAGCGATTGATGAATCATTTAACCGCTGGCGCAGGTTCACCTCATTTTGAAAAATTTTCTCCGACCTTGGCCAAGCTCGGCAGTACCGGACCAACCCAAATGCATAGTACCCGAACCTAGAAGTCGCTTAGCATGGAAAGATACTGCAACCTCTCAAGGTCGTTAGACTCGCCATCCGGCGCGGTTTCCACCGCTGACTCTCCAAGCTGACCAGTGGAATCTTCCGCAATCACTAGACACCCCTCCGAAAAAAGTTCTAGCAGGACCCGGCTCATAAATGGTATCCTCCGATCGGCGGGAACTCCGTCCAGGCGAGAACCCGCGCCAACCGCTACAG
>DAHXKX010000074.1 GCA_027366165.1 Actinomycetota bacterium
CAAGACTCACAGCCAGAGGATCACCTTGCTGGTCGGCGTGCAGGGCCAAGTCACCCCAGCTTACTTTGGAGGAGGGAACTCCGGCGACCGCAAGACCGTTGTCGGTTAGGACGATATCTTCTGAACTCGCCTCAAAATAGTCTGCTGCAATATCCTTTGCTTTTTGAAACAGCGATTCGCTGGCAGTGGCGACTGCGGATCCGCCTATCTGGAGGGATCTCGAACCGCCGGTCCCTCCGCCGGTGGGGATTAGTGAGGTATCCGACTGGATGAATCTGATCTTTTCCATGGGAATCCCAAATCTGTCGGAGACGATCATGGCGAAGGAGGTGGCGTGCCCTTGGCCATGGGCTGATGTTCCCACCTTGATCGATGCCGTGCCATCAGGAAATATCTGGACGGCGGAGTATTCCGAAGGCCCACCCCCCGCAGTGACTTCGACGTAGGTGGAGATTCCGATTCCAAGCAGCCTGGTGCTGCCACTGGCAATCCGCTCTGCCTGTTGAGTGCGCATACTCGAATAGTCGGCAAATTCCAAAGCCTTTTGCAGGGTTGACGCGTAGTTGCCGCTGTCGTAAAGAGCGCCAGGCAGAGTTTTTTTGGGAAATTCGGTTTCGGGTATCAGGTTCTTCATTCGCAGTTCCGCGGGGTCAAGCCCCAACTCATCTGCGGCTATGTCCATGATCCGTTCCAGAAAGGCTGCGGCTTCAGGGCGTCCGGCTCCCCGGAAGGCGCCTACGGGGGTGGTGTTTGTGAGTGCGACAGCCACGTCATAGGTGATCTTGGGGATCTCATACACCCCCTGACTCATGAGCTTTGTCGATCCCATCACCAGCCCGCCACCAAAACCGGCATATGCTCCCGCATCTCCCAGCATTCGGCATCTAAGTCCGGTGATCTTTCCTCCTTTGGTGAATCCCATTTCGACATACTGCACCTGTCCTCGGCCATGGGGAAGGGCAGTCATGTTTTCCGAACGGGTTTCGCTCCATTTGACGGGAATCTTGAGCTTCAGCGCCGATGCTATAACCACCGAATGTTCAGCTGTGACTCCGGCCTTTCCACCAAACGCGCCACCTACGTGTGGTGCGATGACGCGAATCCGGTCGGGGTCCAGATCCAGGATCTTTGCCATGGCCTTGGCGAAATTGTGGGGCATTTGAGTTGAGACCTGAATTGTCATGTCTCGGTCGCCGTCCGGCGCCGGAATGACGGAAATGGCATTTCCCTCGAGCGGTACCACCGCAACACGTTGGTTGACAAACCTTCCGCGTACGATAATTTCGGCGTCGTCAAGAGCACTGTCGGAATTTCTCTCTTTTGAACCGGCCGCCAAATTGGTTCCAAGCTCCTCGAATTGCAGCGGAGCCCCGGGGGATAACGCCAATTCCGGATCAGTCACCGCCTGCAATTGCTCATAATCGACGAAGATCGCTTCAGTCGCGTCGATACCCTCGGCCTTTGACCCTGCTATGACCACAGCAACTGCGTCTCCCACGAAGCGGACTTTGTCGGTCGCAAGGGGTGGGCGTTTGCAGGCGTCATTGAGGGGAAAGAATGCATGGTGGGGTGGAATTGAGAGGTCCTTGGCGGTGAATACCGCAATGACTCCGGGCATTTTCTCGGCCTCTGACGTGTCTATGCTGATCACCTTGGCATGCGGAAATGGGGATCGCAGAAAGACGGCGTGTGCGAACCCTGGCTGATTATCGATGAATGTGCCCTTGCCCGTGAGAAGGTCAGGATCCTCTACCCGCACCACTGAGGTTCCAAGAATTGAAGTTGTCATAGATCCAGCGTATTTCAAATGATGATGTCTTGGTCAGAGGGATCTGAACTTTGGATACCGATTTCGGTCATATTCCGGCTGAACAGTGGTTTCACTGTGGCGAAGGCGGATGACCACCTAGCGCCGAAGGGAAAATCATAAAGTGTGCTACCGGGTTCAACTTGCGCTCTCTTGGTTTGACGAGAAGGGTGTTGAGAATGGGGACATCTATTTCTTTCAAATTTCGCACGATGCTGCTACCGTATGAAATCCGACCCCTAAACATGAGACCAGTTTGACTACTCAAGGTACTTGGGGATGAAATGAATACGAAGGCCGACCTACTCGAAAAGTATGGGCTTGATCTTGAAGGGGCAGTGCGTGAACTAATTCGCCAGGGAAACTGGATCAGCCTATTGGATCTGTCGGCACGATTCAGAAGCTACAGCGCCCTGAATTTGCTGCTTTTGTTTTCACAGGCCTGTAACAGGGGCTTATCCCCTACGCTTGTGGCTGGCTACAGGGGTTGGCAGAGGTTGGGTCGCCAGGTCAAAAAAGGCGAGAAGGCCTTGTATATCTTTGCTCCGAATAAGAGGAAAGTTCCAGTTGGGCCAGATGTTTTAGCTGAGGACGAAATTGAAGAGACGGTGGTTGGCTACCGCTTGGTAAGTGTCTTCGACCTTTCTCAAACGTTTGGCGATGATCTGCCCGTACTTCCAGAGCCACGACTCTTGAATATAGAGTCTTCCGACGCTGCAGTTTTGCTGCAAAGCCTCGAGGCGTTCCTGGTTGACAGGGGCTTTCGGGTTGAGTACGAGGAGCTTGATGAAGTGAACGGTTTTACTGACTTTGAAAATCGTCTGGTACAGGTGCGCTCAGATGTCTCATCAGGGCAGCGTCTGAAGACACTGGCTCACGAAGCGGCGCACGTTATTTTTCACAAAGAGCAGTCTGTTTCCCGCGCAAGGGCTGAGTTGGAGGCGGAGAGCTGTGCTTACGTCGTTTGCAGGGCACTGGGTTTTGACAGTTCTTCCTATTCTTTTCCATATGTCGCCCGTTGGTCCTCGGGTGACACCAACCTGGTGAGTCAGGTGGCGCAAACTGTGCACAGTGGTGCGGGCAAGTTGCTTGATCATATAGAAAGGTGGGTGAATGCAGCCGGACGAGGATCTGTTGAAAACCTGGAAGAGATCGATAATAGAAATCCAGCGCCAGTGTAACTGGGTGACCATTTGGGACGGATATCTGTACCACCCCGATGCACTGCCCAAGGAGGTGGATGGCGAGTCCCTCTACGTTGTCACTGCATACAATCCGGGCAGCGTTCCACTTTCAGAGGAGGAGAACAGGATCCGTGACAAGCGGCTTTTTGAACGCGTTTCAGGTCTTGGTTCTGTGGGGATCTACGTGAGTGTTGGCCGCTCATTGTCGGGAAGCCACGCCGAATATGGCTACGCAATTTACAGAGTATCGAAGATGACGGTGGATGATCTGGCCAGAGAGTTTGGCCAAATTGGATACTACAGACTTACTTCGTCGTCAATGGAGATCTTTGCGCTTAACGGGGATGGAGAGTTCGAAAGGATATAGCGGTACTCAGCTGTTGAATTTGTCGATCAGGTGCTGGATGAAAGCAGCAACCCCATTATCGGTGTTTGCCGGTGCCAGCCAATTCGCTGCGGCCTTGGCATCGTCGTTGGCGTTTGCTGTCGCCGCCGAGTAGTTAGCCCAGATGAGCATGGGAACGTCATTGGATTGGTCGCCGATTGCGGCGCTCTCTGTCTGATCCAAGCCAAGCACTTGTCCGGCATGGGCCAGTCCCGTCGCCTTTGAAGTGCCAAGCGCTTGGAAGTCAACCCACTCTGCGCCTGCACTTGTTGTTGTAACCAGATTGCCGCATGCGTTTTCTGCAATCTCTTTCAGTTCATCGTGTGAGAGATGGGAATGCTTGCAGATTATCTTGGTTATGGGCCTGTCCACTTCGCTGAGGACATCACTAATTGGGTTTTCGAAAAGTCCCGGTGCGGAAGGTGCGAAGAAATCATGCTCAGGAATGAACGTTTCAAGTTTTTCGATCGCGAAGATGACGCCCGGAATCTGTTCTCTGATCTTTTGAATTATTGAGCCGGCCAGGTCCTGTTCAATCGGGGTGTGTGAAATCAGCCGGTCATTTTTCAGGTCATAAATGGTCGCACCGTTCTGGCAGACTGCCAGCGGTCCGAGTCCTCCTACGGACGCGATCTGGCGCGTCGATTTGATGGAACGGGCAGTCGAGATAATGCTGATTATCTTGTATCTTCGAGCTCTCCTTATGGCTGTGAGATTTGCTTTGGAAATTTGACCGAGGTGATTGAGTAGGGTCCCGTCGAGGTCGGTTCCGAAAAGTCTGACCGGTTTCTGGGAGAAGTCCTTCATGTATTCACTATCACGAGGTTGCCTTGACATTCGCAGGAGGTACGAAACCGCCAGGAACCTGCAACTTGGAGCCGGAGGGAAGAACCTGAGCACACTCTCTCGAAAGCGCACTGGTCAGGAGATTTTCAGGTACCCGGGATATCTCCGAAAGTGTGGCCTGCAACGCCTGATACGCACCGTTTGAACCAGCGGCGATTGCTGCCAAGGGAAGCGCCGAGCCAAGCAGGCCAAGTGACTTCTTCGTGTATTCGCCGGAGAGACTTGGGTTGGTCTGTTGTTGGGCGAGATTGAATTCAGAGATTGACTGCTCGACGAATTGACAAGACCGCTGCGCATTCGCTGATGCTGAGGCACCGCAGGCAGCCAGAACGGTTCCGGCGAGAAAAAGGGTCATGATTGCTGCTGCGGCTCTAAAAAGGGAGCGCCCTTGAGTACTTATTCGCCGGTCCATTTGACGGTCTTTGCCAACAGGAATTTTGAGATCTGCAAACACTTTTCGAGCGTGGGACAAATGGTGTCCTCTCCTGCGTAAATCTTGGCAAGGGAAATGCTGGTCCGTCCAATGACGGTCACTTTGCGCACGGCTGAGTCGGTTGGAGAGTAGGTCGTTTCAACGGTACCCACCTCCAGCGGAAGGTCAATTCCACCAATCGCGGACAGCTCGATTGCGAGCCGCAAGAGGTCAGTGTCCTTGTCTAATGGAGGAAGGTCCCATGTCATTGAGAGCAGCATGTGATAGGTGTCTTCCGGGACCTCGTCCTCTCCCAATAGAGCGGCCTCATCCTCGAAGGCCAAGAGAATTCTTGGTTCAACATCGAGATTCAGATGAAAATCCAAGGGTTCTCCGCAGGCGTCCTCTGGGTGCAGGTCGATCTCCCAGGCTTGTCTCATCGAATAGGTCTCGATGAAGTGGCGCTCATCGTGGACGTGGAAACCATGCTCCATTGCGTGATCTTTAAGCTCAGTCACAAATCCCGAAATATCCACCGCTGCCATATGTGAATTAAGTTTAGCGCCAATTGATGAGTGTGTACTTGTCGAAGAGGATATAAATGCGATTATTGGAACTACTGAAATGGGATACTGTGGCGATCGAAAAATAGACTGTGGGTATGGAAGATGAAGTACCGGATTTTGGGCTTTTCGGACCGGGCTCGATGGCATGGAGGGTGCACGCTCACCCGTCCGGGTGGGTGGGTGCTATTAGGGCACTGTTGCTCCAGGCGCTCGAACCCAGGGCGATGGCGGGCGTGGCTCAGTTTTCGCGCTTCAGCGAGGACGCCTGGCGGAGGTTCAGTACCACAAGTGAGTTCATCATGACCGTCACCTACTGCCCCAGAATGGAGGCGGAGGCTGCGGTAGCCCGGGTCCGCATGATCCATGATTCAATTGTCGGAACTGATCCACATACGAAGCGGCCATTTAGCGCAAATGACCCCTACTTATTGGCATACATACACAATTGTCTGGTCGATTCGCTCCTGGTTTCCTACGTGAATTTTGCAGGCCGACTATCTTCAGCAGAGCAGGACAGATATGTCGCCGAGATGTATCTGCTTGCCGAACTAATCGGAGCTGACACCGGCGAGGTGCCGGTGAAGTCTGCTGATCTCTCCAACTGGTTGGGATCCGCTCGTGGACTCCTTCTCACCGATGAGGCCAGATTGGCGGCCGAGACGATCAAGAATATCAATCTTCCGGCATATCTCCTTCCGGCTTGGAATATCGCCTGGAATGCCTCGTTGGCCGTCATGCCGTCATACGCGCTCGAACTCTACGGGTTTGAGGTTGACCCGGGGGCCAGGATGTTCCATAAGGAACTCGCTTACGTTATTGCCAGGACACTGAAGACTGCTCTTCCGAGCCATCCGTACCACCGGCAGGCAAAGTACGCATATTACGACTCCTACGCAAAGGCAAGCCAGATGAATTGTCTGTCCTGGAGCGAGCATCTGTTGAAGGATCTCCTCTCAATTAGCGGATTCAAGCGCTAGCTTTGACATATGCCTTACGACACTTCGGTAATCATCCAGGCTTTCACGGAAACGGCTGATGCCATCGGCATAACGGTCTCCGGTGGTCTCTCCTGGGCAAAGAGCGGTGGTCACAAAGGGCAGCATCAGGGGGATATCGACGCCGACAATATTGGGATTGGGATACTGGCTGGCTACGGATTCAGGATCTTTTCTGAGGAATCCGGCTATACCTCGCCGTCAATTGCTAGGCCGTCAGCTGAGGTCATTGCCGTGATAGATCCAGTAGATGGATCGACAAACGCATCTAAAGAGATACCTTTCTATGCCGTGTCACTTTGTGCAATTGTTGACGGGTCACCTCTTGTTGGATTTGTCAGGAATTTGGCTTCTGGCGATACTTATCTTGCTGAAGTCGGAAAGGGGAGTACCAAGAATGGGATTTCCATTTCAGCTTCCGATGTCACCCAGATATCCAAATCAGTAATCGGTCTGAATGGGTACTCCGCCAAGCACCTAGGGTGGGCGCAATACCGGGCATTTGGATCGGCAGCTCTTGAACTGTGCATGGTAGCGGAGGGCGCCTTGGATGGTTACGCAGACCTCTCGGAGGCTTCACTTGCCAGCTGGGATATCTTGGGCGGTGTGCTGATCTGTCAGGAGGCGGGAGCCACCGTCATTTGCCAGGATGGGATTGACTACGTCTCCACTGACCTGGATGTACGCAAGAGAATAGTGGCGGCAGGTACGGTAGAATTGGCCCAAGAACTGCAAAGGCAGGCTTGGGGCTGATTTTTTCTGCAGGCTCTTTTTCTTGGCTTGCTAGTCTTTATCTGCTCAGGGCGCTTAGCTCAGTTGGCTAGAGCAGCTGGCTTACAACCAGCAGGTCGCAGGTTCGAGTCCTGTAGCGCCCACCAGGTCGGAGGATATGACTGCAGTTGTCAATCCCGTGAGATACGAGTGGATCAACAGTCAACCCAACATTTGAGTGAGGTTTGAAGGTGGGGTCAATCCGTTTGAGAAGGAAGCCCAACGTCTGGGAGCTTCGTCTTTACCTCGGCAGGGATGAGAACGGGAAGGTGATTCACAAGTATGCGACTTTCGTTGGTGGAAAGCGCGTCTCCGAAAAAGAACTTGCGAGGCTTTCTTTTGAACTCGAGTCAGAGCCAGAGTATCCAGAGCCTGAACTAAAGTTGGGTGAGCGAGCTGAACAGATTCGGTGGGGTCTCGGGACAACATTCAATGACGCGATCTTGGCCGGGAAAGAGAAGCAATTTCCAAGCACTGCTCAGCAGCTCGGGATCACTGGCTTCAAGGGGCTGGGACTAACCGTTTGGCCGGTGTCCTCTTCCTTGGGTTAGAAAAGCAATAGGACATATTTCGA
Source organism: Actinomycetota bacterium (assembly GCA_027366165.1). Taxonomy (GTDB): domain Bacteria; phylum Actinomycetota; class Acidimicrobiia; order Acidimicrobiales; family Acidimicrobiaceae; genus SCQM01. The sequence goes on from DAHXKX010000074.1 coordinate 7,541, forward strand.
AACTCGATTATTTCGAACCGATTTTGACTGGAGTTGACAGTCGCCCGCTAGGGACCGGAATGCGTCGCGACAGACATGAATGAGCGAACTCCACCTTGGATCTGTCCAAACTAGGCGTTTGGCTCTCGTCTAGATTGAGG
>DAHXKX010000078.1 GCA_027366165.1 Actinomycetota bacterium
TCCCTATCCGATGCAGCCGTAGGAAGATTGAGGAAGGCTGTCCCTAGTACGAGAGGACCGGGACGGACGCAGCTCTCGTGTGCCAGTTGTCCTGCCAAGGGCACGGCTGGTTGGCGACCTGCGGAAGGGATAAGCGCTGAAAGCATATAAGCGCGAAGCTCGTTCCAAGATGAATCTTCCCACAGGGTTAACCTGGTAAGGCCCGTGGCAGACTACCACGTTGATAGGCCGGGCGTGTAAGTGCGGCAACGCATTCAGCTGACCGGTACTAATCGGCCGAGGACTTGAATCTTATAAATGCCTGTTCGTGCTCGCTATGGAATTATCAGGGATCACCTGAGATTCAAAGATTTCCGGTGACCATGGCGGCAGGGTCACACCCGTTCCCATTCCGAACACGGAAGTTAAGACTGCCAGCGCCGATGGTACTTGGTGGGCAACTGCCTGGGAGAGTAGGGCGTCGCCGGAATCTATCTCTGAAAGGGGACTAAGAGCTATCTTGGTCCCCTTTTCTGTGCTGTGGCGGTTTGCGAATAAGTCGGCTACCGCCTACCCGGCGTGGTTGTGACGGGTTGACGTGCTCCATTCCCAGACCACATGTGGTATCGGTCTGGTAGGCCGATGTTGGGATTCGCTGGTTCGGTTCCTTTGACCGTTTCGAGTTTATTCCCGCGCGATATGGTGGTGGCAATCATGGAAAGGTCAATTGCGATGACGGCTATGGGCATCATGATCGCTAGGGTTGGGCGTGATCCGTATGCGGTTCATTGCCGCCCAGTGCTCAGAGTTAGAATTTCCGTCCTGTGTTGTCGACGGTCGCCCCTTGCTGATAAGAAATAATTTACCATTGCAGGAGTGAAAGTAAGTTAGGCGAGTCAGAATGTAACTCGAGTGTGTTCGATTTCCACCCAGTTGTCGGGTAAAGCCACTGGTAGGAGAAACGTCACAGTATCGGTGACAGAGAATAATGTGGGGATATTCAAAAGGTCTTCGGTTGCGGCCACTCCGGCAACTTCTTTCAGCAGGTTTTCGGAATAGAAGTTAGAAACGGTGTGAGTGGATAAAAGTGCACACAACCGGGCAAATTGATTTCGAAGAAGCATATCGTGAACCTGGCCTGATTGAAGACCGAGACAAATTGCAATTTCCTTGATTGAACTCAGGATAGGAACCAGGAGGAGTTGTGGGGGCAACATTCGATGCCTCCCCGCCAGGTTTCCGATTGTGCGGCCCTGATCAGGCTACCGGGATCAGCGTCGGAGAACAGTACGACAAGTTTGTTTAGCCTAGTTTCGCAAGTTCGTCAACGGCTAGCGAGGCAAATGGAAGACTTGAAGTGAACGCAGGCGATACTGCGTTCAGAATGTGGAGCGTGTGTTGAGTAATTTCAATCTTGAAGTCACTCACCAGGCTCATGGTGGTCTTGTCTAACATCTGGGCGCGGATTCCGGGAGTACCCCACTGTTTGAACTGATTCGCTGTGATATCTGGTATTAGCCGCGAAGCCTGTTTCACAAGCAGCCTTCGCAGGTATTTCGCAGCTTCGGTGGGCGCCGACCTTCTGATTGTGGAGTCATGCTTCGTCAGCAGCCTGAAGAGGTTGCCGGTGGTTTCAAAGAGTTCTCTGAGGCTGAATCCTTCCCGCCACCCATACTGTTCTCGCCACAATGCAGGCGTGGCCGTGGGCCCAATTTTGATGCGCCCGTCGACGGTGATGGTGAAATGTACCCCCAGGAAGGGGTTTCGCAAATCCGGCACAGGATAGACATGGGTGTTCAATTTGCCAAATGAGTCGTTTGCATAGAGGTAGAGTCCCTTGAATGGTTGCATCTGATAGTTCATACCGACTCCAAATTCGTGGGCGACCCTGTCGGCATAGAGTCCTGCCGCATTGATCATAAGTCCTGTCGACAAGAGTCGTCTGGAGGTTGCAACGGTGACTGCGGGGCCGCGCTCCTCCCCCGTCTGGAATGATTCGCCGCGTATGATCGCAACCCCCAGCAATTCACAGTCCTTGGCTATGGTCCGCGTCACCTCTACCGGGTCCACTGCCGAGGTGTTAGGGGAGTAGATCGCCCTTTCATGGGTACGGGCCCTCGGCTCGATCTCTTTCGCTTCATCTTCGTTAACCAATTGCAGTTCGACTCCGTTGGCGATTCCACGGTCATAGAGTTGTGTAAGGGAAGGCAGATCATTCTCTGAGGAGGCGACGACCAATTTCCCGCAGCGGTTGATCTTGATGTTGTGATCTATACAAAAGTCTGTGAGCTGCTTGTTTCCGCTACAAGTCAGTTTCGCTTTGAGAGAGGTAGGGTCATAGTAGAAGCCGGCATGAAGGACTCCGCTGTTCCTTCCGCTGGCATGCAGAGCGATGTCGGCTTCCTTTTCCAGGACGGTCACCATTTGATCTGGCCATCTCAGTTTTATCTCTCGGGCGACCGTCAGGCCAATGATCCCAGCCCCCACAATCAAAACGTCAGTCGTATCCACGGTCTCTCCAGATGTGGAATCAGGTTATGACCAGACTATCGCCCGACTCTCAGGGACCGTCACAACTTGGTGGTTCAGACATTATTGTGAATACAGGTCTATAAGAAAGAACGATCGTTGGTAGTCTCGGAGTCAAGTCGTGGCGGGGATGGGGCGTCGGTTGGTCGATCCAAATCAGGCGGGTTCTGGGGTTGGCGCGCTCCGACGGCGAGGCACTTCGCTGTTGTGATCGTGTTAATCCTTTTGGCGGTTGGTATTGATGTGCTGGTTGTCAATCGGAATGGCGCAGCCTCCCTGCAGGTCCGACAGAGTGGCGTTCCAGAAAATGTCCCCACATCGCTCGCAAATCTGATGGCCCTTGCACCTACTCCCAGGGTATTCGCACCCGCTTTTACTCTCACGGATCAAAACGGTAAGACTCTGTCACTTTCAAGTTTTAAAGGCCATGCGGTGGTGCTTGAATTTATGGACCCTAATTGTGTGGATATCTGTCCACTAGTATCACAGGAATTCGTGGATGCCTACCACAATCTCGGGAGTTCGGCGTCAAGCGTGGTGTTTCTGGCGGTAAATGTCAACAAGTATCATCTGAGCACTTCCGCAGTTAGGGCCTTTACGTATGGACATGGGCTGAATAAGATTCCAGACTGGCACTTTTTTACAGGCAGTTTGAGTGCACTTAGTAAGATCTGGAGTCAGTATGGCATTTCGGTGCAAGCGCCCAGTCCGACTGCGGATGTGGTGCACACCTCTATCGTTTATTTCATCGATGCGCATGGACGTGAACGTTACATCGCTTCGCCAACTGACTATCACATCCCCCAGGGCACCGCATATCTCCCCGCCAGTCAGCTGACAGCGTGGGGGCATGGTATTGCCACGATTTCGGGTGATCTGGTCAAGTCTTGATCTGAGCAGCATGTCGGTGCCGTTAAATGCTTTTCGATTGATCGGCATTGGGGTTAGCCTGACGGACGTAACGATCCTTTAATAGCTGGAACTGTTCCGGGGATGGTTGTCCGCGGCATACAGGGCTATGGGCCGGAATTTCCGAAGACTTGAGCGGATGAAGTCTAAGGGGCTTATTTGATCGCCGAGAGACCCTCATTTAGAAGCAGGACGTTCACGTATGGCGAACCGAGAAAACCGAACTGTGCTCCGGATATATGGTTGGTGACTAATTGCCTGACTTTGGCTACGGGAAGGCCTCTTGCTTTCGCCACTGCATCGACTTGCGCGTACGCCGCGGCAGGCGAAATGTCCGGATCAATGCCGCTTCCTGAGGTTGTCACCAACCCTGAGGTTGGTGCGATTCCTTCGCTTTTAAGGATCTTAATCTGCTTTGCAACGTCAGTAACCAGGGCTTGGGAACGGGGTCCGAGATTCGTGCCTCCGGTAGACATGGGATTGTAGGTGTCCGGCCTGCCCTGAAACCATTTCGGTCCGGCCCACTTCTGCCCTACGAGGATCGATCCGAATTGTGTCAGAGAGCCGTTTGACTGATGGTGGAAGAATGCCTGCCCAATGGCGGTCTCGGTCAGTGGATAAATCAATCCCAGGCTGGCGAAGAAGATCACGGTGATGATAACTGATCTGCGAAGGTGGAGGAGCATCTTCTGTCCTTTCAGTATGCGTGAAGTGCGGTAATGACCAAATCGATGATCTTTATGAAGAGAAAGGGTGCCAGTATTCCACCTACGCCATAGATCAGGAGGTTTCGCCGCAGAATTGCGCTGGCCCCCGAGGGTCGAAAGCGGACTCCCCGGAGGGCAAGCGGAATCAGGGCCACGATGATCAGCGCGTTAAATATCACGGCGGAGAGGATCGCCGTCTGCGGACTATGAAGGCGCATGATATTGAGCGCCTTGAGTTGTGGATAGGTGGCGACAAAGAGTGCTGGAATGATTGCGAAATACTTGGCTACGTCATTTGCAATTGAGAACGTCGTTAGCGCCCCTCTGGTGATAAGGAGCTGTTTCCCGATCTCGACCACCTCAATGAGTTTCGTTGGATTGGAGTCGAGATCGACCATATTGCCGGCTTCTTTGGCGGCGGTGGTTCCGGAATTCATGGCAACGCCGACATCCGCCTGGGCCAGTGCCGGGGCGTCGTTTGTCCCGTCCCCGGTCATCGCAACCAGCTTTCCACCCTCCTGCTCTGCTTTGATTAAGGCCATCTTTGCCTCGGGTGTCGCCTCGGCAAGGTAGTCATCAACCCCGGCTTCCTGTGCGATGGCCGCTGCGGTAAGGGGATTGTCGCCGGTTATCATCACTGTGCGGATTCCAAGAGTTCGCATTTGCGAGAAGCGTTCTCGGATTCCCTGTTTGACGACGTCTTTAAGTTCAATGATTCCAAGAAGTTGTGGGCCATCGGCAACTGCCAGGGGGGTGGCGCCGGACATGGCAACCTTTTCGGCTAAGTGATCCAGATCTGTCGATGGGTTTCCACCCTGCTGGGTCACCCACTGTTTGATGGCTTCCGTCGCACCCTTTCGGATCTCACGACCATCGAGATTGATGCCGGACATTCGTGTCTGGGCGCTGAATGGAACGAACACGTGCTCCGCGCCTAGCGCCCTCTCGCGAATATCAAAGCGTTCTTTTGCAAGCACGACAATGGAGCGGCCTTCTGGAGTCTCATCTGCCAAGGAAGCAAGCTGTGCAATGCCGGCAAGCTCCTCTTCACTATGGCCATCGACGGGCAGGAACGCAGATGCCATTCGGTTTCCAAGAGTTATTGTGCCCGTCTTATCGAGGAGCAGTGTCTGTACGTCTCCGGCGGCCTCCACTGCGCGTCCTGACATGGCAAGAACATTTCTCTGTACAAGGCGGTCCATTCCGGCAATGCCGATCGCGGAAAGCAGGGCACCGATAGTCGTGGGGATCAGACATACCAGCAGGGCGATTTGAACGACTACCGAGACGTCAGCTCCGGCAAAGTGGGCAAATGGTTTCAGTACAACCACGACAGGTAGAAAGATGATTGTCAATGCGGCCAGCAGAATTGTCAGTGCTATCTCGTTTGGAGTCTTTTGCCGCTGGGCCCCCTCAACTAGGTTTATCATCCTGTCTAGGAAGGTATGACCGCGTTCGGATGTGATTCTGACGACGATGTGGTCGGATAGCACCTTTGTACCGCCGGTCACCGCCGAGCGGTCACCGCCTGATTCCCGGATGACTGGCGCGGACTCACCGGTGATTGCGGATTCGTCCACGGAGGCAATTCCTTCAGTGATCTCTCCATCTGAAGGAATGATGTCCCCTGCTTCACATATGACCAAGTCTCCTTTAGCGAGTTCCGCAGCGGCGATTTTTTGCTCGGTTCCGTCAGGCAGCAGCCGACGGGCCTCAGTATCGGACCGCATTCTGCGTAGGGCATCGGCTTGGGCCTTACCCCGTCCTTCGGCGACTGCTTCTGCGAAGTTGGCAAAGAGGACCGTTAGTGCGAGCCAGATAGTCACCGACCAGGAGAAGACGCTCGGGTTAGCCGCCGACTCAAGCAGTGTTATCACTGTTCCAATCAGAACGACGAACATTACCGGGTTTCTGATCTGCATTCTTGGATCGAACTTTTTTACAGCGTCGATGGCTGCATGGCTAAGGATGTCCCTGTCGAACAAACCGCGGCTCTGTTTTTCTGCTGCAGGGGTTCCGGGCTGCGTTTTTGTCTGGCTTTCTTTTTTGGCTTGAAGACTACTCAGGTCAGACATAAAGTGTGGCCTCCCACGAGTCAAATGGTTTAAGGTTTGGCGGAGCTGATTCAAATGGCGGTTTCATCAGAAGAACTTGCCATTTGTCAGTTGTTCAACTATTGGTCCCAAGGACACAGCTGGGAAGAACGTCAAAGCTCCCACTATCAGAATCACTCCGATGAGAAGGCCGACGAAGATGGGCTTGTCTGTCCTGAAGGTCCCAAGTGATGCCGGCACGACATTCTTGGCACCCAGAGTTCCCGCAAGGGCCAGCGTCGGGATGATGATTGCGAATCGGCCCAGAATAAGCCCGACTGTTTCGAGGATGTTGTAGAAGGCGGTGTTGGAGTTGATCCCCGCAAACGCGGAGCCGTTGTTGTTGGTTACCGAGGTAAAGGCGTAGAGGATCTCGGAGAATCCGTGAGGACCTTTGTTGAGTGGTCCGACTTGTCCGGAGTGGAGTGAGACCGCTACCGCTGTCAAGATCAGCACAGTTATTGGCATCACAAGGGCACCGAGTGTAGCTAGCTTCACCTCGCTGGCCTGGATCTTCTTTCCTAGATACTCCGGAGTTCTGCCCACCATCAACCCGCCGATGAATACTGCGATTATTGCAAAGAGGAGTATTGTGTAGAGTCCGCTCCCAACTCCGCCCGGGGACACCTCTCCGAGCATCATGCCCGTCATGGTGGCAAAGCCGCCCATGGGGTTGTACGAGTCACTGGCCGAATTGACACTTCCAGTGGATGTCTGGGTCGAGGCAATGTTGTAGAGAACAGAAGATGTGTCACCAAATCGCACCTCCTTACCCACCATGTTGCCGCTTGTCTGGTGCGTTAACCCAGCAGCGGTGACAGCCGGGTTGGCCTGATGTTCGGCAACGGCCCCTATGGTGAGCCAGCACCCGAAGATAATCGTCATAGCGGTGAGAATGGCAACGCCCTGCCGCAGGCTTCCCACCATCTTTCCGAAGGTGTAGGTTAGGGCAACCGGAATTGACAGGATCAGGACAATAGAAACGAAGTTGGTAAGGCCGGTTGGATTTTCAAATGGATCCGCGCCGTTTGCGTTGAAGAAGCCTCCTCCGTTTGTTCCAAACTCCTTTATTGCCTCCTGAGAGGCTACAGGACCGCGGGGAATGGTCTGGCTTACGCCGTTTAGTGCATCGTGGATGTGGGCAGGACCTGCGAGCGTTTGAAGTGCACCCTGGGCCATAAAAATAATCGCAGCGAGAAATGAGATTGGCAGCAGGATGTATAGGATTCCACGTATCAGGTCCACCCAGAAGTTTCCGATTGTTCTGGATCCCTTTCGCGAAAAACCGCGAATAAGTGCCACTGCGACGGCGATGCCGACTGCTGCGCTGACGAAGTTCTGTACTGCTAGCACACCCATCTGTGAGAGATACGACATGGTGGTTTCACCGGAATATGACTGCCAGTCTGTGTTTGTGACAAAGGAGACGGCAGTATTCCAGGCCAGTGCGGGCGTCACATCAGGAAGGTGCTGGGGGTTAAAGGGAAGGTGCCCCTGAAGTCTGAGAATCAGATACGTGAACAGGATGGCCATTCCAGAGAACACCACCAGGGCCGCGGCGTACCGCTGCCATGACTGCTCGGATTCCGGGTCAACGCCGAGTAGGCGGTAGAGTGGTCGTTCAATGAAAGACGCCCACCTTATGCGCCCCTCGTATACGGAGGCCATATATTTACCTAGAAAGCGCCAGATAATGGCCAGCATTATTACAAGGGTTATCAGTGTCCAGGTGAAACTCATCAGAACCATTCCGCTTTGAACATCGCCAAACCCAAGTAGGCGAAAACGGCGATGGAGACCACTAGTAGTGTGAGGTCGACAATGCTCATACCTTATCCAAAGCCCAAATCAGACCAAGCATTGAGAAAATGAATGCGAGGGTCCCTATCACAACGAGAAAATCACCCATGACGTAAAGCTAGGCTGCAGGGTATAAACGAAAAGGCAAAATTTCCTGCAACAACGTTAACAGATAATCAATGGATGTCGGTTTTTGGCCAGAGGTTAAGACTCTTCGGTGGTATCAAGGAGTTGGTACCCGATGCCGGGTTTGGTTTTGATGATTTTGCCATCGGGATCGCCGAGCTTCTTGCGTAGTCTGTTGATGTAGACCCTGAGATAGTGCGTTTCCCCGCCATATCCACGGCCCCACACGTCTCTGAGAATCTGATGGTGCGTATAGAGCTTGCCGGCGTTTCTTGCCAGATATGAAAGAAGATCGAACTCCCTGCCGGTGAGTTCCACTTCAATGCCTCGGTTTGTGACGCGCCGCTGTTCTAGGTCTATCGATACTGTGCCGACTTTAAGAGTTGTCTTCTCGTCGATGTTTGACCTCTGTTTGGCGTGCCTCAATGCGACCCGGATCCGGGCTTCGAGTTCCGCCATGCTGAATGGCTTTGTCACGTAGTCGTCAGCACCCGCGTCCAAGGCAGCCACTTTCTGGTTGTCATCCTCTGCCGCAGAGAGAACGAGAATTGGCAACTCACTGAAAGAACGAAGTCTCCGGCAGAATTCGATTCCGTTGAGGTCGGGTAGTCCAAGGTCCAGTAGTATCAGATCCGGAGCAAAGTTGACTGCCTGGGCAAGTCCCTCGGCTGCGTTTCTACAGCTTGCAGTCTCGTATCCTTTTGCATCCAGTCCAATCTCCAGGGCTCTTAAAAGGGACCGGTCGTCATCAATCAGGAGCAGCTTGGTCATCGAGATATCCATATTCATCAATCGGTACTAGGGGCAGGGAGAAGCTGAAACGGGCTCCACCTGAGTCAGAGTTGTTTAGAGTGATATCTTCTCCGTGGGCAGAGACGAAGGCTCTTGCGATTGATAGGCCAAGTCCCGTATTCCCTCTTTCGGAGTCCTTGTGAAAGAGTTCAAAGACTCGTTCCCGCTGTTCAGCTGGAACTCCAGGCCCCGAATCTGAGATCGAGAGGAGGACCTTGGTATCACTCGATGAGACATCGATGGTAATTGGCTTTCCCTTTGGAGAGTAACGTACGGCATTTTCCAACAGATTGGCAATCACCTGTGATATGAGTATGTGGTCCGCGGAAACAAATATGTCGTGCGGGCAACTCCGCACTTGAATCTGGCCCCTTGCCTGATCATCTCCAAGGGCATCGATTCCCTCTTCGATAAGCTCCGCCACCTCGACCGTGGAAGGCCTGGGTGTGAGGACGCCAGCCTCGATGCGGGACATATCCAGGAGATTGACTACGAGGCGGGTGAGCCTGTCGGTTTGCACCGAAATTGTTTCCAGAAGCTCCAGTCTCTGGTTTGGATCGAGGTCCGCCGATGAGTCGCTCAGCGCGGAAGCTGCCGTTTTGATCGAGGCGAGCGGAGTTCGGAGGTCGTGGGAGACGCTCCCGAGGAGGGCACGGCGCCAGCGGTCAGTCTCTTCAAGCAGTTTTGCCTGAAGGGCCTGTTGTTTGAGCTGGGCTTGTTCAATGGCGAGTGCCGCGTGATTTGCAAAGGTAGACAATAGCTGCGCGTCTGGGGACTGAGCGTGGCTGCCCCGCATTACCAGGAGTCCCATCGGTCTGCCAGCTGCGGTTAGGGCGAGTGAGAACAAGGTTTGGGCCCCGTCTTCAGATGTCCGGTAAAGGGTGGCAGGAACGCCAATCTCGGGTATTAGCTGATTGAGTTCTTCCGGGCTGAACAGCTGTCCGGCGGAAGCGCCGACTTCCAACTTTTCCGGACCCTGCAACAGGAGCACGACTGTTTCGAACCCAAAAGTCAGTTGCACGCTGTTTGCCACGGTCTCGAGAAGTTCCGTCAGCTCCTTCTCGCCCAGAAGGAGCTTTGAGAGTTCGAAAAGTCGACGGGCATTTTGTTCGCGTTCCATCGCAAGGGAACGGGCGTCTTTCAGACTGGCAACGACTCTTGATACCAGAATCACGACTACAACGAATACGCCGAGGGCGATCCAGTTCTGGGTCTGTCCCACCGAAAGCGTGTAGTAAGGGGGTATGAACACGAAATCATAGATCACAAAGCCGAGGACAATGCCGACCAGGCCAACGCTGAATCCACCGATCATCACTCCCAAAATCACGGGTATGACCAGGACGAGAGCAGTGGTAGCAACGCTTAAATGAGCGCGAAGGGCAAACATCACTGATGAAACGATGAGAAAAGAGACAGCGGTGAGCACCACACCTCTGACCTGTTCTCGCCATTTTCGACCATTTACCACAAGTTCATCCTACTTTGCTAATGTGCCAGTAGAGGTTGATGCAACATTGGAGCCTCTGGAGATAGGAGGGGTGTGACGGAGACTGCCAGCACCGAGGAGAACTCATTGCTGGTTGAGCCTGCAGGCAAGTTCCGAATTTATCTTGGCGCCGCTGCCGGAGTCGGCAAAACAGTGGCCATGTTGGATGAAGGATTGCGACGACTCAGCCGGGGTACGGATGTGGTCATCGGTTTCATGGAAAGCCATGACCGTCCTTTTACCCAGAAGAAGGCGGAGGGCCTGGAGTTAGTACCCAGGAAGACCGTCAATTACAAGGGCAGGCGATTCGAGGAACTTGATCTTGACGCGATTCTCAAGCGGAGACCAGAGGTGGTTCTGGTCGATGAGTTGGCCCATTCCAATGTTCCCGGAAGCGGAAGCAACGTCAAACGGTGGCAGGACGTCTTGGAAATCCTCGATGCCGGGATAAGCGTGATAACAACAGTGAATATCCAGCATCTTGAATCCTTGGCGGACGCCGTCGAAACCATGACTGGCGCAAAGGTTAAGGAAAGAGTGCCCGATTGGGTGGTGCGCAGGGCAGATCAGATAGAGTTGGTCGATTCTTCTCCAGAGCAGTTGAGGCGGCGTTTGCTACATGGGAACATCTATCCTGTGGATAAAGTCAGCACCGCTTTAACACACTTCTTCCGTCATGAAAATCTTGCCGCGCTTCGAGAACTTTCCTTGCGCTTCATGGCGGATGAGACGGAAGAGGAGATGCTTCAGTATCTTGGACGCTTGGACTCGCAGGGTCAATGGGAGACGACTGAAAGAATCATGGTAGCGGTGACGGGAATCTCAGGATCAGATCAAATCCTGCACAGGGCCGCGAGAATCGCTGCAAGGGTGCGCTCTGAATTCAAGGTGGTTCACGTTGTGCGGGATGAGGGTGCATCGAAATCCATGGAGCAAAACCTTGAGAGTCTCAAGGAGGTTGCGGCGAACTTAGGGGCACAATGGGTGGACCTACGCGGAGACGATGTCGCAGAAACCCTGGTCCGTTATGCGCGAGAGGAGCGCATCACTCAGATAGTGATTGGCTCCACGCTTCGAGGCAGGTGGGCGGAGATGGTAAGCGGCTCAATTCACAAAAGGCTGATGCGGGCGGCCGCCAAGTATGGGATTGACGTTCATATAATCGCGAGACGTACACCCATCTTGGAGTACGTAGCCCCTGATGACGGCGAGAACAGTAATTAGCGGGTGCATGCCGCTCAGGATGGAGGTTTGGGATCGGCCGGAACGGGTTTCATCGACACCCGGTCCATTAGCCAGATCGCCACTATAACTGCACCGGAGGCCGCTCCGATGAGAGTGGTGGCCCCCCAGCCGCCTTGTTGCCAGGCGTAGCCTGCAAGCGCGGACCCGATACCTCCTCCAATGAAATACATGGTCATGTAGGAGGAGTTGATTCTGGATCTGGCAGAGGGCAGCACCTTGTAGATAATGCTTTGATTTGAGATGTGCACGGCTTGGACCGCTCCATCCAATACCACTATTCCAAATGCCAAGAACCATAGATTTGAACCGAAGCGGTGCAATTCCAGGAAGCCCAGAACCACCAAAATTCCTCCCAGGCCGGTTGTAAATCTCGCCTTTCCTTTATCGGTGGCGTTGCCGGTCAGTCTGGCAGCCAGTGCCCCGGCCACGCCAAACAGTCCGAAGAGGCCGATTGTTCTCGGGGAATAGCGGAACTTCGGCCCGGCAAGATAGAAGGAGAGAGACGTCCAGAGCATGGTGAATGCCACGAAGCTCATCATTCCGTACAACCCTCGAAGCTGGAGTGTCCTGTGCTGAATGAAGATGCGGACTGTCGACGCCAGAATCGAATTGATAGTTTCATCGGGGCGCTTGGCTTCAACTTCGGGAAGCATTTTTACCAGGATAAGCCCCATGATTGCCATGATTCCGGCACCGATGAGAAAGACGGCTGAAATTCCCAGTGCATCGGCGATTATTCCGGCGAACGTCCGCGCCAGTAGGATTCCCAATAGCAGTCCGCTCATTACGGTTCCGACGGTCTTGCCGGACTGCCCCTGAGGGGAAAGATCGGCAGCCAGGGGGACTACGATCTGTGCCACCACCGAGCTAAGCCCGATGATTAGGGACATGACCTCGAAGAGGAGCAGGTTCTTTGCCATAGAGATTAGCGCCAAAGCTGCAGAACCCGTGAACACTGCCGAGATAATGAGAGGTTTGCGTCTCATCAGGTCTCCAAGCGGGAGGAGGAACAACAGGCCGAGTGCGTATCCAATTTGGGATGCGGTCATCACGAATGCGACTTTGGAACTCGACGTGTGAAAATTTCGCGCAATGTTAGGCAGGAGGGGCTGGGCGTAGTACAGGTTTGCGACAGATACGCCACTGGTAGTCGCCAACAGCAAAGTCAGGCCGGGTGTGAGCTGAGAGCTGTTCCTCAAGTCAGTCCTTCGCGTCCGGCCTATCATTTTCAGACTCGGACTTTTCCTATGGCGCCAAGAAGTGGCATTCTATCGGATCGCCTGGTGGAATGAGGCTTAGTAAGGGCTGATTATGTTTCGAGTATGGATACTTCATCAAGCTCAGCCCCGGTTGATATAGGGTTCTGTTGGTTTGGCTTATGGGAAAGGGCCAGAACACGATTTTGTTGATTGTTCCCGAGACGACGGCCAAGATTCCCATCCGGCGCGCTCCCTGTTTTCTGGGAAGCTCCTGATACTGGTCATTCTGAGCCAATTCTTTGAGGTCAGCACTATTTTAACTGTTCCAAATGCCTATTCCACGGGTGATGACGGGAATAGCAATATCATGGGGTGAATGAGAAGGTTGCGCTATGTGGTAAGTTCATCACTTTATGAAGTAATATAAGACCAATTGCCCCTATTGGTCATTAGTTTGGTTGGGGTGGTTGCGGATGTTGATCGTATTCCATAAGATACCCAACGCTAGCCCAAGAGGTTTCGATTGGGTCGGGGGAGGGTTGCGAGACATTCCGATTCTCCCCCTGTATTTTTTAACTCTACCGCCTACCACTTCCCAGTTTGGCGAGTTCTTACCAGCTGAGTCGAACTAGTGGCTAAAGCGGGAATTATCGGCGAATTTTTAGGCGAGTTGCGAAATCCACTTCCGTCAGCCCTTTACAAGTATTATCAGACCGATAACATATCCGAAGGTTATCACCGAAATCTTCAGTTTCCCGGGGCTGAGCTTTCGGGCGATTCCCGCACCAAGATATCCCCCAAGAAGCGAAGAGACGGCCATGATGGCCACGGCCCTCCAGGAGACAGGTGCGAATATGGAGTAGATGACCGACCCAACGGTCGCGATAATCAGCGAAAGGAGTGTTTTCAAGCCGTTCAGTCTTTGAAGGTCGTCGTGTATGAAACTGGCCAGGAGCGATAGCAGCATTATTCCAAGACCCGCGCCAAAGTACGAGCCATAGACGGATGCCAGAAAGACGCCTCCGTGAAGAGATAGCTTGGAGGCCCTAGGGTGAGTGACCGCAGTCTTGGTGAAGAAGGAAAGCATCTGTTTCTGGATTACAAGAAGCGTTGTGGCTGCGAAGATTAGATACGGAACGAGTATTTTGAATACATGTGGAGGCGCTTCCAAAAGAACTATTGTGCCAAGAACCGCCCCAGCCACCGCTAGCCAGGATATTCGTTTCGCCCTATCTTTTTGTTCGAGTATGTGAGTACGATATGGGATCACGCTGCCTGCATAGCCCGGCCACACCGCAATGGAGTTGGTCACGTTTGCTGCTACGGGTGGGAGGCCTACTGCCAAAAGCGCAGGAAAGGAGATCAAGGATCCGCCGCCAGCCACGGCGTTGACCGCCCCCGCTCCAAAGGCGGCGACTAGTATGAGGAGATCCTGGGCTAACGACATTCTTATCCATTTCGGTAACTCGAATTCTGCTATCGTAGTCCGATCGGAATCGGTTTGGTGATTTGACTGGCGTAGCGAAAAGGTTGTCTCTCATTGGGTTCACACGAGTCCCGCCATTCGGAATGGGCCAGTTGATGCCGAATGCTTTGAAGGTGTGCCGAATTCTCGTTTCTGGTTTTGAATGGCGATCCATGAAAGCGTTTGGCCCAGGTGCAGGCATTAGCATCGCAGATAGTGTGGTTCCTCCATGCTGAGCCGATTTCGACATCCGCAATTGTGTTGTTTGTGAGCATACGGGGGCAGTTTTGTGGTGCGACGGGGACATAATCGACAATTTCGGTGCAAAGAATGCTAGGGCACTGATGCATTTCTTCTATAGATTGGTTGGGTCTCGGAAAACGGGAGTCTGAGGATTTTTATGGATGTTCTCCTAAAACCCACTGTGTAGTATCTGGCACTTGCAAGGAGGAAGTTTTTGTGGCTTGATTCATTCTGCCCGACGATATGGGCATTATTCCAGTTTCGGGGGAGAAGCCTTTGCCAGAAACCGGATTGGTTTTGTTGACGTCTCTTATGTGCTGATGTTTCAGGGTCGTGATTGGGTGATTGTAGATGAAGGATTGGGAAAATGAAGGTAAAAGGAGATTGGAGATCCTGAACCGTCTTGGAGCCTCTTATCCAGGCAGCATTCGGCAGCTTTGCGCCCTGAAGTTCGGAACGCCTTATCAACTTCTGATTGCCACGATACTTTCGGCCCAGTGCACCGACGAAAGGGTAAATTCGACTACACGGAGACTCTTCGAGGTCTGCGGTAGCCCCCAAGAGATGAGCAAGATGTCTCAAGAGGAGCTGGAGAGCCTCATTTATTCGACCGGCTTTTACAAGAACAAGTCGAAAAATATTCTTGAAATGACCAAAGTCCTGCTCTTGCGCTACGGCGGGGAGGTGCCTGACACCATTGAAGCGCTCACAGGGTTGCCCGGTGTGGGAAGGAAAACTGCCAATGTGGTTTTGTCCGTCGCGTTCTCAAAGCCGGGATTGCCTGTGGACACCCACGTTGGAAGGCTTTCGCTTCGCCTCGGCCTCACCAGGGAAAAAGATCCAGTTAAAGTCGAGCGGGATCTGATGAGCTGGGTTCCGCCCGACCGGGCCGGCGGTTTGTCTCTCAGGCTGATCCTGCATGGCCGCAGCGTGTGTCTTGCCAGGAAGCCCAGATGTGGGCTTTGCATACTGGCGGACCTCTGTCCTTCGTCTACGCTTGTCTGACTTTTGTAAGAGACCGTAGTGCCGACTTCAGTGATCGCTCCGCCTGGTAAAGGTCGTGGGCATATCCGTCGAGTTTCTGTTGGGCAAGCGAGTCGGCAATCTTGGTGATCCGCTCAGTTATCTCCTCCAGAGCAGTACCCAACGAGGAGAGTTCTGCGTGGTACTTAGACTTTGATTCGGCGGGATTCACGGGTGGCTCCTTGTTGGATGCACTGTAATGGTGAATGCCAACTTAGCGCCGATGGAGAACTAATCCGCACTGGTTGAAATGCTGTACTATGCTGGGCAATTGGAGGCCATGCAGGTTTCAGGCGTCGAACTGGTGCGGACTCCATTGAGACTACGTCAGCTCCCACAAGTCGGCGGAGTTCCTCTGGTCAACGCTACGCTGCGTTGTTGCTCGGAAGCGTTCCGGCGTGATAGTGGCACAGTGGAAGTGGAGTGGGAATGGATCAAAGCATTCGACTCGGCAGAATCGCTGGAATTCCGGTCGGCATAAATTGGAGTGTGCTGGTAATCTTCTTGCTGATCACCTGGGAGCTGGCTGAGCTCGTCCTTCCTGGTTATGTCCCTCATGGTGGTACGACTACTTACTGGATTGTCGGAATTGCCACAACAGCTCTCTTCTTTGCATCCTTGCTGGCGCACGAGGCGTCTCATTCCGTCGTTGCCAAACGGAACGGAATTGGAGTTCGGCGCATCACCCTTTGGCTGTTTGGCGGTGTTTCCGAACTCGAGAGCGAAGCGCTGACGTCAGGAGCCGATTTTCGTATTGCCGTGGTCGGCCCTGTAACGAGTTTCGTGTTTGCGGGGGTTTTCGCTCTGCTGAGGCTTCTGATAGACGCGATCAGCGGAGCAGGGGTGCTTGTCTCCGCTTTGGGCTGGCTGGCGTGGATGAACGTTATGCTCGGCGGGTTCAATCTGATTCCCGCTGCACCTCTGGATGGCGGCCGGGTCTTGCGGGCATATTTGTGGCACCGCAGCGGCGATCGGCTCGGAGCGGCTACGACGGCAGGCTATTCGGGACAGGTGTTTGGCTACATTTTGGTGGGGTTGGGAATCGTCGAGTTCCTAGCGGGTGGACTTGCCGGCCTTTGGTTCGTGTTTCTCGGCTGGTTTCTCCTTTCTGCGGCGCGCGCCGAGCAGAGCTCCGCGGTTATGCGTTCGTCATTAGAGGGAGTCCATGTCCGGGACATCATGACGTCTGACCCGGTGACGTTTTCCTCGTTCACGACAGTTGCCGAGTTGTTGAACGACCAACTGCACCGTCACCACTTCAGTACTTACCCGCTTGTAGGTCCGGATGGCCAGCTCGAAGGGCTGACCACTATGGGCAGGATCCGTCACTTGCCGGCTGACCTTCGGCAGACAACCAGGCTGAGTGATATCGAATGTCCGCTAGCTGAAGTTCCTATCGGGGCGCCCGGTGAGCCGATTCCTGAGGTCCTGCAGAGAATGGAGTCCTCACCTGATGGCAGAGCCTTCGTGATCGATGCCGACGGGCGCTTTGTGGGTATCGTTTCGCCGAGTGATATTGCCCGCTACGTGCAACTGTTAATGCTGCGGTCTCAAGGACGCATGGCTCGAAGAGGATAGGAGCTCGAGGCAGTCACGTGTCTGCGGAGGGAGGGCTTGTAACGGGCGCTTGTGAGAATGTTCGGCCAACATGACATAACAATGAGTTGGTGGATCTACCTGGTCAAACTAAAATGAAGCAATTATGCTAAAGAAACTCGATCTCCGCACAAGCTCAGATGGCTATCTGGACTCACTTCCCCGGCCTAAGATCGTAAAAGAGCTTCCCGTCGATTCAGTGCGCGCAATTATCGCCCGGGTGCGCGAAGGTGGCGATAAGGCGTTGATCGAACTGACTGAGTTGTATGACAAGGTGCACCTGAACTCTGTCACCGTAGACAATTCAGAGTTGAAGGCGGCATATGGCAGGATTTCACACGAGCTTAGGAATGCCCTCGAACTGGCAGCCAAATCCATTACCGAATACCACAAGCTGGAAATCGAAAAGGACAAGACCTTTGACACAAATGGGGTACGGGTAACCCAGCGATCGGTTCCCATGTCCGTTGCGGGATGTTACGTCCCGGGCGGAAAGGCCCGCTATCCATCTTCAGTGCTTATGACAGCCATTCCGGCAAAGGTTGCGGGAGTTGAAATCGTGATCTTATGCGTTCCACCCGGAGCAGACGGGAAGGTTGACGATGCAACTCTGGCTGCCGCTTACATCGCCGGTGTGGACAGATTATATGCAGTAGGAGGTGCCCAGGCGATTGCTGCGATGGCGTATGGAACCGAAAGCGTGAGGAGAGCGGATGTCATTGTAGGGCCAGGAAATATCTACGTTTCGGTTGCCAAACGCGAGGTCGCCCAGGACGTCGGAGTACCCTCAGCTTTTGCCGGTCCTTCCGAGGTAGTAGTAATTGCTGACTCCACCACGCCCGCCGATTGGGCAGCCGTCGACGTTGTTGTGCAGGCAGAACACGGGCCGGACGGATTAGCCTGGTTTATTTCGTGGGATGAGGCCGTCATTGACGAAGTAATTGGTTGTGTCGAGGAAATCGTCACCTCATCACCGAGGAGAAGTGAGATTGAATCCACTTTGGGTGAAGGGGGTTACGCTGTCCTGGTCCGCGATGGAAACCAGGCTATTGAAGTTGCCAACGCAATTGCACCGGAGCATCTCGAGATATTGTGTGATTCTGGCAAGGAACTTTCTGCTTTGGTGAGAAATGCTGGTGCGGTCTTCATTGGCAAATTCTCACCGGCGAGTCTTGGGGACTATGTGGCTGGCCCAAGCCACGTGCTCCCTACATACGGATCTGCACGCTTTGGATCTGCGTTGAGGGTCGGTGATTTTGTCAAGCATGTCCACTATGTCGAGGCAAGCCAAGAGGGTATCGATATCCTGGCTCCTCACGTTACGGCTATTTCCCAGGCCGAGGGTTTGGCGGCCCACGGGATGAGTGTGGGGATGAGGAGATCGAATGCCTAGCATGCGAGATGACCTTGCTCTGTTTGGGGGATACCACTCCCCTCAAGTTGACGTAGAGGTGCGCCTGAACACCAACGAATCGCCACTGCCGCCATCTCCGGAGCTGATTTCTGACCTTCAAGCGGCGATGGGTCATTTGGCCCTGAATCGTTATCCGGACAGGACCGCGACCAGGCTTCGCGCATCACTGGCGAATCTTCATCATGTGGATCCCGAGGAGATCTTCATAGCCAACGGCTCGAACGAGGTTATCTCGACGATATTGTTGGCGTACGGCGGTCCGGGGCGGAAGGCGATGACGTTTGAACCCACCTATGCAATGTATGCGCAGGTTGCAAAGGTGACCTCGACCGAGCTGATTGAGGTGGAAAGGGGCTCGGACTTTGGGCTTGAGAAGGGGCAAGTTTTGGGAGCCTTTTCGAGATTGCATCCTGATGTGATCTTTTTCTGTTCACCCAATAATCCGACTGGCCTCGATGAGGATCCCGAAATTATTTCAGCATTGGCTGAGAATCCGAACCCCCTCATCATCATCGACGAGGCATACGGACAGTTTGCGTCGTTCAGCGCTGTGGATCTGGCCGCTAAGTATCCGAACGTTGTGGTTTCGAAGACGTTTTCGAAAGTCTGGTCTTTGGCGGGGCTCCGGTTGGGTTATCTGATTGGGCCCAAGGAAATCATCGCCAACCTGTGGGCGACCTGCCTTCCGTATCACATAGATTCCATCAAGCAGGCGGCGGGTGTATTGGCTCTTAGCAAACTCGACGCCATGCAGAACACGCTGGATCTGATACTTGTAGGCCGTCAGCAGATCGAGTCTGGCTTCGACGACTTGGAGGTCACGTATTGGAAGTCTTCCTCTAATTTCATACTGTTTAGGGCTCCCGTAGGCAAGGGCGATGAGCTTTGGCAGGCATTGGTTGATCGATCGGTTCTGGTCAGGAACTGTTCCGGTTGGCCACGATTGACGGATTGTCTCAGAGTAACGGTTGGGACCAGGGAAGAAAATGATAGATTTCTGAAGGCGTTATCACAAGCCCTCGCGGAACTAAGGAGTTAGGTTGCCCCTAGGAAGAAGTGCAGTGGTGGAGCGTAGCACTGCGGAGACAAAGATTAGCGTATCATGGAATCTCGATGGATCCGGTGTGCAGGCGATTTCAACCGGGCTTCCATTTTTCGATCACATGTTGGCTCAGCTTGCAAAGCATTCTCGTACCGACTTGACAGTGGCGGTCGAGGGTGATCTGGCTGTCGATGCCCATCATTCGGTGGAGGACGCAGGAATTGTCCTTGGCCAAGCCTTGTCAAGTGCCTTGGGTGGAAAAGTTGGTATACGGCGGTTTGCTTCCCTGTCCCTTCCTCTGGACGAGGCCCTGGTGTCGGTTGCGATGGATCTTTCAGGCCGACCCTATCTGCACTTTAGTGCCGAATTGAGGGATGCGGGTCTGCTTGGTTCACCGGGTTTCGACCCGCAGCTGGCGGAGGAGTTTTTCCGCGCACTTATTACAGCTGCCGGGATCAGCGTCCACATCGATGTGATCAGAGGAAGGAACTCTCACCACATCGTGGAGGCGGTTTTCAAGTGTTTCGCACGGTGTTTGAAGGACGCAGTCACCATCGAGGGTGATTCGGTGCCATCGACAAAGGGAATTCTGTAGCTGCTGTAGCTGTGGCGGCCGGCAAAAATTACTTGATCACCTTGCACGGGCGTGAGTTTCAAGGACGTCATCCTTTGCTCATGGTCCTTGGGTTACAAGAGGCCGTTCCCTCCAACAGCCGCGATCTGGTGGCATGCGCGGTGCTGTGGAGTGAATCTGCATGCGATTAGCCTTGTTTCTAGAGATCAGTTCACTTGCCTTCGCATCGCTGCGCCGGCAAGGGGCTGGCCCGGGTCTATATCGTATAATTATCGACCTAGGAGTTGTCGTGCGAAGTGTTAGGAACTTTGTTGATAGTTGTAGTTGATTACGGGATTGGAAATTTGGGTTCGGCGCACAAAGCCCTCATTAGCATTGGCGCCAGTGCCGAATTGGTGGACAGCCCTCGTGATCTCTCCGGAGTGACGGGAGTTGTTCTGCCTGGGGTCGGATCTTTTGGAGCATGCAAGAGTGCTCTGAAGGCTTCAGGTCTGGAATCAATGGTTCTGGGTGCCGTTAGCGCAGGAATTCCGATGCTCGGTATTTGCGTTGGCATGCAGATGCTCTATGAAGGTTCAGAGGAATCTCCGGACATGCCTGGTCTCGGGCTTGTCCACGGTCGGGTGAGACGGTTAACTGGGGCGCCGAAGATTCCACACATGTCCTGGAGCCAGATCGAGTACGTTAATCGTGGGTCCGAAAGCGCTCTGTTCAGAGATATCCCGGAGCTTGCCTGGTTTTACTTCGTGCACTCATATGCGCCTGACGTCACCGACGACTCTATTGCCGAGTGTGGCTATGGGAACGGGTTCAGCGCAGCAGTATCGAATGGGAAGATCTTTGGCACCCAGTTCCACCCGGAAAAATCATCTACCAAAGGGCTGGCGCTTCTGTCGAATTTCGTGGCCTTTTGTGATCGGGAGGCGGCAAGCTAGATGGAGTTCATTCCTGCCATAGACCTGATTGAGGGACAGTGCGTACGGTTGGTCCAGGGTAACTTTGCCCGACAGATAACCTATGGGGACCCCGTTTCAACGGCTATGGAAATGGAGTCCCAGGGCGCGGCATGGCTGCACCTTGTGGACCTCGACGCAGCCAGGTCACGAAAGGGTCCGAATCGCGATGTCATCAAGAGGATTTGTCGGAGCGTCAATCTTAGGCTTGAGGTTGGCGGAGGGGTCAGGTCACTTGACGATGCAGACGAGCTTTTTGATGCTGGGGTCGCCAGAGTGATCATTGGAACCATGGCAATCGAGGATCCCGGACTGGTGCACAGTGTGGCTGAAAGTTATCCCGGCGGGGTGGTGGTGGGACTTGACTACCGTAGAAATTCGGGTAGACGGGAGGTAGCCTTGAAGGGTTGGCTTGAAGGTTCCGGACAGGATCTTTTTGAAGTTCTCCCATCTCTGGTTGCTTGTGGCGCTTCTGCTGTGGTTGCAACGGACATCAGCCGTGACGGGACATTCGAAGGGCCGGACATCGAAACTCTGGATGAACTCTTGGTGTTCGCCGAGGGCAGTGGAATTGAGGTAATTGCGTCTGGCGGCGTATCTGACACCCGAGACCTTTTGAGCTTGAAAGCCCTGGTTCATGGGGGAGCATCCCTGTTTGGTGTGATATCCGGCCGTGCAATTCACGACGGTAGGCTGGATGTTGGAGAGGCTGTGAGACTTTGCAGAATGTGAGGGTCATCCCGTGTCTTGATGTTGACCAAGGGCGTGTCGTGAAAGGCATTAACTTCCTTTCCCTCCGCGATGCTGGCGATCCAGTCGAGCTTGCGGAGTACTATGACCGTTCCGGCGCCGATGAACTGGTGTTTTTGGACATTACGGCGTCGTCTGATGATAGGGCGATCATGGCCGAGGTGGTCGCGGCCACCGCACAGAAGGTCTTTATTCCATTTACCGTTGGCGGCGGTATCCGCTCCAATGACGATGCCAGAATGATGCTGAGGGCGGGGGCTGACAAGGTATCCATCAATTCGGCTGCAATTGCCAATCCTAGGTTGATTAGTGATCTGGCACACGAATTCGGATCGCAATGCGTGGTTGTCGCCATCGACGCGAAAAGCACCAAGCGCGGTGGCTACGAAGTGTTTACCCACGGCGGCAGAAATGCGACCGGTATTGATGTTCTTGAATGGGCGAGGCGTGCCGAGTCGCTTGGTGCAGGTGAGATTCTTCTCACCTCGATGGACCGTGACGGGACCAAGGATGGCTTTGATATCGCTCTTACCAGGGATATCGCGGATTTGGTTTCGATTCCGGTTATTGCCAGCGGCGGCGTGGGAACGATTGCGCACTTCATAGAAGGTGCGGTGAAGGGTCATGCAGATGCGCTGCTTGCGGCGTCCGTTTTCCACTTTGGTGAGATTACGGTTAAGGCGGTAAAAGATGAGCTGTTACGATCTGGTGTATCAGTTCGACCGTATGGTTCCTAGTTATATTGTTACTAACCGAGTTAGGCAAATAGAGATGATCTCCTCAAATGAACGTCTTCCAATTACGATGCTGACGGATCGGGTGCTTGTCGAGATTCCGTCAAATGATGGCGACCGCCATTCGAGATCTGGGATTTTGATACCGGCGACGGCACAGGTGGCAAAGCGGCTTGTCTGGGCGGAGGTGGTTGCGGTTGGACCTAACGTAAGATCGATCCAGCCCGGAAATAAGGTATTGTTCTCTCCCGACGATCGTTATGAGGTGGAAGTCCAGGGTGAGGATTACCTGATTCTGCGGGAGAGGGATATCCATGCGGTGGCATCCCTGTCGGCTGAGTCTGAAACGGGACTCTATCTATGATCTCCGCCAATATCAACAAGAGAATCTCAGCTACGGAATTTATGTCTATGGTGAAGTTCACGGGTGATGGCCTGGTCCCGGCAATAGTGCAGGAAGGCGTGTCCGGGTCGGTGCTGATGATGGCATGGATGAACAGGGAGAGTCTGGAAAGGACAATCGAATCAGGTCGAACGTGGTTCTGGTCCAGGTCCCGTCAGGAACTGTGGGCGAAAGGTGATACCTCCGGAGACATCCAACTGGTTTTGGATATTGCCATTGATTGCGACGGCGACACTCTTTTAATCGAGGTGGATCAGAAGGGTATTGGGGCATGTCACACGGGGAATTTCAGCTGTTTCTATAGAGGAGTCGACCACCAGAGCGGAAAAGGCGGCTAGGCCGTGTCCGGCACTTTCGAAAGTTTTAGGAGCGCCTATGACCCCGGTAACGGCTACCAGCTAATTCCCGTTTTCAAAGAGTATCTTGCCGATACTCTGACTCCGGTGTCAGCTTTTTTGGCCCTGGTTGGCTATGACGGTGAAGGGTTCCTGCTGGAATCGGTGGACAAGGGCGAGCGTTGGTCGCGTTTTTCATTTGTGGGGCGCAATACGCTGGCTGAGATCTCGCTGACCTCTGGAGTTCTAAAGATAGACAGCAATGTCGCCTTGCCGTTGCCAATCAATCCAAATGGGTTTCTTGCCACGCTGGAGACACTTCTTGGCAATATCAGCGCGGCTGGGATCGACAACCTTTCCCCGCTTCATGCTGGTTTTGTCGGTTATATGGGATATGACGTGATAAGGGAGATTGAAGAATTACCTCCGGCGCCTCCCGACGAATATGGCCTGCCCGATGCGATGATGCGACTCATCGGCGAGATAGCTGTCTTTGACCACTGGAAGCAGAAGATAGTTCTTGTTTCAAACGTTCTGTTGGGACCAGATGTTGATTTGGAAGAGTTGCAGGCGCGGTACCAGGGTGGTCTTGACCGTGTTCAGGCGATGTATGAGGAACTTAGCCACACGTCTCCTGGAAGGTTGAATCTTTCACTGGGCCAAAACTTAGATCCGGTTGAGGCGACTTGCTCGTTGTCATCCCAGGAGTACGCGCTGGCCGTTAAAGCTGCCCAGGAGTACATAGCTGCAGGGGACATCTTTCAGGTGGTGCTTTCAAAGAGGTTCTCATTCGAACTGGATGCACATCCCGTAGACTTCTACCGTGTCCTGCGTCAATTGAATCCCTCACCTTACATGTACCTTTTGAGATTTGGAACTATCACAGTTGCAGGATCATCGCCAGAACCGATGGTGAAGGTGGTGGGGGATCGGGTGATATCTCGCCCAATTGCAGGCACCAGGCCGAGAGGCGCCTCCGATCTCGAGGATCAGGCATTCGCTGCTGAGTTGATTGAGCATCCAAAAGAAGTTGCTGAACATATCATGCTGGTTGATCTGGCACGGAATGATGTAGGTCGGGTTGCTGAATTCAACACAGAAGGTATCGACGAGCTGATGGTTTTGGAGCGCTATTCGCATGTGATGCACATGACATCCCAGGTTTCCGCCCGGAAGAGGGCTGACTGCACCGCCATAGATGTGCTCAGAGCGACATTGCCAGCTGGTACGGTCTCCGGTGCGCCCAAGGTAAGGGCAATGGAGATCATCAATGAACTTGAACCGGTGAAGCGGGGCCCATATGCAGGACTGGTGGGCTATGTAGACTTTTCCGGGAATCTTGACGCCGCGATAGCCATCCGGACACTGTTCTGCGACGGTGCGGGGAGGTCTTTTATTCAGGCTGGCGCCGGTATTGTCGCTGATTCAGATCCTGATGGCGAAGACAAGGAGTGTTCAAGCAAGGCCCGCGCACTTCTGATTGCCGTTTCCGCTGCTCGCATGCTCGAATCATTTTGACGTTATTTGATTAGGCTGGATTTGCTTAGGCTTGGTGGGCCTGAAAATGGATGAGATTGCAATGGGTTCAGCAATTTGGATCAGAGATACCGAAGTCATTTCGTCATGTGGTGAACAGGCTGGTTGGTATCTAAATGGACAGCTTTCTGTGAATGTGGATTCGTTGGGAATCGGTGAGGCAAAGCGGGCCTTGCTACTTGAACCCGATGGATCCCTGGTAGTTCCCGTTGGCGTGGTAAGGGCCGGGGAACAAGAGTTCACACTCTATGTGCCAGTTGGAACCTCTAACCAGGTTCTTGCGAGGCTGGAGCGATTCCGATTGCGGACGAAGGTGACATTTGCTCGATCTAGTGGATCAGTGGTTTCCTTTTCGCACGATCCCGAATCGGGTTCAGGGTATATTCTTCGAATTCTAAATTCCCGTGTTCCAGAGTTGGTTTTCACCGATTCCGCCGTCGTGGGCGTGGTTTCCTTGGGTGAATGCTATACCGGCCTGGGGAGCGCTGAAGTTGGGGATCTCCTTTCAGACGTCGAGTTCTTTGATCGGACCATGATTTCGCGGATCTTGGCAGGCGAGGCATTGTGGAGATCTGAGATCTTTCAGGGAATGAACCCAACTGAACTGGGTGAATCGTTCACCAGGGCTCGTGCGGACTTCACAAAGGGCTGTTACACCGGCCAGGAACTGATCGAGCGTGTCGATTCCAGGGGTTACAAGACCCCGAGGCGTCTTTCGAACTTTCTGATTTATGGGTTTGCTTCTGATCCTGCCCGGCTTGTGGACAGAGTGTTTAAAGAGGATGGGAAAGCCGTTTTCACAGTCACTTCCGCGGAGGCCTATCCACCAGGCGAAAGTGTAATCGCGCTTGGCTTTGTGCACAGAATTGGTGGAGAGTTTCGATCCCAGCTGTTGGGCGAAGATGGTAGCGTCCATGCGGTTGGTTTGGGCGAGATTCCGAGGGTTCTGTTGCACAGGGAGCCTTGAGCGGCATTCGCTTGGAGGGTATATGGGAGCAAAGACAAGGGTTTTGCGCTGGGGCAAATAACATCTATGTGAAGATGCCGACTTATTTGGACAAAATCATCTCAGATCACAGGGAAATTGCACGGTCCGATCACCGAAGGACCAGTGATCTGCTGTCCATGGCGCTCAGGAGAGAGCCTTGCCTTGGGTTCAGGCGCGCACTCACTGGTGATGGAGTATCAGTCATTGCGGAGATTAAGAGGAGATCGCCATCAAAGGGCGACCTCAATATTGGCTTGGAGCCAGCTAACTTGGCGAAGTCATATGAGCTCAACGGCGCGAGTTGTATCAGCATACTGACCGATGAGAAGTACTTTTCCGGTTCGTTGAGTGATCTTCAATTGGTGAAAGAAAGCGTGAATATTCCTATTCTCAGGAAGGATTTCACGGTGTGTTCCAACGACGTTTTGGACGCAAGATTGAATGGTGCCGATGCGGTGCTCTTGATAGTATCTGCACTTTCGCAACAGGAACTGGCGGATCTTCATGGCTTTGCCCTCGAGCTTGGCATGGATGTCTTGGTTGAGGTACACGACGAGGCGGAGTTAGAGCGGGCCAGGGCAGTTGGTGCTGACCTGGTCGGAGTTAATCAGCGCAACCTGTCGACTTTTGAGGTCGACCCGGGTAAGGCCGTGTCAATGGCGAAGCTTTTCGACGAATCGGTGGTCAAGGTGTGCGAGTCCGGGATCTCCAAACCGAGTCAGATGCTGGAATTGGCCCGGGCCGGATATGAGGCAGTACTAGTAGGCGAGACTTTGGTGAAGTCATCTGATCCTGGAAAGACGCTGCAGGAACTACTTTCCGCGGGACGGGGCGGGTTCTAGATGTTTGTGAAAATTTGTGGAATAACCAACGAAAGCGACGCCTTGCTATCGGTTGCGCTCGGCGCGGATGCCCTGGGCTTTATTTTTGCACCTTCTGTTCGGCAAGTGAACAAGGAACAGGTGAAAGATATCGTCCGGCAACTTCCGTCCGAAGTGGTCACCATTGGCGTGTTCGTCGACGAGAGACCGGAAACTGTTGTCAGAATTGTTCATGAAATTGGGCTGACAGGGGCCCAGCTGAGCGGGTCCGAAGGACCTAATGGTGCGGAGTACGTTGCTTCCCGCGTTCCTATAGTGCTAAAGAGTTTTTCGGGTGGGCAACCTTCGGTGGCTAGGCTTTCTCAGTACCAGGTGAGTGCTGTACTGATGGATTCTTCCACTCCCGGCTCAGGAAGAACCTTCGATTGGTCGTCTGTTATTGGGCTCTCTTCACGGGTGCGATTGATTCTTGCAGGCGGTTTGAACCCGGAGAACGTGGGAGAAGCGATCAGGGTTGTCCGGCCATTCGGTGTGGATGTCTCCACCGGAGTGGAGGCGAAGCCGGGAAAGAAGGATCCCGCCAAGCTAAGGGCCTTTATTTCCAGGGCAAGAACCGCATTGGCAGAAGTGCATGGTCATTCTGCAGATTTCGAGACCGGGGTAAATCCATTTATTCAGGATCTTATTGCACAGCAAACCGCGCTCTTGGAGAACCAGACAGACGGAGTATTTGATTGGGAGGAAGAACTTTGAGCATTATGGGTCCACCTTCGGCGTCTGGGCGATTTGGGGAGTACGGAGGCCGCTTCGTTCCGGAATCGTTGATACCCGCGTGTTTCGAACTCGAAGCGGTCTTCAATGAGGCATGGGGGGATCCTGAGTTCGTTGGTGAGTACCGAAGGATTCTGAGTGAATTCGGTGGCCGGCCGACTCCCGTTACCGAGCTGCGCCGTTTCTCAGAGAAGTTTGGGGTTCGGGTGTTCCTCAAGCGGGAAGATCTGGCTCACACAGGTAGCCATAAGATAAACAATGTGATTGGCCAGGCCTTGTTGACTCGGCGCATGGGAAAGACGAGACTAATCGCCGAGACTGGGGCAGGTCAGCATGGTGTTGCGACGGCTACTGCTGCGGCTCTGCTTGGTTTGGAGTGCGTCGTATATATGGGCGAAGTTGATGTGGCGCGCCAAGCTCTGAACGTGTTTCGAATGAGACTACTCGGTGCCTCCGTAGTATCGGTGGTATCAGGATCGAGAACATTGAAGGACGCGATAAACGAGGCCATGCGCGAGTGGGTTGCCAGCGTTGAGACGACGCACTACTGCATTGGCTCCGTGATGGGTCCACATCCCTATCCCTACATGGTGAGAGAGTTTCAAAGGATAGTTGGCGAGGAGGCCTTGGTTCAGAGCAAGGAGATTCTGGACGGGCAAGTACCGGATTACGTAATTGCCTGTGTGGGTGGCGGATCCAATGCTGCAGGGACATTCGCGGGATTCGTTGACACCACGGCGAAGCTAGTCGGGGTGGAACCAGAGGGCGGTGCTGCAATAAACCGTGGCATTCCTGGGGTTGTGCATGGAATGCGATCGAATCTACTTCAGGATGACGTGGGGCAAGTGCTGGAGGCTCATTCCATCTCGGCCGGACTTGATTATCCCGGCGTGGGTCCGGAGCACTCCTACCTCGCTTCAATACGCCGGGCTTCATATGTGACAGCAAATGATGATGAAGTCTTGAACGCACTGCAGGTTCTTTCAAAGTTTGAGGGGATTATTCCTGCTCTCGAACCTGCGCATGCAATCGCATATGTGATTCGTGAGGCGGGTAAGGAGATTCCACTGGGATCGACGGTTCTGGTAACCATGTCAGGCCGGGGAGACAAAGATGCGGAGTTGGTAGCTCAACTGTTGGGAGATGACGTCTAGTGCCAAGAGAATCGTTGGGAAGGTTAGAGCTGGCTCTGACGGACAAAAAGATGTCTGGTGGGAAGCTGTTAGTTCCATATGTTTGTGGAGGACTCGGGGATTGGGTCGAGACGATCCATGCAATAATCGAAGCCGGCGCTGACGCAGTTGAGGTTGGTATTCCGTTTTCCGACCCAATTATGGATGGTCCCACGATTCAAGAGGCGGCCCAGAAGGCCTTAGAGGCTGGCACGACTCCCTGGCAGATCCTTTCGGAGGTTCGCCGAGCAAGTTTTTCGGTTCCGATCGCGGTGATGACATACTACAACATCATCCATCATGCTGGCCACGAGAGATTTGCCAAGGAACTCGAGCAGTGTGGAATCGCTGGCTCAATCATTCCCGATCTGCAGCTCGATGAGGCAACCGACTGGATTCGTGTTTCAGGCGAGAATAGGATTGAGAATGTGCTGCTCGCTGCGCCTTCAACGCCGCCCGAACGGCTCAAGCGCCTTGCCGACAACTCTAGGGGCTTCGTTTACGGAGTTGGTCGCATGGGTGTGACCGGAGAGCATGCATCCCTGGCGGACTCGGCGTCAGAGATTGCAAGGAGACTCAAGGAGTGCACGGAAAAGCCGGTCCTTGTGGGTGTCGGTGTATCCAATGCCGACCAGGCAGCTTTGGTCTCGAGGGTTTCAGATGGCGTGATAGTTGGATCAGCGCTTGTACGGCGTCTTTTACAGGGCGGTGGCCCGCAGGCTGCACATGATTTCGTTGGAGAGTTGCGCCGTGGATTGGATGCCGGTTGAGTTGCCTGCGTCAAACGCAGAGGTGCACGGGTGCCCATACAGTGGGACTTTATTGATCTCGTGCTGGTGGTGGATCGGCCTATTCGATGTAATTGCTGGTCAAATTGGCTGTTATAGGTTTGGTTTCGGTGCGGTCAGCTTGAGATAGATGTCGAGCACCGGGTTGGGAATGTATCGCAGACTGAACCAGTAGATACTTGCGAATGTCATTGTGATCAGGTATTTTATCCTGGTGGATCGGGCCTTGATGACAAATACATCGGTAGAGCGCTCGGCTTTCTCCCCATGGATAAGTCCTAGAAATTCTCAAAAACTAATGGCTCGTGCGCCGTCTTTGAGGGGTTGACGCCTCATAGGGCTGCTTAGCTAATGAGTGGACAGTGTCGCTTTTTATCCCCGTTAATGGGGGCAGTCTTGCGGCGAGAATCTTGCGTACCGCATTGACGTGCGCGTTTACATCGGTTTATTTCTCTCAGCCGCGCCCAAAGTGAGAATCTACAACATAATGGATATCGGTGCCATCAGAAGTCGTGGCAGTAGAGCCACCCCCATCTCGGGGGGCCGACTAACTCTCCTCAGGGTTCTTATTGGTGGGACAGTGGCTGTTATACGGAAAACTAGTGCCGGAACCGGGCTTCAGTCTCTGGCCGAGGCTAATGGGAATGTCCCAATTTCTGGGTTTGGCCCATGGCATTGCCATCGCTACGACAGCAACGATACGATTCATGGGATCGTTCAAAGCACGGCGGGTCAAGCCGAATTGTGATATCGCATCATGACCTCAGCCAGACGTGGGGATATGTGCCGTCTCCGAAGGGTGTGCCGGAAGTGAGTATCTTTATTTAGGAGGGTTCCCAATCTGGAGGTTGGTAAATAATGGCTCCCACAACCCTGGCGATTGTCTTGATCGAATTAACAATTTCCGTCGAAGGAAATTAGTCTGTCTGCTCAAGTGCCTGGGTGAGCAGAGTTTGCGCCTTATCAGCAAGTGGCTTGAGTCCATCGTCTTTTATAATGTCGTGCGGGTCGATAATGGAGATGGTCGTTCCCTCTCCGGCCTTCTGAAGAACGACATTGCAGGGCATCCAGAGCGCAAATGCGACATCCACGGTCAGAGCCTCATTGGCGAGATTTGGATTGCATGCGCCAAGGATGACCAGAGGTTCTCTTTCGACACCGATCTTTGTTTTTAACGGCCCAAGTCCGGGACATTACCAAGGCCCTCTTGGGCTACGGCGCAAAGATGCCAAAGGAGCTGATGCTGTTCATCAAGAACCTTCTTTTTCTCGATTCGTCTATGCCAAGATATGCACCGGATGTTGACATATTCGCCGAGATCACAAGTCTGGCGACATATTTCGCCGCTAAACACGGTGAGAAAATAGCCTCTGATGTTGGCATAGACCCGAGGGTGATACCGGTGAACCTCGAAGGAGTCAGAGGTTCGCTAGGGCTTGACAGCTCCGTGCAGCAAATCACCTATCGGGAGTTGCACGAACGACGTGAAGTCATACGAAAGAGAATGCAGCACCGTGATCGTCCCCGCAAGAGACCCTTTGCCAGCCTGCGAGGAAGATAGATTACCGATACCGGACAACCATATGCTGATCGCTTTTTGCTTTGTTCATCACCCAATCGGAATATTCTCTAAGCAGTCCGGTTGAATAGATATTATGCGTCAATAAATGACTCCACCTGAAATTGCTTTCAGATTCTGTGGACGGACTTATGGAAAATGTGAGGTTGCAAAATGGCATTTACGAAGACAATCGGCAAGCCACTGAATGAGGCAAGGACGGCAATCACCGAATCACTTGCTAAATTTGGCTTTGGCGTACTAACCGAGATAGACGTTGCGGCAACGTTAAAAACAAA
>DAHXKX010000102.1 GCA_027366165.1 Actinomycetota bacterium
TTGCTAATTTATGCGTATTGGTCAGAGCGTCCGATGCTGGATTTAATCCGGGAGATATTCCATGTTTCCCCTCCGAAGCTCAAATTGCCAAATCAGATTCCCTGCAACGTGCAGTAGCAAGGATGCTTGGGATTCCAGAGGGAGGATTGGTGCCAATTCCCGTATTACTGGATCATGCTCATAGCTACCCAACCGTCGTTGGAGATCAAAGTGTAAGCGGCGATGATGTCGACTTCGTTGCTGAAGTTATTGGCGGGCAACCTCCAGTTTTGCACAAAGCTTTCCCGGGTACAGCAAGTGTGACTGTTGCGGTGGCCGCTCGACTGCCAGGGACTGTTGCCCATCAGATGAGTCATTCGACTACAGATCAGGTTCGAATCGGCCATCCAACCGGAAAGAACGTGGTCACGGCGAAGGTTGCGATCGACGAGTCAGGAAATCCTTTTGTAGAAAAAGCGGCATACGCAAGAACCGCACGGAAATTGATGGAAGGTACAGCGTTTCTCAGAGCTTCACAAGTATTGAATAGGGGGAATAAAGGTGATATTTGAGCCTGAAATAGAAATGATGGAGCGTGGTGGGCTAGAGGAAGTGCAATCTGCCCGGTTGCGCGAGATGGTCTCAACAGTTTACGAACGCGTTCCTTTCATGAGGGAATCTGATTTGGCAATTTGAGCTTCGGAGGGGAAACATGGAATATCTCCCGGATTAAATCCAGCATCGGACGCTCTGACCAATACGCATAAATTAGCAATATCTATGATCGAAACTGAAATCGTCCCGATCAGAGGTACATCAATAACGTCTACTGCCGAACCGGTTGGCAATAACTTACCGGTTACAGATCCCAGTGTTTCCCGATAATCAAGAACTATTTCAGCCCCCGTGCCAGGAACTCCATCAACATGGCAGCTCCCTTCCACAGTTGGCCTTCCAAGTGATACCGGAACCGTCGCTGTAAATATCTTGTGGGTATTTGTGTTATGAACTCTCACAGTGGTCAAAGGAGAAACCGGATTCACATACCCATGCTCGATTGCGTATATCCCTACGGCAGCTGAGATATTGCCGCAGTTCATATCCATATTTACCTTTGCCTTAGTCACGCTGACCTGGGCAAACGTGTAATCGAGATCCGCTCCGTCTACGCTTGGCGGTCCGATCATGGCAACTTTGCTGGTAAGCAAATCCGCACCGCCCAAACCATCTATCTGACGTGGATCGGGACTGCCCATTAAAGAGAGCAGAAACGCCTCAAGTTCGGCCTGATCCTCTGGCAATGCAGCTCTGGAAAGAAAAACTCCTTTGGAAGTTCCTCCCCTTATGATCGAGCAGTCGACAGATATCAGTTCGCCTTCTCGAGAAAATAATTCCGAGCTAGTCTCGGTAACAGAGGTCATTCTCATGCAACCAGGATGTTTACGGTACATGCAGTACCTTCTACGCCTTGGGCCTTGCCACCTCTGCAGTGCGCGACACCGATCTTGGCATTTTCGATCTGGCGTTCGCCGGCATCCCCTCTGAGTTGTTTTACCAGCTCAACAACCTGGGCTACGCCGGTGGCACCAAGGGGATGCCCTTTGCCAAGAAGACCCCCGGATCCATTGACCGGTAGAATGCCGTTTAGGTCCATCTCCCCTTTTCCAACCCTGGCGACATACTCTCCATGGGGAACCAGCCCCAAACCCTCGACCCGCAAAGCCTCGGCAATGGAGAAGCAATCATGGACCTCAGCGAAATTGATCTCACCTGGTCCAACTCCCGCCTGCTCGTAGGCTGCCTCCGCGGTACGCCAGGTGAGGTCTTCGACTGTCATATCGACCAGTCCCACCTCGGTGCGCCCGCTTCGAAGCGCGCTGGCTGCAAGCTTTATGGCCCTGGTTCCGCCCAGCTGCTTGAGCTTGGCCTTGGTAACCATGACTACAGCCGCCGCACCATCGCTTATCGGAGCACATTCATGCATGCGCAAGGGATCAGCGATCAGACGCCCCTGCATCACTTCCTCCAAAGTGACCGGCTTTTTGAAATGCGACAGCGGATTCATGGCTGCGTTTCTCTTGTTCTTGACTGCAATCTGGGCGATTTCATGTGGTTCGACTCCATATTGAGCCATGTAGCGCTGGGCTCTCATGGCATAAATTCCAGGCATGGTCAGCCCCATCTGGGCCTCAATGTCACTTGGATCAGGAGCGAGCGCTCCTCTGAAGGCCGTGGTCATATGCTCGACGCCCAACGCCAGGACGATATCGTAGGCACCAGCCCTAAGAGCCAGCGCGGCGTCCCAAATTGCGGTTGATCCAGATGAACATGCATTTTCGACGTTGTCGATAGGAATTCCAGAAATTCCTGCCGCATATAGAGCACGCTGTCCCATTGCCATTCCTTGGAATACGTGCCCAACCCAAGCAGCGCCTATGTCTCTGCGACCCACTCCAGCGTCGGATAGAGCAAGACTCACTGCCTGTGAACCAAGGTCTGCCGGTGACTTGTCCGGATGCTTGCCGAAAGGCGTCATCCCGATGCCTAATACGTATACGTCTTCCATTTATGATCCTCTCTTTCACAACTCTCACTGCTGGCTAACACAGCCTCGACAGTGCTCAAAGATCCAAACTCCCATTCATAAAATGGCCACCTCGGTTTCAAGTCCCTATCTGGCATGAGGGATTGAAACAAGACCGTCATTATCTATCCTGGGGCCATCTGCCATCACGATCTCCACATTGGCTCCTATCGGAGGCGGCTCTGTGCCGTCGTAGGGCAAAAGAACCCGAACATTTTCTGGAAAGTCCACATAGACCAGAACATAGGGAGTTCTGAACTCAGGCGTCGACTGTCTGGCAACGGTGAAGGTGTAGACGGTTCCGCTGCTCGAAAGCAAGATGTCTTCCAAAGAATCGGTCCCATCGGCAGGGCAGATCTCCCTAGAGGGGTAGAGAGCTGCACCACAGGAAGGGCACCTGCTCGCACGGAGGTGCACCTTGCCATCTTCAATAACAAAATTGGCAGCTCTGGGTAAAACCTCTGCTTCATCTAGGTTGACCACAAATTTCTCCTTTCAACTGTTGGCGACCATCGCATCGCTGGCACCTAGTAGGCTCCGACACTTCGGCCACCGCACACATAGAGCACCTGGCCCGTGACGTACCACGAATCATCATCGGCAAAGAAGGCAACAGCATGGCCGATGTCATCTGGGCCGCCAATGCGTCCAACTGGAACCGTCTTGGTGAGTCTGTCTTGGTTCTCCTGGCTGAGACTGCGAAACAAGGGGCTGTCCACGAGTCCCGGCGCCACTACGTTGGCGGTAATCTGATATTTCGCGAACTCGAGGGCGAGCGTGCGGGTAAAGCTCACCAGTCCCCCTTTTGATGCGGAGTAGTTTGCCTGTCCCGCCCCGCCCAGCCAGGCGCGAGATCCAATGTTGACTATCCGGCCGTAATTGACGTCCATCATCGGCTTGACCGCGGCTTGGGTGCAAAGGAACTGGGACTTGAGGTTGACCCTCATCACCTCGTCCCAATCCTCTTCACTCATCTTCACCAGCCACTTGTCGCGGGCTATGCCGGCATTGTTCACCAAGATATCGAGCCTGCCGTAGTTGTCCCTGGCGTAGTCAATCAGACCGGTGGCACCATCTTTCGCCGAGACGTCGCCGACGAAGTAACTCGCCTCTAATCCAGATGCCTTCATCTCATCGGAAAGCGCCGCGACCCGCTGCTCATCTATGTCGTTCAAGACCACTGAAGCGCCAGCAGAGGCAAGGTGTCGGGCAATTCCCTCGCCAATTCCCTGACCGGAGCCGGTGATTATGGCAACACGATCTTTAATTCCCATATCTCATCATCACCTTCCTATGAACTTCGCAGGCCGCTTCTCCACGAAAGCACGCATACCTTCTTCGCGGTCCTCGGTCCCGCGCAGAAATGCGTGGCTGATCTGCTCGAACTCAAGACCGGTAGCCAAATCGGAACTCATGGCCACATAGATGCTTCGCTTGATGCGGTCGATGGACAATGGGGCCTTGGTGGCGACCTTTTTCCCGAACTCCACAGCAGCTGAGACAGCCTCATTTTCCGGCACCACTTTGTTCACTATTCCAAGGCGGTACGCCTCATCTGCGCTGATGCGGTCGCCGGCGAACATCAACTCCATGGCTATCCCCGGTCCAACCAGTCTGGTCAACCGCTGGGTTCCACCGGCTCCAGGCATGCTGCCTACGTTGGCTTCCGGGAATCCTAACTTTGCGGTCGAATCGGCAATGCGCAGATCACATGCCAGCGCCAACTCAAGTCCCCCACCCAAGACATAACCAGCCAGGGCAGCTATTACCGGCTTGGAGATCTTCTCCATCGAAGAAAAGAGCTCCCTCACGATCTCCCCCATGGGGTCCCTGGCACCACCAGAGTCATATTCGGCAACCCTGCCCTTTAGGTCCGCCCCAACTGAAAAGGCCCTGGGTTGGCCGGCCAGCACTATGGCACGACACTGCACGTTCCGGTCAAGCTCTTCGAACAACTCCATCAGCTCACCGAGCATCTCAGGGGTAAGGGCGTTTAGCGCATCCGCCCTGTTCAAAGTCACGACTGCTACGCCATCAGCAATAGACGACTGAATCAACTCACTCAAGTGTCATCCTCCTAGATCCTTTGCACAAAACTCTTCTTTGGTAAGACAAACATGCGCCAAATTCCTTTCGACCATTTCCCCTATCCACTGGCGTGTTCCAACTGCTCCACAGCTCCTTCTAAAAGCCAGCGTCTAACCAAATCCATGGGAACCCCGGCCACTTCGGTCAATATCTCGATAGTGTTCTCCCCTGGCAGAGGTGCCGCCCTTTGGGGACGAGCTGGAGTGGATGAGAGTTTGGCGGGCATCCCCACTCCGGGCATCTTTCCCAATGTCGGGTGATCAAGCGAGGGAAAACGATCTTCGGTGTTGAGGTGATCCTCTTTTGCTAAAGCCTCATAGTCGTATATCTTCGCACTGACCACATCTGCACCTTCGAGCCTTTTTATCCACTCTTGGGTAGAGGCTTGCTGGAAAATAAGAGAAAGCTCGCGATGGAGCTCTTTGCGGTTGGCTACCCTTTGGTCGAGGTCTGAAAAACGACTGTCGTCGGCCAGCTCTGGACGGCCTATCACTTCGGTGAACTTCCTCCAGCGGTCTGGCCAATAGGCCGCGACCATGATATGGCCATCCTTGGTGGGAAACGCCTCATTTGGGGCGGCATAAGGGGCAGCGCTGCCCTGGCGGCCAGGAGACTTACCGCTTGCTTGGAACATCGAAATTGGCACGGTCTGAAACAAGAACATCGAATCCAATAGAGAAGCGTCGACTCTTTGTCCCTGGCCGGTAGCTTGGCGGACCAGCAACGCCAAAAGAATCCCTTGGACTGCAACGAGACCGCCAACGGTGTCGGCAGCGGGCACACCAACTTTCACCGGAGCGCCATCTGGTTCTCCGGTCACACTCATTATTCCCGACATGGCCTGAACTATTCCATCCACTCCCGGCTTGTCGCGCCAGGGCCCATCCTGGCCGAAGGCGGAAATGGAGCACCAGATTATCTCTGGCCTCTTTGAAGCCAGAGCTTGATATGAGAGTCCCAATCGGTCCAGCACTCCGGGCCTGAAGCTTTCGATGACCACGTCACAAACCTCGGCCAACCGGGCAAGAACATCTCTGCCTAGAGTGCGCTTTAGATCGACGATTATGGATCGCTTGTTCCTGTTCATGCCCAGATATGCAGCCGCCTGGTCACCGATGAAGGGAGGGCCAAGTTTACGACCCCATTCTCCACCGGGTGGATCCACCTTTATGACATCGGCGCCATAGTCACCAAGCACCATTCCCGCGATCGGTCCCGCTGCTCCTTGGGAAAGATCCAGCACCCTGATATTTTCAAGCGGTGAGAGCACTACCACCCGCCTCCGAGGTGTTTGCACCGCAATCACTGGCGGCACCAACAGCTAATTTGCCAATTTCGTGACCTGGAACCCGCCATGGAAGAGAGTGGGTGTCGAGGTAGTCATCCATTAGCTGCCAACCAAGTCTGATGGCAGCGCGATTCTTTTCTCTATACGCCAAAGGCGATCTCCGTTCAGCCGCATCCGATAGGCTGTCCATAGAGATCGCCTCCAACAGCCGAGCAAGCGCAGCAGCACAGATCATGTTGGTAACAAGCTTCGAACCGATACGACTCTTTGCAGCTTCTTCGAAGGACATCGCCACAATTCCGCCAATTTGATTGTTGGCAAGTGAAGGCAAAGTGACTTTCTCTTTGTCCACCACAAGGCCCACATCATCTCGGTCAATTAGTTTTTTTCCGAAACGGTCCCATGCTTTGTCTGAAAGAACCAGGCAGAGATCCGGTAGTTGAAACTGGGGATTTGGGATTGTGGATGATGAAATTGAAAGATCTGCTCGCGTAGCTCCACCCCGAGCCTCAGGCCCGTGCTCCTGAATCAGCGTGGCGTGGAGGCCACAGCCAAGCGCGGACTCAGCGAGAACGGTTGCTGCCAGTGCAATTCCCTGTCCCCCCGAACCGGTAAGTCTTATTTTAACTCTGGAAAGATCGGCGGTCATCAGTTGCCCCTCCTTGGATCCCGCTCTAAAGCTTCCATTTCATTGGCGTTGGAGGACCTGCCACCGCTGACACTCAAGGTCTCCTCCAAGGTGAGACGACTGGATCTGTGTAGAATCCCCTTTGGGAGAACTGGCCTCACCGGTTGTGGATTCGTCAGCTCCTCTACGGTGGCCCGGCTAGCCAGATCAGCATCGATTGCGGGATCGTAGCGTGACTGGCTCATGAGCATGTCTGCACCATCGCCAAAGCGGTTGGTTCGTCCAAAATACTCAGTGCAGTCAGTCATTACTTCGACGAAGGAGAAACCCACGTGATCCAGTGCTTGGCCGAATATATCACCAACCACCTGCGGCCTATAGCTGGATGCTCTTGCCACAAAAGTGGCTCCAGCAGCCTTTACAAGCTCTGACACGTCAAATGGATGCTGAGTATTTCCTTGTGGAGTGGTTGAGGTGTAAGCGCCTGGAACTGTAGTTGGAGCCGCTTGGCCTCCAGTCATGCCATAGATCTCATTGTTTAGAAGTACACAGGTAATATCTATATTCCTACGTGCAGCATGAATGAGATGGTTACCCCCAATCGATACTCCGTCTCCATCACCGGTCACAACTATCACATTGAGATCTGGCCGAGCTAGCTTCAGCCCGGTCGCAAAGGAAAGGGGCCTTCCGTGGGTAGTGTGCAGCGTACAGGCGTCTATATAACCGACGATCCTGGAAGAGCAGCCGATGCCACCGACAAAAGCAACGTTGTCCAAATTGTCATAACGCGCCGAGAGTACAGCCAGCATTGCATCAAGAACAATTCCGTGGCCACATCCTGGGCAGAGCATGTGTGGCATCATGGCATGACGAAGAAGCCTCTTCTCGCCGCCCACCATTGGACTTCTCGTAGGCGCTTTTAATTTCACTTCCACATTCATGATCTTCTCACCCTTCTTCAACAGACCTTCCAGCTGCTGTCACCTGACGTCATCACGTCCATTTACCCAATGCGCAAATCTTGTCTAGAACTCCTGCCTCCATCGGTCGTAGAAAGACGGTCAGACGCAGAAAGAGCATGGCTAACGACCTCTTCCGTCGTAACCATCGATCCACCAGCTTTGAGCAGCGGATAAACCCAAGCGTCACCTGCGACAATCCTCTCAACTTCTCTTACCCACTGTCCTCTGTTCATCTCTGCGACCACAACGATTTCGACATTGGCAAGTGCAGCCTTGAGCATCTCGTCTTGAACAGGCCAAAGCAATCGAGGCCTTAAAAGCCCGGCTTTTGTGCCTTTGCTCCTTAGTACGTCCACAGCTGCTTTTGCGGTTCGCCCAGTTATTCCATAGGCAACAATCGCAATATCGGCATCGTCCATGAGATAACTCTCCGGCGCAACCAGATCCGTGGCAAGATGAACCTTTTTCTCAAGCCTTTCCAATAGCGCGGCCGCAATATCGGTATTGCTGGTAGGAAAGCCACGCTCATCATGCATTAGTCCGGTCACATGAAACCTGTACCCAACTCCGAAGTCCGGAACGTGGGGCACGAGGTCCTCCCCGGATCTGTAAGGCTCGAATGAAACGCCGGGGGGTTGAGTTGGAAGAGGCCGCATTTTTATACTTGCCGAATCCGACGAAGTAAGGTCAACACCTTCCCTCATGTGCGCTACAACCTCATCCACGAGAACAATGACAGGAGTACGCAAAGATTCCGATAACGAAAAAGCCTGGATCATAAGGTCGTAAACCTCTTGCACGGACGAGGGGGCTAGCGCAATTGACGCCCTGTCTCCATGTGTTCCCCACTGCGCCTGCATCACATCGCCTTGAGATGGCGCGGTCGGCAGCCCTGTACTTGGCCCGCCTCTCATCACGTCCACGATGACGCAAGGTATCTCGGCAAGATATCCATAACCTATATGTTCCTGCATAAGGGAAAATCCAGGACCTGATGTCGCGGTCATTGCCTTCGAGCCGCCCAAAGCAGCTCCGATTACCGCTCCTAACGAAGCCATTTCATCCTCAGCCTGCAAAAAAACGCCTCCGTTTTTGGGAAGGAGTCTTGCCATTTCCTCGGCAACTTCTGACGACGGGGAGATCGGATAACCTCCAAAGAATCGGCAACCGGCAGCAATAGCACCAGCAGCGCAAGCCTCATTTCCTTGCATCAGTTTCATCTGGAATCTCCTCGCTTTTTAGCCAGACTTGGTACGGGCTCATCACCTATGGCTGCATCCAGCAATATGTCTATCGCTAGGTCTGGGCAAAGGCGCGCGCAAAGTCCACAGCCAGTGCACCGATCGGGCTCTGACACCACGGCAATCTCGTGCTGGTCAATAGACAGGACTCTCTCCGGACATAC
This sequence comes from Actinomycetota bacterium, assembly GCA_027366165.1. Classification (GTDB taxonomy): domain Bacteria; phylum Actinomycetota; class Acidimicrobiia; order Acidimicrobiales; family Acidimicrobiaceae; genus SCQM01. Next base: position 8,938 of record DAHXKX010000102.1, read on the forward strand.
TGACACACAAATATTGCAACCTTTGCACCAATCTCTCATTATCTCGACTCGTGGTATCCCACCCATCCAGGAAGATATCGATATCCCCGCTTCCGAAGAATCGCCAATCTTTTTCAATCGCGAAGCACCCGCTCTATGTTGATTGTTTGATCGATTTGAGAAATCTTCTGAATGTGAGGAGGTATTGTGCCCGGGAACGACGCTCCCCTTCCACTCCTCATACCAGCTTCTTCCGTTTTCAAAACTGAGCAGATTAGCTTTGATGGTTTTTGGCGGAACAGTTGCCTCAATCGCTTTGTGCCAAAACTCAACGGGCAATCCCATTTCCACAGAAAGCGCTCCTAAAAGAACAGTCTGGGCACTGGCTGTCCGTTCTACAGCTGCCTTACCAGTGATTCGGTAGGTGTCCACAGGGACCACACCGATCGGAGGAACTAGATCAAGCGCATAGTTAATCTTCCCTCCGAGGCGGTCAACCTGAGCCGATGGCGGTATGCGGCGTTCGGTGCTCACAAAAGCCACACCCCCCGGTTTTAGATATTCGAGATAGCGAAGCCCTTCCTCCCACTCAAATCCAAGAATCCACTCCGCTTGTCCCGGTTCCAGAATTACGGAGTGCACCTCTGGGCCATAGCGAAGATGGCTCACCACCGCTCCACCTCGTTGAGACATTCCGTGCACTTCAGACTTTTTTACGTTCAGACCCGCCTCGATACATACATATGAAATTGTGTTGCTGGCGGTGATGATCCCCTGACCACCGACACCACCCAATACCAAATTTCCTGAGCGGGCAGACGCCACGTTCTCGCCCCCATTTCCGTTACTCATGACGTTTCGTCCCCGCTGGTTAGAAGCCAAGCCACCTACCCCCTTTGAACAGAATCGTTAATCGATACCAAACATGATGGAGAATTGCGATAACCGTCAGTCTCTGAGTCGGCGGACAGTATTGCGCCTTGTGGGCATATTTGAGCGCAGACCGTGCATCCGGAGCACAGCGCGGCATCGATTGTTATGCGCTTAGGCATGATGTCAAGGCTAAAGTCCCAGCCCAGGGCAGGACATCCAAGGTTCATACACAGCTGGCAGCCATCACACTGGCTTGTATCGACATGATAAATTCGACCTCTGCTCTTTACCGGAGACTCTACGCATGACCTGGCAGTGATCACCACCGAAACCCCGTCTTTGGAGATCGCGTTCTGCAGAGCCATGCTCGTCGCCCCAACGTCATAGGGATCTACCACAATCACCTGGCTCACCCCAACAGCACTGCAGATAGCCGGTATATCCACTTTCGGAGCAGATTGGCCGCGAATGCCGGATGATGTTGCAGGATGAGGTTGGCCGCCAGTCATGGCCGTAGTCCCATTGTCGAGAACTACGACAGTTATATTCGCTTCACGATGCACCGCATCGATAAGTGGAGGGATTCCAGCGTGGAGAAAGGTCGAATCTCCAAGTACCGCAACAACCGGCCTTCCTCCAGTTCTTCCAGCCTTGGCAAGCCCGATTGCAATGCCGATACTGGACCCCATAGAAAGGCAGGTATCCATCGAAGCAAGCGGCTCAGTTGCTCCAAGGGTGTAACACCCTATGTCACCGGCCACCACAGCATCGAACTTTCTTAGAAGAAAAAACGGCGTCGCGTGAGAACATCCCGAACATAACAGAGGAAATCGGGGACCTACCGCTGGAACCGACTGAGTGCCAACCGGAAGAGCCGGTTCCTTAGTGACTTCCAGCACCCCAGCCTTCTGAAAACCTTCACGAACGAGACGAGGAGAAAGCTCACCGTTACGCGGAAATAACGCGGCGCCTTCAGCCACAAGACCAAAGATGGCCATTTCTTCTTTGAGATATGGCTCGAGTTCCTCAACCACAAACAGTCTGTCAACCTTGCGGGCAAAGCTTCTCAGTTTTTCTTTTGGAACAGGAAACGTGAGGCCGAGTTTAAACACGCTTGCTTCGGGGAGAACATCTCGTACATACTGGTAAGAAATTCCAGAGGTGACAACCCCGACCAACGAGGAGCGCATCTCCTCGGAGTTGAAGGAGACCTCCTCAGCCCACTGTTCCATTTTTGACAGACGGTCTAAATGAGATACATGTCGCGCTCTAGCGTTGGCTGGAAGCATCACGTATTTACGCTGATCACGATGAAACTCCCCTTTTTTTGGACTTTGCATTGGCTCGGGTATGACCTTCGAGCGCGAGTGGGAAACTCGGGTCGTCATGCGGAGCATGACCGGCGTATCCCACTTTTCACTGAGTTCAAACGCAGTTCTCGTAAACTCATAGGCTTCTTGACTATCTGATGGCTCTAGCATCGGAATGCCGGCAAACCGAGCAAGATATCGGTTGTCCTGCTCGTTCTGAGAACTATGCATACCAGGGTCATCAGCGTCAAGAATCACCACCCCTCCATTGACACCGATAAAGGGGCTCGTCATAAAGGAGTCCATAGCCACGTTCAAACCAACGTGCTTGGTGGTTACCAACACCCGGTCACCAGCTAGTGAAGCACCCATAGCCACGTCCATGGCTACCTTCTCGTTGGTAGACCACTCGACATAGATATCAGATGCTGATGTAATCTTCGCTAAATACTCCAGCGTCTCCGTACTAGGTGTACCGGGATATCCAACGGCCATGCCGGCACCCGAGTGCCAGGTGGCCAATGCAATTGCCTCATTGCCAGACAAAAGGCCTGCATAAAGACTCGTGTTCTCAGCTGGTCCATGCTTTACTGATTTTCCCGCCGGTTCAGCGCCGTTCCGGTGGCGCTCATCGACATCTTCATGGCCATTGTGGGCCACCAGTCCCGGCTTCACTTCCATGGTGGCCTCGATCCCTTTTTTCATACCAGTGTCCCCTCATGCTGGTTGGAGCTCACATTCTCCGTTACCGAGTTCAATGCGACGTATATTTCCTCATCCGTCAAAACATGCATGGATTGCTTTGCCGCATCCAACATTGCAGTCACCAGATCTGGAGACTCTCCATATCCATGCTGACGGAGCCAAAACAAAGCATTCCATTTCCCGCTCATCGGACCCACCAATATGCGTTGCTCCCTGCCCACAAGCCCAGCAGGAACGGACGAGTAGATGCGATCGGCCAGCCAGGCTTCACCTTTTTCATACGCCTTGGCTACTGCCGCAGCATGAACCCCGGTACTTGTGGTAAAGGCATCATCACCCATGACGGGATAGTTCCTTACAATTGGAAAACCAGTCATTTCGCTTGCCAAATTGCAATACACCGGCAAGGCTGTCAGATCTGCATCCATCCAACCATTGAGGACTAGGTTGACCACCAAGGTGTCCATCGATGTATTACCGACCCGCTCGCCAACTCCCAGTGCACAACCATGCACCCGGGTGGCGCCGGCGGAAAGTGCAGCCATGTTATTGATAAGATCTAGACCGCGATCACGGTGACCATGAAAATCGATCTCAATCGTCGTAAAACCTATGTCATCTAATTCTTTTCGAATAAACCGGATTAGGTGCTGTACTCCAACCGGAGTGGCGGAGCCAACCGTATCTGAAATACACACACGAGTCGCTCCAGCCTCTGCCGCAGCGCGATAAAGCCGTGAAAGATCTTCCGGGCGGGCCCTAGTCGTGTCCTCGGTCACAAACATGGTTTCCAGTCCATGGTTTACCGCATAACTGACCGCTTTGGTGACTGTTTCGACCATATCCTTGAGGTCCCATCCCTCAACCAGCTGTCTAATCGGGCTGGACCCAAGAAACATCGTCGCTTCAATTGGCAATCCTGACCGCTGGCTCGCCTCTATCATCGGATCGATGTCGTCGATGTGAGTGCGTCCCGCACAATTTGCCGCTATTGACAAGTGCTCTGACCGAATGGTCTCGGCGAGCTTTATAACGTCCTCAAGTACCCCTGTGCTAGCCCCCGCATATCCGATGTTCGCAGAATGAATTCCCAGGACGGGCATAAGACGCAGAAAGTCTTGTTTTTGAACCAGGGTCGGCTGCAGACAGGAAGGGGATTGAAGTCCATCGCGAAGCGTTTCGTCATTTAGAATTATCCTTTCCGGCCTTTCAAATGAGCAAACGGGAGTGTCAATCTTATCCCAATCGAAAATAAGTCCCGAATAGGTTGGATTTCCCTCATTTGGCGGTCCAGAAACTGACTTCTTGATTTCTTGCATTTGGTCTACCCCTCCTTTATGCCTTGTGAGAAAATTGCACTTCACTGCCAAATAGATCTGGCTCTTGCCCAATTTTCCCTAGCCAGCAAATGCAACCCTGAGAATCTGATATGCCAAGTAATCCCCACAAAAGATCCAACTTTGCTCGTTTCTGGCTTTTTGATTCCCCACTTCAATCGAACTTGCCGCACAATCGCGATGGCCATATTTAGATCCAATGGCTATACGTTTACCCCTCTAGTACAGATATCATAGCGTTAGACTGACCAGTCAGTCAACTTCAGATAGAAAGTTTTTAGCTTGGCGGCTTGGGTTGCCATTCCAGATCTAATCCTTTGAGTGGCTCAGAAGCTAAGGGATTTAGCAAATCGTCAGCAAGTACATCGACGCCGCCCTAGGACATTGCAAGGGTCGTAATGTAAGCGCACTTCTATCTAGGATATCTTTTCAATGTAACCGCTGGCAGAATGGCTGGAAAAGGTGGCCAGACTCCAAACAAATTGATCACCTAGACCCGCCAGGCCCTCCAAGGGCCGCGAAAGCGGCATAGGCGGCTGGATCGCAACAGAACATTCGCTAGCAAAGGTCCGCACCTAGGGTTTGCCTCAGAGCCAATCGTAGAAGATCTTCCTTCACTCTAACAATCGAAAAATCGCCTTGGCAGACTGAGGAAAAGTAAATGCCACATTGAAATTGGAATGGGGAAATCACGATGATTTGATTACTAACTGCACGACGACCTGGCGGAAGATTTAACCTGCTCCCGGCATTTGAGACATGTTGACTGCCATACAGCGCAACGTCAGCAAACCTGGAGCTAGTTTGGATTGCCAAACTCAGGCAAAGTCTTCGCCATCTGATGACAGTAGGGACTCTGCCTCCGCTGTTTTGAGGCTCTATTTGTCTTGTGCCTGCTCTGCACCTATTAGGGCAAGCATGGGCTCAATACCACCAAGTCGCAACACGTCCATCATTGGTTCAGGAATGCTGTCGGCATCCAGAGTTATGTTTCGATCCAGAATAGAAACACGACCAGCTATTACATCCACCTCAATGATATCGCCATCTTCAACCACTTCGGATAAAGTCGGACACGCGATAGCCACCAACCCTATAGCAATCGCATTTCTCGCAAATATCCTCGCGAAAGAGTCGGCAACCACCGCAGCAACTCCAAGATCCTTCAGATGCTGTGGCGCTGACTCTCGAGATGATCCACATCCGAAGTTTGGACCACCCACGACGATCTCCCCAGGTCGAACCTGACTCGCAAACTCTGGTCGAGCTGATTCAAGTACATGCTTCAGGCGCTCTTCCGGCGGGTGATGAACGTACTGCCCGGGAGAGAGCATGTCGGTCGAGATATCTGGTCCGAACAACCACGCCCTTCCCAGGATTTTCGTTACATTATCATTCATTGCCATTTCTTATCCCCCGGAACTACTCATCGTTGTGCCAGTATGCACGCTGCCTAGCCCATCCAAAATCTCACGCGGATCAGCTATTGCGCCAGCCAGCGCAGAAGCAGCCGCCGTCAAAGGAGACCCAAGATATATCTCGGCATCCCCTGATCCCATCCTGCCCCGAAAGTTACGATTGTGCGTGCCCAGGCATCGTTCACCTGGAGCTAAAAGCCCCATATGGCCCCCGAAACAAGGCCCACATCCAGGACCACCAACGTAAGCACCCGCTTTGACAAGGTCTTCAATGATTCCTTCGCGTGCAGCCGCTGCCATCACATTGGCCGAGGCAGGGGTGACAATCAGTCTGATACCCTTGGCGATATGCTTTCCCCTCAGGACATCTGCCGCGAGTCGAAGGTCTCCCAATCTACCGTTGGTACAAGATCCAATGAATACTTGATCCAGAGGAACTCCGACTACTTCATTTACGTCAACAACATTTTCAACGTGGTGAGGAACAGCAATCTGTGGTACTAACTTGTCCAGCGATACAACGTGGCTTGCAATATATCTTGCATCCCGTTTTAAGGTAGTTAGGGGTCCCTGCGGAAAGATGGTGAACTTTGCTCCCATCTCGACCCCCATATTTGCAACCGTCATACGATCTGCCAAATCCAAATTGCCGACACTTGGACCGCCAAATTCCACTGAACAATACTGTGCCTCTGAGGAACCGATGACTTTCATCAACTTCAAAATTAAATCCTTGGCAGTCACTCCGAATTGGAACTCTCCTTCCAAAACAATCGCAATGCTCTCCGGAACTCTGAACCAGAGCTTGCCTGTTGCAAGCGCATAGGCCATTTCTGTACTTCCAATACCGGTGGATGCCACCCCTAAAGCACCATATGTAGTCGTATGAGAGTCTGTACCAACGACAAGTTGCCCCGGCGACACACGATTTTCCTCAACCATCACCTGATGACAAATACCTGTCCCGATTTCAAAAAAAGCGTCGATACCGTAATACCTGATAAGTTCCCGTGCTTTAGCCTGATGCGATGATGATGATACCGATGGTGACGGCACCATGTGGTCAAATACAACAGTTGCTTTCGATGGATTGTTTAAACGTCGAATTCCGGTTCTTTGCAACATGGATAAAACGTCGGCGGCGAAAATGTCGTGCATCATCATCGCGTCAACCTCGGCTACTACGTGCTCTCCCGGATTCACCCGATTCCTACCACTCGCCCGAGCTAAAATTTCCTCAGCCACGGTTTGTTGAGCAGACTCAGCCACCCTGCTCTTCGATACGTCCTTGATATCCGTATAGCTCACAGCTTCCTCCACTTTTTAACTAGCCTCCGCCATCAGGCTGCGCTTATCAGTGCGACTTTTGCTAGTAGAGGTATAGACCAGATTTCCTTACCACCTACGAAACGCATCCACCAACCGACATCCCAAATCGCGTGCTGGTGAGTCGAAGAAACATTCACACAAGAAACAGCTCAAACCATTCAGCAATTTTTGCCATTTCCCCCCTTGCGCAAAATCGCTGCCGTTGGTATTGACTTTCGACAATCAAACATGGCCTGCTGCCATCCAACAGAATGAAGGAGAACTCCAATCGACGATTGCACCTCAATGTCAAAAGGCAATTGGACTATTCTAGATCCTGTCTGACCGGTTAGTCAAACCCTCACCGGAAACTGGCCAAAGATATGCGATTGAAATAACGAAATTGCAACGGACCAAGTCTTCTCGCCATACGATATCCTTAATCTGCACCCCAGCGCGCTATCAGGAGATCTTTCCGGCCGTCGCGTGGGTCAATCTGCCGGAGAAAGAGATGGCTGATTCACTAAATAATTGAATAAATCGGCCCAAGAAACTTTGCGCGCGTCGTTTCGGGTGCTCGAACCGGGTGCTCGAACCGGGTGAAAACTCTGAACGCTAATTGTCCCACTTTTCTCGGACGATCCGACCTACGCATGTTCAGTCAACAGTCCCTCAAGGTGACCAATGCTCGGTCAGCTCAAACACCTTGCTTAAGTCATTCCGACTATCGAAACATCGTTAGCACGGTAGCTGCAATATGGGCAGTCTTTCCTGAAAAACAACAACTATCCGGTTCCTTGAATGACAGCGTTTCCAGATTCTGAACTTTGTTCGGTTGTTGGCGAACCTGTCGTATGAAGACCTCCGTCTTCAACCTCACCCGTAAGGTAGGTCAACACTGCCGCTAAACAAGCTTCCTTGTACCATGCATGAAGACGTTTCCAATCTTCCTCTTGAAGCCACTGAATGTAAAGCCCTTCAATGATAGCTCGGATGACTGTTGCAGCTTCGGCAATATCTCTCACCTTGAATGTCTTGCTGTCGTAACCATCTTTGATGACTTCTGCATAGATCGCATTCACGGTTGATCTGAAGGTCGCACTCAAATGGCCAAATGAGTCAGAACTTGCAGCATGACCTATCAACCCAATGTATGTCAGGTAAAAACGTCTATTTTGCAATGGATCACTAAAGATCGTATCGATCATTAGGCGGATCCTCTTTTCGGGCTCATTGACGTGAGAAACTGAGGCTCGTATCCTTTCAGCAATTTGGTTAAGAACCCAGCGCATAACCGTTAGAACAAGGTTTTCCTTGCTCTTGAAGTAGTAAAGCAACACGCTTTTGCTAACTTCCGCTGCATCTGCGATATCTTGCAGCGGAACACGATAAACGCCCTTCTCGCCCATCACTCGATAGGCACTTCTAATTATGTGTATTTCTGGAGCGGAATGATCTTGATGTAGCAGATTCTCGCGTTCCTGCAAAGGTTGAGCTGATTCGATCATTGGAAGTCAGGAACGGGATACCTGTGTTAATAACCCGGATCCCAGCCCTCCTCTCGATCCGTAGGTCGAGCCTTCTGGCTCACAGCTAACTGAGGACCTTTCCCTCATCATTAACCCCTTCAAAGAATCTCAACACCTGAGCATATAACCATATATCACGATGTAAAAACTAAAGCTAATGCCCCGGGACTTGTGGAACACCGAGACTAGATAAGGTCAACCAATTCTCGGGTCTAACTTGAGCGTAGTGGTTGCGTTCCAATAATGCAGGCGGTCTTGTCCTGTGCTAAGTAAATTCCGAGTGATTATGACTGCATCAACGACAACAGGTGCGAAGTAGAAGCACTGTGCTAGCTGCGAAAACTGGGTATTTCAAACATATAACTCAAACTGGGAATTTAATTCAAAAGCTCGTAGATGCCCACGGAACGACTTTGTCCCCTGTATGACTCGGCGCTTTGCCTCAATTTGCCTTTCACCTGTGACATAGGTCGAGAGCTTACGAACCAGCTTTAGTCGTGGGTATATGGCACTCAAATCTTCTCCCGGCCTGGTCTGGGTATACCAATAAATAAGTCAAACAAGGTGCGCTCGGCCGAAAAGTCTCGAAGTACGGCAACTGACGCGGAAATGTTTGAGGCGGTACATCGGCGAATCGACTCGTTGTGGCCCCAGTTGAAATATTGACCGGGCACACATTGTTGGGCGTCAAACCCAAGAGTTGGGATGGGGTGGCATCTCGGCAGTAGCGCAGATGGCTCCTTCGAAGGCCACCAAAGCGGTAGTGGAGCTGGAGGCCTCCGAAAGGCTGGAGCCAGGACGGTCCCATCGCGCGGCGGTAACTGGCAAGTCGGCAACAGTGGCGGACCCCGGGTTAGCGGCAGCACTGGGGGCGTTGGTAGACCTAGTTTCGAATTAGACGGTGGCCAATTAACTCGGTGATTCCGGCTATGCCCAATGCAGTTCCCTACGGGTCCATGACGGGGGATGACGCTGGCTGGGTACATCAATTGCAGCGATTACGACACCGCAGCCTTGGCGGTCGAGACGTTACGCCGTTGGTGCTCCAAAGTCGAAGGGGCCCGCTAAACCAAGTCGAAGAGATTGCTCGTCGATGCAGATACCAATGGCTTCAACAGCTACCGATTACAATCTGGCGATCACTTGAGCCACTTCCCGCCAGGCACCTTCATGTGGAACCGTCACACTCGGCTACCCGCTCAAGTTTCATCTATGCACTGGTAACCCAAAAGCCATTCGGTGCTTCGAATCCAATCTAAAGGTGCTTTCTAAGCCTGTTCTTGTCCGAAATTTCCAGCGAGGGCGCAATATCACCACCGGATTCGAGCGTTTCCCTCAGAACAAAGCCCACTCGGGCTTCGATTTGGCGTCCGCTAAAGACCTGTGCAACGTAGTCGACAGCCTCGTCCACGGAATGGAATTTGCGGAGTCGGTAGAGCTCCTTGATGTCGTCTATATCCCTGTCTTCGCGAGACGCAAGAGCTTTTAGGGCAAAAAGGTACCGCGGCGAAACGACACTGACAGATAGGGCAGGTAGGTCGAGAATGGTTTTTGCACCAGAATCGGGATTGGGCATAAATCCCTTGACAGCGTCGTTCAGCCAGCCTGCCTTTAGATCCCGCTTCTGGGCCACATCATTAGCAGCATCGTAAATCATCATCTTCGGTTCAAAAACACCGTGCAAATCTTTAGTTGTTCGCTTGCGATTGTAGGCAAGGGCCATCGTAGCTCCGCCCACGAGAAATATCTCCCCGCGAATTCCCCGCTTTTCAAGCTCATCCTAAAGCGCAGTGAGGTGTGAAATAATGTCATCCCTAGTAAAAACCATTACACACTCCTGAGTGATTGTTCATCCACGAATATTCCACGAATGGCGACAGGGGCAGGCGTGTTTGCCAGAGCCAATGCTTCGAGAGTTGGTATCGGCGTGAACCACTCGAACCGTTCCAGGAAATACTCCGGATCTGAAACCCACGGAGGAGGCACCACGTCAGAGCGAACGCAAAGCATCTCGACTACGCCTGCGATAAGTGCGTCGAACTTCGCAACCCGTGTGGTAACTGGCTTCTGTGTCATCAACTCCACCTTTTGATCGTCGGGTACAAGGTCCCATTGACTTACAAGTTCCGTCACAACCCGAAAAGCGGTCGCGGTATCCGGCGGAGACTCTTCAAGCAAAGCACGAACTTCGAGGGCGCAGGAAGCCGGGGTCATGGCTTCGAAACCGTCGTCACACAGATTGATCCTTTTGCCAAGCACGCGAGCAAATGCAAGAACGGTAGAAAGCTGCGGCTCATGCTTTCCTTTTTCAAGTCGTGAAACATTCGACTGCCGCACCGCAAGGGCTTTGGCTACCTCGTTTTGAGAAATTCCCAGCGCTTTTCGCCGGTCGGCGAGTGCGCTAACCAGTCTGTGGCATTCTTTCATAACCACACTACTACCAGCGCATATATCACAAACAGCATATTACGGTGTAAAACTACTGGCTGGACTCGCTATAATGTTGTCCTTTCGGTTCTTTGCCTGCCCTGCCGGAGAGGTATGGGGACCTGCCAATGGTACTGGCCGTAGCGTATCAACGCCACACGGCTTGGAGCGACGCCACACTCTCTCGGTCATCCGAACTACCCCCGTCGCGAGTCCTAAAGGCACGGGTGATCCGTCGCAGCATTTGTGAGATGCTAGCCAGGCGGTAGCGCTCTCTTGATATCTTCGCCGGAAACCGTATTGGGCATTCTTGCCTAAAACAGTGGAAGTTGTGGAACGTAGAGATAACTCCGCTGGTGAAGGAGTTTGCGGGCGGCTTCAAGCTTCCCCTGGGCTTCCTTAAGGGCACTCAAATTGATTTGGTAAAATGAACAGGTCCAAACGCAAACGATTTGCTCGGCAAATTTCTGCAAGTGCTCTATTTCCCAAGGTGATTTGGGCTGGGTTTTCTAAACACTCCTAATCTTTAGAGAGTGAGAGTGTCATTATTGGAAAGATAAACAGATTCTCACCAAAAGTTCGTCACCGCGCAATCTTTATGGTCACTGATCACCGGGATGAGTATCCATCGGGGCGGGCAACAATTCAGCTTGTCGCAGAAGTTAGGTATGACATTGGAGACACTTCGTGCTTAGCTCCGCCTGGCCGAAATCGGCCCCTCAATGGTCTTGTCTGAAATATACAGCTTGATATACAACAATCTGATATACTTTTATTAGCTTGGAATGCGGAATATCCAATACCTTTTTTTTGAATTAGTTGTGGTGCGGACTCCCAGGGAGCAGTCCGTTAGCATTTGAGATGCCAGACTGGTATTCATAAACACAAATGGATTCAACTCCTTCGCATAAATCTCAGCGATCTTGCGGTCGCGACGCGTGTGTGCAACTACTTGAACCTGGGTAGGGACCAACGCATATTTAGTCAGTCAATTGTGCACTAACTGCTAATTAAGTAGTTGATTGCCATGAATGATTTCACCGACGTAAGTCTCAATGATCAGTTGTCCTTAGCCCAGACATCCTCTGACCCAGAAGCACTCACGCACCTAGCTAACCATCACCTCGAGGTTATACGCAATGCGGTAGCCTTCAACCCAAACACGCCAGCCGAAGTACTTTCACAACTTGCTGAGGACGACAATAAATGGGTTCGCTTTGCAGTTGCCAGTAACCCATCTGCCCCTTCGGACTCACTCACTTTTCTGGCGAGAATTGAGAACGTCAAAGTTCGCATGAATGTGGCAGCTAACTTTAATGCTCCTCCGGGACTTCTTGCAATTCTTGCCGGCGATAGACACAAATCCGTGCGTCTGGCCATAGCCGCAAATCCCAACGCCCCATTAGAAGCTTTAGCACGGCTGATACAGGATAGAAAGAAATCTATCCCTGCTGCAGTGGCAGGTAATTTCAATGCAGGAGCGGAAATTTTGGTCGTACTTTCATCAAATCGGCGCAAGAAGGTCCGAATGGCAGTATCGGGAAATCTGGGTACGCCTGCGGACATATTGAGCCAGCTGGGGAAAGATGATAATTGGGAGGTTCGCCAAAGTGTTGCTTCAAACTTATCTACACCCAGGAACGTGCTCGCACTTCTTGCAGCTGATCAAAAAACGTTGGTAAGAAAATCAATCGGTGCCAATTTGAACACACCGTCCTCAATTCTGGTCGAATTAGCCAATGATGCCAGCGAAAAAACTCGCGTGGCGGTAGCAGGAAATTCAAGCACCCCACCACATGTGCTAGATCTTCTTGCGTTCAGTGGAAGAAAGCTCATCCACGTTGCAGTAGCCGGAAATGCCAGCACGCTGCCGGCAACGCTATCGTGGCTCATCGCAGATCCAAGGACCAATATTCGTATGTCAGTTGCAGGCAATCCCAGGATCACGCCCAACCTTAGTGAACAACTGGCTGAGGATAGCTCATGGCAAGTGCGAAACGAACTTGCCAAAAATCCAAATACACCGCAAAGCAGCCTTTCAAAACTTGCAGATGATGAGACTAAGCCGGTTCAAATTTCTGTCGCTGAAAATCCCTCCACCCCGCTACACACCCTGGAAGCTCTTGCGGCAAATCAGAGGACCTCAATCCGCATAGCGGCCGCGAGTAATTCAAGCACATCTACCCAACTTATCTCCAGGCTTTCTCAAGACAGCGATTGGGAAGTGCGCAATTGCGTGGCTAAAAATCTGGCCACTCAGCCCGACCTTCTATCTCGACTAGCTGATGATGAGAACAAATGGGTTCGCAGATCGGTCGGTGGCAATCCCAACACCTCCACCGAAATACTTATTGGCCTTGCAGCCGATGACAGGGTACAGACCCGGATAGCAGTAGCTTTTAATCCTAACGCAACTCAAGATATCTTGGAGAAATTAGCCGCTGATCAAAGAACGGAAATTCAAATTGCAGTCGCGGGAAATCCTAATACACCTCCTGAGTCGCTAGTCGAACTTGCCAAGATCGATAATGGTCTAGTTCGTCGAAACATTGCCAAAAATCCAAATACACCTTCGACGGTATTTGCCGATTTGGCAGAAGATCCGAGCAAGCTGGTGCGTACATCAGTTGCCTATAACTCCACTACACCATCTGCAACACTCACTCGCTTGGCGGCCGATGGGAGAGAAGACATCCGAGTTGCAGTGGCGCTAAATGTCGCTACACCGCCAGGAACTCTATCTGTACTCGCATCTGATAGAAGGAAAGCAATCCGCATCGCATTGGCCCATAATCCCAATACACCACAAGAAGCATTAGATCGACTTGCTATTGACCAAAGAAAAGCAGTTTACAATGCCGTTAAAGCTAACCCTAACTACCAGCCTGATACTCAAGGCATCCTTTCCGACTAACCATGAAAGCATGGACTACCAAGTCTGGAGACTCCAAGCTATTTGACAAATCAGAAAATGTCCTGGACACGACCTTGCAGGACCGTGACCAATACCCATCGGTACAACCAATCCCAACCCAAGTTTCGACTCCTGAGCCAGCCATCCCACCTCAGTCGCCAAAGGAGCCACAAGTTCCGGCACTTCAACCGAGCAAATGTCCTCTTCTGTCTGTTGGGTGGGCCATTGCTCCCAAAATCTCATCGGTCTCTCTGGGGAGGATCCGGGATAGAGAAAATTCAAAGTTGCCATATCTGGGCTTTATCGTCAGCGCGCATCACCGTGAGTCTGGAGTGGATTCTGAGCCGAGAAGAAACCGTTGATATTAATCTGGTGTCACCCTCTTCAGTAAGCGTGACGGTTCCATTTCCGCGAAATGTTCCACTCATATGTCTACTCATGCTGGTCGAACCCATCCCCGCAACCAGAGTGCATGCAGTTAGGACAAGGCCTCACGGTTTAGAAACCCTCTTATGACACCTGTTGCACGGAAGTGACGAGAAATGCCGAACCCTCTGCAATGGCAGTCACAGTGAAGTCAATGGTTCGGCCCAAGCTGATGACTGACGATGAGAGTACAATATGGGCAACTGCCATGCCACCTACGTCCTCCGCAACGTTGAGAGAGCTGTTGGGAACCCCGGCCAGCCATTTGGGCACCGATACCCCCGGCGCCAGTGAGGCAGACCAAGCAGGCTCATTGTCGGCAATGGAACGGCGCAGGCCAAAAAACAGTTCCAGAACACGGGACTCGGCTTGCAGGGCCGCCTGAGACTGCACCCACTGCGTTGAAGGAGTCCCGGTAATGAGGAGGTTTCCCATCGGCCATGTGTTTGTTGCCAGAGAAACCTCATTAGGTGTCAGTCCAGAAGGGAGATTCACCACTGGCACTTCAGGGGATGTGGGCGTACTTGGCACAACGGGAGAGCCATGAGTGGTGGAGACATATCGGGCGACCACCAGATAGCGCTCGGGGGTGTACCACAGTGCGTTGGTCGGCCAGCAGGAATCAAGCACAAGGCCTCCTTGAGGAGGCACGGTGATTTGCTGGTAGGGCTTTGAAATGACATGACGCTCTACAACGAAATTAATTGTGGCGCACGGCTCGATGTAGCTAATGGCGTCCCCTGGATTAAGCTTCGCAACTCGGCTTAAATACCCGACATCATGGCCAGCCAAAAGACTGGATTGGCCTGGGCTTGGCCAGGAAGTCGATGGATCGTGGCCGATGGCAACCTCAAGAACTGAATCGGAAAGTCCTTGCTCGACTGGTGCGGTCAATCCTAGGGCGGGAATGACCAGTACTCCAGGGCCAGGAAGTGCAGAACAAGCCCCGGATTTGGTACCGGCCAATCTGGCTTGGGTGACATCGCGATTGATTATCTGCCGACCTGCAGAGTTCTGATGGTGCTGCCAGGTGAGAGGGTAGATTACCCCGCCAGCAGCGAGCGCCAGTAGTGCCCCTCCTATCCCAACGCGCAGCCGATATCGCGTGACAACACGCATGTTACGCATCGTCACTCGACATCCTTGCTGCTGTCATCTCTGACGACGGAGACTTCGCTTCATTTTCCATGGCACCATTAGGGCAATTCCTCCAACACCAAGGATGCCAGTTCCAATCCACCATTGCCATCCAGCCCAGGGCTTACCGGTGTGAGTGGGTGGAACAGTAATGATGGCCGGTGCAGCGGCGGGTGAAGTCGTTGTAGTTGTGCCAGCTGTCGTTCCAACCCCGGTTGTAGTTGTCGTTGCAGACGTTGTTGAAGTCGTTGTGGTCGAAGCCGGGGTTGTAACGGTGGTGGCAGTACAGGTCGGCACTGTGACTGTGTTCGAAATAAGTGTGACATCGCCGGTATGAGCAAGCAGTCGGCCGGATACCTTAGCGCTGGATCCAAGGGTGACGCTCGCGGAGGCGAGAATGGTTCCCTGGAAGCTGGAGCCCGATCCAAGAGTCGCGGAACTACCGACCTGCCAGAAAACGTTGCAAGCTTGTGCGCCGTTCTCCAGAATAACTTGGCTGGTAGAGGCCGTGGTCAGTCCAGAACCGGCTTGGAAAACGAAAACGGAGTTCGGATCGTTATTGCCATCTAGGGTCAATGGCCCATTGAGTTGGATTGTGCTCCCAGAGTTGTAGACGCCAGGTGTCAGAACCTCCACACCGAGGATGCCACCTGGAATCGATATTGTCGGGCCTTCAGCTGCGGCATCGTTGTAGGCCGTTACGAGGTCGTTCTGCGCCACCTGGGAGGTGGCGTCGGCGGCATAATTTGTTCCATTCAATACAAGGCTTGGCAATCCGGTTTCAGTTCCCGTGGGATATGAGCCGATGTTGCCATTAATTGTGGTCGTGCCTGTGTTGGTTATACCGGTAGCCGCCAGAACAGCAAAGGAACCGGTTGTGCCAAGAGGGACAGCTGCTACCGTCGCATCGGCTGTACCAGACGCCACTAAAAGCACTGCTATAGTAATTGTCGCTGCTGATGCTGCCAGGCCAACGGTAAGGCCAGTACGTCCTTTAACAAATACTTGTTTCGCGGGTTTCATCTTTCCGCCCCTCTAGGTCTGAGCACTGAGTGCAATAAGGATCTTGCTCGACTTACCTTAGAAGGCAAGAAACTGTACCGCCCGAGGAATGATGGGTGCTTCGCGGTAGGGAATAGAGGTGATAGCCGTACTTCGGTCCACGGCCAATCGGCCAAACCAGCGCCTTGCCCGATATTATAACATGAAGTCACACATGTGTCTAGGGGTATTTGTCTTCTTGCCCGGGTGCCGCCTGTTCCTGAAGCACAATTCGTCGCCCTAATGCACCTCTCATAAGGATTTGGGGGTATAACCCGACGGAGCCGTCCCTTGGACGTGCCCACCTCAGGTGGCTCGAAGTCTCCATCGCTTTGCACCGGAATGCATGATAGGCTGGGCTCTGGCTCTTACTGAGCAAACGGGCTTGGTTGGCCCAGGAAGGATCGGGGGTTCCCATGCGAATCCGACTTCCAGGTTTGAAGTCTCAAATCGAGTCTGCTCGACCAGTGTCCCCATCACGAGCGGGCCCCGTGGAGCAAGACTGGTTGGAAACAATAGACTCTACCCGTCCGACTCGTGATACGTCTCCAATCCCGGGCACCGCAATCACATCTACGTGGGCTAGTAGAGCCTGGGCGAGAATACTTCCATCCCTGGTCCTCTTGGCAATGATTCTCCTGTTCGCATTCCAAAATCTTGGCGACACCAAGATAACTTTTGTCACGTGGTCGGGCACGGTTCCTTTGGCGCTTGCTCTTTTTGTCGCGGCGGCGCTGGGTGGTCTTCTGGTATTGGCGTTGGGGTCGATTCGTATTGTTCAGTTGCGAAAAGTGATCCATAGTTACAAGAGTTCCGGTACCACAAAGCGTGAATCCGGGGCGAAGCCTGAAGCCACTGAACTTCACATGTGAGCACGGTATCTGACAAAGAACTTTTACCTTTTGAACTGGTAGAATATTTGTTACGCAGAGAGTCCTAAATTGCCAGTAAAGAGACCGCCTTTGGCCCTGGGTCTGGCGCCACAGAACAAAAGGCACAAGTGGAAGCACAGGCTGTGTTCTATCCAGTGCCTGGATCTGGGTTTTTTCATCGAGGCATAGGACAACAATCGCTGCATCTGGTGGGTCAAGGTAGAGTGAATCCCCCCGGGTTTCTTGGACACCGGTTTACTTGGGAACTCCATTGTTCCCAAGGCTGATTCGAGCGTAGTAGTTACGTTCGAACTCTGCTGGCGGAATCCATTCGAGTGATCCGTGAAGCCTTCGGTTGTTGAACCAGTCCACGTTTAAAAGTGTGGACCATTCAAGCTCCTCAATAGTTTTAAATGGCCCGTGAAGATAGACCATCTCGGCTTTGTACGAGCCGCTACGAAGCGATGTGGAAATGACGGAAAGCCTTGATTTGAGATACACTTGAGCCACAAAAGAATTTCCGTGCTTCAAGCCAAGATCTCCCCACGACGAGCACCAGTGAGCGCCCCCAGCGCAAAACAAGCCGCAATCTGTTCGAGTCCAGATCCCTCTCGCGCCCACACGTCAATTAGTCGTTCCAGGTGCTGTCGATCGCCTGGAATCCGATTGCTTTCGCTCACTTAGCCCCCTTCTCCTTATCATCAAGAGCTGCCAAAAGCTTCGCCGCGCTACGGGCTCCTATTAATTCACGCCGACTGGCCTTTGTAATGGCCTGGTCTATAAGGCTGCCGTCGACGCCCTCGTCCATGGCAACCTCAATTGCAAGAGAGGGAGAGACGACCCGGATGTTATCTACTTCGTCGATTTGGTCTCTTGAAATATCTCTCATTAAGAAGACGACATCTTTTCGAATTCGTCGTATCCGCAGACCCGGGGGTACTATGACTTCGATCCGACGGGGATTAACATCAGCGAGGTCCCAAAGGTCAAGAGCAGCTTCGCCAGCGAGAACACCATGGTCTCCAGCTAGAAGGACTGCCTCAGCATAGTCGTCGTGAGGGCGATGCGGTACTAAGGAAATTCGGTATAGACCTCGTTCTCGCTGCTCAGCACGACCTCGCAATGCAAGCGCCCGAAGTCGCTGAGGGTCAACTCCGACTCTTCTAGCATCTTCTACTGTCACATATCCGTGTTGCTGAATAGCAACCTCCAAGAGCACATCAAGCGCTGTCATGACAATAGTGTACCTAATAACGACCTCTTTTACCACATTTATTCCAAATAATGCCATTTTCGTTCGTATTAACGAACGGAGCAATTGTCTACCCCAAGCACATATAAGTCAGAGTAAGTGGGCCGACAAAAGACTTCAAGGGAGACGACTTTCAAATTTCACTCTGGCAGACCAAATTTAGGGCATAACTGAAATCATGGCTCGAGAACTAGAAGGTGGTCAGACTCCACATGCATCCCTAGGAGCCTCGCAAAGTTGGGTTTTCCGAGGTCACAGTTGTCCAAACCCTACAACTTAATTGGCTCTGAACAGCATAAATATAAAGTGGGCCCGGTGGGACTCGAACCCACGACCAAGGGATTATGAGATGGCTCCAAAGTGTCCGATCTAGTCGCCAAAGTGTCGCAGTGTGTCCCATAATAACAGCTCCCAGCTTTGCAACTTGAAGACCATTGAAACTCAGTGAGACTGAATGGGACGCCCTCGGACACATTTGTTGGGTGGATTGTTGGGTGAAAACTCCTGCCGATGCTCCGCCTCGCCCAGCAAAGTGGACTTGAAACGACTTAGAGGTGGCGCCTCGATTCCACTGCAACCATTATGCGCTAACAAAACACCACCCGAAGCAATCATCAATGACTACCAAATCAGGACAGCTCATCTACTATGTGCAAAATCGTAGGATATAGATACGTTTTTGCACAGCCATAAATCTTTAAGTGTGCATTATCGTCTTCTGAGACTACACTAGTACATATGGCTAGAATGACTGTTTTCGAGCGTCTGGTAGAGCGGGCCGCCGACCAACATGGCTTCATTCGCGCGGCCCAAGCCCAAGAGCTTTCCATCGACCCAGCCGTACTCCGCCAGCTTGCTGCCATTGGTCGTTTAGAACATCGGGGATGGGGCCTCTACCGGCTCGTAGCCATTCCTATCACTGAACAAGATGAATTCCACGAAGCTGTTTTGTGG
This sequence comes from Actinomycetota bacterium, assembly GCA_027366165.1. Taxonomy (GTDB): domain Bacteria; phylum Actinomycetota; class Acidimicrobiia; order Acidimicrobiales; family Acidimicrobiaceae; genus SCQM01. Next base: position 28,420 of record DAHXKX010000102.1, read on the forward strand.
GCCAATGGACGAGGAGTAATAGCAGGGGAATCAGCACTCGCCCTGTGGAACCTCGCAGACGTCAACCCAATGAAGATCGAGATCATAGTCCCTCCCACCTACCAGCCTCGACGTCAGGGACGGGATCGATACATAACACGCCGACGAAAGCTAAAAGTGACCGACATCGACACAGTGAACAACATTCCAGTGCTTACTCCGCAGGTCGCCATTGCCGATGCTATCAAGGTAGGCATCGCTGGTGGGCTCGTTACTCAGGCCATCGTGAATGCACGAGCACGTGAATTAATTGGCTCCGTTACCGAAGCTCGCCTTCGTGTCCAACTGGCAGACAGAGGTATATCCAAAAAATCATTGAGAAATGACTGAACAAAAACCATCTCCCAGCAATAAGCAACATCTGGAGCGTTTGCTAACGGAATGGTCCAAATCGGAAGGGATTACCGTTGCTCGGCTCCGCCATCTCATTGGTATATCAGTTATTGCTCAGATGCTCGACGGATTGCCTGATGATAACGGAAGACATCGGATTGTGTTCAAGGGAGGTTCTGCCCTGATTATGCGTTTCGGACTGAACGCACGAGCTACCAAGGATCTCGATGCCGCATTTCGTGGCGAGTTAGACGAAGCGGTCAGATTGATCCAAGGAAAAGCCATTACTGGCTGGCATGGATTCACTGGAAGGGTGACCGACGCACAGCCAATTGAAAAGGCGCGTACCTCGCCTTCGCCATTACGTTTCAAGATCAAACTCTCTTACTTAGAAAAGGACTTCATGACAGTCCCATTCGAAATATCTTCCGAAGAAGCCACTTCATTGCGCGACCCAGAAGTAATCAGCCTAGCAATCAGCCTTGAGCCCGTGAAACTCAAAGAACCGGATGTCGTCGCATTCTTGCCTCTAAGGTTTCAGATTGCTCAGAAACTTCATGCCTGCACTGAAGCCTCCTCCGAAGATCACACCAATGATCGGGCACGCGACCTCGCTGATATCATGCTCATAGAAGAACTCGGAGTTTCAACGATTGAACTACCGGAAATAAAATCGGCTTGTATCGAGATCTTCGCAACGAGAGCCGCGCAGCCTTGGCCTCCGATCATTAGAAAATTCCCAGGTTGGAATGCACTCTGGGGAAATCTCCAGCAGACCGAGGGACTATCAATCAGTCTGGAGGAGGCGATAGATACCGTGAACAGTTTCGTATCGCGCATAAATACTGCCGAATAATTCTGACAAGAACTGCCTGCACAGGTCGGGAACCGCCCTCACCTTTCTGAATTCCAATTTGAAGATTGTCCCAGTTCTATCAACACCACTCAAATCGAATGATGTCTCTTATTCGGTGAGTCGATCAATGGATGATGCAGAATGTTTCACAGAATTGACTAAGAGACTTTTGGTGGACCTTGAGCCACACAATACGAACCGCAACTCCGCCCGTTCCAGGCCTGCCCAAACCTGTTTAGTCCTCCCACCTATGCGACGAGGGACTCGAATCCTCGACCTCAGCCATGCACATTCGCTCGAACATTTTGTCTCCAAGCGAACCGAATTTCATCGCCCAGTTCAATTGAGGAAAATAACCATGCGCAGAGACAAAGCCGAGAAGCCAACAATTCCCCAGGTAGGACAAGCAATGGGACTAGTGGCACCCTTTGAGCGCTTATCCAGCTAGCCCATTTGCAAGGTCGTCAAAGAACGCTCGCCAACCCAATTCAGCTTGAGCATAATTCTCTGGTGGCATGTTTCCGCCGGACTGCGTGAACAGCATCTCCGTTCCTTCAGCGATCGCCTTGAGATCGACAGTCACTCGTTCAAATAGGTCGCCAGGACGATCGCTTAGGCTAAGTACAAGTCGATGCGGTGGCGCCAGTTCGAGATAGGAGCCGTGCCAACTGATCTCATCACCGTCGCCTAGAATCATGCGAGCGCTCCACTCACCCCCAACCCTAAGATCCATGGTGACGTCTGCCACACTCGTGGACTCTGTACCAAACCATCGGCCGAAATCGACTGGGTTGGTCCACGCACCGAACACCTCTTCCGGGGAAGCGGCAAATGTACGCGTAATAGAGATATGGGGGATCATATCAGGCATGTGCTGAACCTTTCTTCTTTGTGAGGTGTACATCGAGACGATCAAAAGAACTTTCCCAAAGTTCGCGATAATCACCGAGCCAGCCGCCAGCCGCAACGAGCGGTTCAATACGCAGTTTGCACGGGCGCTGCTGAGCTCTGCGACTTCTCTCGACGAGCCCGGCGAGTTCAAGCACACGCAAATGTTTTGAGACAGCTTGAAAACTCATGGCAAATGGTTCCGCGAGTTCACCAACGGTAGCGTCACCCGACGCCAACCTGCGCACGATCGCACGCCGCGTTGGATCAGCAAGCGCCCCGAAAACCGCATCCAACTGCTGTTCCCTAACTTCTAGACTTCGTTGCTCAACCATTAGGTTGAATAATAAACGAGTTGGTCTCAGTTTGCAACTGATTGGTTGAATACATGTAATTACTCTCGTCGACCGTAATTGACATGTCAAAACACTCTGGTCGACGAACGAGAGCAGTACGAATCAAAATCACGCTCGGCAAAGTAAAGTGTCAACCGCCAAACATTACGCACAACTTCAGTGGGCGCGGTGGGACTCGAACCCACGACCAAGGGATTATGAGATGGCTTGAAAGTGTCCGAGCAAGTAGTAAGGATGTCGCAGCCTGTTCCATAATTGTAGCTCCCGGCTTTGCATTCATATGGCTTTTGAAACACAGTGAGACTGGATGGGACGCTCCCGGACACATTTGTTGGGTGATATGTTGGGTGCAAAGCTAGTAATCTGGGGAGCCCTAATGGACAATTTTCAAAGGAAATCGGGACGAACTTCCTGACAAACCTAGAATCTCCTTGTAAAATATGCCGGGCTGATAACTACGGTTGGATAGCCATAATCATACCGGGATCCCCTTCGAAACAAAAAGAAATTGCCGAAGCCCATGTCTCTCACCAAATCCACTCTCCGATCGGTGAAGAACGATAGCGATAGGTAGCTACTATCGACCTTCAGATTATGATCCCCGTGGTAACCTTATTGTCGCGATTACATCCAGCATTTGCCTATGGGCCAGCCTTGGACAATCCCGGCGTGACAAAACTCTACCAAATCATTACTTTAGGAATTTAACCCATAAATCCCATCGAGACCATGATCATACTGGGACTCGTCTGGCTCGACAATCAGGGAAGCTCTACAAGCGCTACATCCGGTCGTTCTAGTTCCAGAAGCACCTCTACGTGATTTTGGATGAGTGGAACTGCCATTTCCCGCCAACGACAATTACGTATGCCCAGATGTAAGACCTTCGGTGGCGGTCCATACAATGCGGCCATATCGCTGAAGTCACTATCGCGGGTGACAATCACAAAATCATGTTGGCCAGCATAAGACCAGATCTCAGCATCTTGGGCATTCTGAAGTCCCACAAGACAGACATGAGTACTCTCTGGGAAATATGACTCTAAAAGTGCCACCATGCGTCGCGAGAGATTCTCATCCAGCAAAAGCTTCAAACAGCCATCCTTACGCTGCCATGCTCTCGCTCGGCGGCATAAGCCAGACACGCCAATATATCCTCGCGCTCTAACTCAGGGAAATCTTCCAGAATCTCCTCTTGCGACTCGCCGGAAGCCAGCAGAGAAAGCACGTCATAGACGGTGACTCGCAATCCACGAACGCAGGGCTTACCTCCACGCTTTCCAGCTTCCATGGTGATCCGTCCTTGAGTTTGCATTGCCACCCCTTACGACCTTGCCTAGAATGGTTATTTCTTAATTCTACACCGTAGAGCTTTGCGAGCTAACGATCATGTCCATATGATCTTATAGGGCAAGTCTTGGACCAGAATGACTGTAATGTAGGGTTTTTCGCGGGCTAGTGCTATCCACACTCTAGACTTTATCAGCCCTGACCAGCATAAATAAAGTGGGCCCGGTGGGACTCGAACCCACGACCAAGGGATTATGAGTCCCCTGCTCTAACCGACTGAGCTACAGGCCCCTGGTTTGATGGTAGCTGCCTAGGACACAGGTGGCAGCAAAGCTCCGGGGGAGAGACTCGAACTCTCAACCACACGATTAACAGTCGCGTGCTCTGCCAATTGAGCTACCCCGGAATACAGCCCAAAAACGTCTTTGAGGCGAAACTCAATCTAATACAGCCCAGCTGCCCTTCAGTCAGGTTTTGCGAATTTACCTTTACTCTTCCCACAATCCCTTGAGCACCTCGGAAAGTTCGGGTCGCCTGAGACGCACGATAGCCTTCTGCTCAATGTGTCTCAACTTCTCCTTGGTCCTGCTGAACTTCTTCGCGGTTTCATCTAATGAGTGGGGCCGATCACAATCGAGTCCGAACCGATATGACATGATCTCGCGGTCAGCGGATGGGAGCAACAAGAGAACTTCTCTAATCGCAGTCACGATTGCATCCCTGGATACATTCTCATCAGGTTTGGTAGCGCTCTCATCTTCGACAACGTCGGAAAAGGTTGAGTCATTCTCGGCGCCAATCTGCTGTTCCAACGACACGGCATCGCTGGAATATTGCATGAGTTCAAGAATATGAGCAACCGGCACCTCCATGTTCTCTGCAAGCTCATCCAGGGTTGGCTCGCGTGATGATGACTGCTGCAGTCGCCTTTGCACCATGAAAAGCTGAGCCAGCTCCTCCGCCACATACTGGGGAACCCTAATTGCACGGGACTGGTCGCCAATTGCCTTGATGATCGACTGACGGACCCACCATGTCGCATAGGTGGAGAACTTGAAGCCACGAGAATAGTCAAACTTCTCAACTGCCCTCATTAGCCCGATATTACCCTCCTGAATGATGTCCAAAAAGGGCAACCCCCGGTTGCGGTACTTCTTTGCGATTGAGACCACTAGTCGCAGATTAGCCTTTGTAAGGCCCTCTCGAGCATGTAGACCGTCTGCAACCCTACGCTGGTCTCCTGGATCTTCCTCTGAAGTTCCAAGCCTTTTCTGAGCTTCTAAGGCCTCCAGAATCCTTTGCGAAAGCCTCCGTTCCTCCTCGACGTGAAGGAGCGGTGTCTCGGCAATCTCTCTTAGATATCTTCGGACATCCTCCGTGGCCTGGGAATCGTAGTTGCTCATCGTCATGCCTCGGCTTCGCCCTGAACCAGCCAAACCAGGAGTTGACCAGTGGCATCGATCTTCTCGCTCCCTCCGGAGCGGAGACCCTCCTGCAAAAGTCGTATCCTTGAGAGCTCTGCGGATAGCTCTCTCAGCTTGTCTGAGGAAGGATCGAGAGACCGGGATTCCACCTTCATTTGCTCAAGCCTTCTATTGACCCCCCGTTCCACAAGGCGCGATACTACGTCGAAAGGTTCCGATTTCGGAGCTTCCACTGCGAGACGTATGAAAAGCTCCTTGGCTTCTCTGCCGGCAATATCCGCTCTTGCTCCTGCCTCTGAGATCTGGGTCACCCCTTCAAGTGCAATCCGAAGCGCCCTGTGAGTGGGATGAGTGAACAGCACAAGCGGAAAAAACTCGCCCATCTCTTCAAGGTTGTGGACCAGCGTTTTCAAACCTTCAATTGCCGGCCTGTCAGAAAGGCCGAGAGCCTGGGCACTGATAGGTTTGTACTCCATCGCGCTATTTTCAGTAGCACCCGACTGACCTTCCTGAGCTCCCGCTGGGCTGGAAGAGCGCATGTGCGGTTCAGGCTCATCTCCGAAATAGTGCCTTGACCGCAACGCCTGTTCAAGCTTCACATGAAGATCGTTCATCTCGAATCGACACTTGTCGGCCACCTGAATCAGATAGTCGTTGCGCACCAAGGCATTGGGATGCTCCGAAATGACCACAATTGCATCATCTGCAATTCTGGCTCTGCCTTCGATACTCGATAAATCGCCCGCATCAAATAGCCGTTGAAGCCTGAAGGCCATAAATGGCTTTGCACCGCTGACGGCACCTTGGAGTCTCACCGGATCCTTCTGGCCCAACTCACCCGGATCAATGCCATCGGGCAGATCTGCAACATATATCTCAAGCTTGTGCTTCTTTTCCCACTGGTAGAACTTCTCAGTGGCACTAATGCCAGCACTGTCCGCATCGAAGGCGAGCACTATACGCTTCGAAAAGCTTTTGATTTTGGAGACGTGGTCCTCAGTCAGCGCCGTTCCACAGGTTGCCACCGCTCTTGGAATTCCGGCCTTGAAAAACGCGATGACGTCGGTATAGCCCTCGCAGATGATGATTTCTCCTTTGGCCACCACTTCGGCCTTGGCAAGATTCAGGCCGTAAAGAGTCTTCCGCTTCGAGTACAGGGCGGTCTCGGGAGAGTTCTTGTATTTCGATGCCGACTGGCCATTGCCATCCACCTGAGCTGACGGAAGTACCCGTCCACCGAGAGCGATTGGTTTGCCTGACGATTCGAAAATTGGAAAGATTATGCGGGCACGTAGCTGATCCACAGGTCTTCCGTTCTTGTCTTTGTACCCAAGTCCGGCGTCAACAAAAACCTCCTCGGAAACCGCGAGATGGCCAAACAGGGCCGCCGGTCCATCAGGCGCCCAGCCAAGTTGAAACCTCTCCCAATCGTTTCCGTCCAAACCTCGGGACTCGAGGTAATCACGAGCCTGCTGCCCACCGGGACTCTTCACCAGCTGACCGTGGTAGAACTCGACGGCCTTCGCAAGTGCCGACTGCAGCGAAGACCGCTTCGAGGCATGTTTGGACAACTCTTCCGAATCGTAGGTCAGCATGATCCCCGCCCTTCCGGCAAGGTACTCAACCGCTGGCACGAAATCCAGTCGCTCGATCTGGCGCACGAATGAAATGGCATCGCCCGAAGCATGACAGCCAAAGCAATAGTAGAAGCCCTCCTCGGCATTGACGCTGAACGACGGAGTGTTTTCGGGGTGGAAAGGGCAAAGACCAACATATCGCAGCCCCACCCTCTTGAGCGCCACATGCTCCCCTATCAACGTCAGAATGTCGGTCTGATCCAAGACCTTTAACACATCGTCCTCGTTGATTAACAAGCTATCCCCATCCAAATTCCGTAAAAGCCCACCTCGAGGAGGCCTAAAGCTTGAGCCTAGCAATGGACTCCAACAAACCAAGTTTTAGCGCATCCCCAAATTAGAACCCCAATCATCAAATTTCCCACAAATCGACCTCCAACAAAAGGTCCTACGAGCCGAAACTGAGAAATTCAAACAAATCGTGCGTGCAGCACAGCCCGTCTAACCATCGGTACAGCAAATTCCCAGCAATTCGCAACAGCCAGTCGACCAGAAACCACATGCCTTGCCTGAGCCTTTCCGCCCGGACTTAATCACAGGGAGCACCCTTCCCTCTGCCTGGCCGGATGAAGTCTTGACTGGTCGAACTCCATGCATCGGACTTCGTAACACGGTATGGTTGGAGTTCAAATCGGCGAATTACGGGAGACATAGTTCACATGCAAATTCAGGCGGCAGTAGTAAACAACAAGGGAGAAGAATTCAACATCGAAACGGTGGAGCTCGATCCCCCCAAAACCGGGGAGATTCTTGTTCGCATGGTGGCATCAGGAATATGCCATACCGATATGAACGTGAAGAACCAGACGCACAGGGTTCCAGCTCCAGCCGTACTTGGACATGAAGGCTCCGGCATCATCGAAGAGGTTGCCCCGGGAGTGACCGACCTTGAGGTTGGCGACCACGTCGTTTTGGGCTTCGCATCGTGCGGGATATGCCGCAACTGTTTGCGGGCAAGACCGTATGCGTGTGCCAGGCATGCCGAACTCAACTTTGGAGGCAGAATGGACGACATGACCCACAGGCTCCATAAGGGTAACCAGCCGCTTTCCAACTTTTTCGGACAATCCTCCTTTGCCAGCTACTCGGTGGTGAACGCACGAAACGCAGTCAAGGTTCCAAAAGATGTCGACCTGGCCCTCCTCGGTCCTCTTGGTTGCGGGCTGCTGACTGGAGCAGGCACGGTATTCAACCGCCTTATGCCGACGCCGGGGTCGACTATCGCGATCATAGGCGCGGGCGCCGTTGGACTCAGCGCCCTGATGGCTGCGGCCATCGTTGGTTGTGGCACGATCATTTCAATTGATGTCCACGAGAACCGTCTTCAATTGGCGCGGGAACTGGGCGCAACGCACACGATAAATGCCGGCAAGTCCTCCGACGTCGTTTCCGAAATCCGCTCCATCACCGATGGTGGTACCGACTTCGCAATCGAGGCCGCGGGCCATCCGTCACTTCTTCGGCAGGCGGTGGATTCACTGGCTCCTCTGGGAACCGCTGTCCAACTGGGAGGGCTTCCACAAGGCACCGAAGCGTCAATAGACTCCAATGACCTCCGCTCAAAGAGTAAGACAATTGCAGGACTCGTCGAGGGCGGCTCTGTCTCAAGAGTCTTGATCCCGCAACTCATCAACTTCTACAGGTCAGGAAAGTTCTCATTCGACAAGCTGGTTACCTACTATCCGTTCGAAGAGATCAACAAGGCCGGCGCCGACGCTCACGACGGCAAGGTGATTAAGCCGATACTCAGATTCAGCTAGATCCTGTCGGCCAAAAACCAACACAGCGCAAGCAGTTCAGCTCGTGCCTCGTCAAGGTGCATTGATGAAACGACCAAAGGAACCATGAAACCCTCCAAGGCAGACGATTAAATGAACAAGCACGGGTCCGCATCTAGACTTTGAACGAACTCTGAACTCCAGCGGGGAACAGATCTTCGACCTCGAGCGGTTTGTGCGTAACTCCCTGGTCATATGCGAACCGGAGGAACGCACTCAGTGTGACTCTGTTGGGCTCGATCCCATATGGCCAGTAGCCGTCGCTACCAAAAAATTCAGAAATCCTGTCGGCATATACCCGCGACCACGGAAGCGGGAATCTGCTCGCGGTAACATCGAACAACCTCTCCACCGAACGCCTCTTGGCCTCCTCGAATGCCTTCAGCAAATTCATAGCCACCCACGGGTTCTCGTCTAGGACCGACTTCTTGACCGCTATAACATGCATGATTGGAAAGATCCTGGTTTGCTGGAAGTACTCGTACTCCGCCTGCTGGTAGTCGACCAAAATGCGGCGCATGCGGGGATCCCCCTCCTCCACCGAGTGGGGCGCATGGGCCGACATGACCACATCAAGCTCGCCAGCCAGGAGCATGTCGTTCAGGCACTTAGTAGGCTCTGACCTGTAGCTAACACCATCGGGAATCCGGAGGTTCACCTTTTCGACCCGTCCTGGATCGTTCACCCCCGCCTGAACCCACTGGATGTCTGTAAGCGCAATTCCCACGGTCTCAGTCAGATAACCCCTGGAATACACCGATGCCGTCTGAGCCCACTCAGGAATTCCGACCTTCATACCTCTTATCTCGGAAATAGAGGTTGGTCCATCGCTACGAACATAGAAAGATGACTGCCTGAACACACGGGATGGAAACACCGGTATTGCGGTGATGTCGCAATCTGGTTGGGAAACCAGCGAAACATACTTGGCAAAGGAAAGTTCGCAGACATCAAATTCCCTGAATTTCAAAAACCTGTAGAAGATCTCCTCCACCTGAAGGTCCAGAGCCTTCAGCTCAACACCCTCAACACCAACCACGCCATTGGTTAGATCGCGAACATGATCGTAATCACTTATTGCGAGCGTCAGCTTCACCGCATTCTTTCCCACTCATACCCCCAAACTAATCCGGCTTGCATTCAAGATCGGAGCCAGGCCGCCGGATGCCGGCATTGCCCATCAAGGTCACAGTTCCCTCACAGACTATGGATGTTCTGACTCGCGCTGAGACAACATGGAAATCCTCGACCTAACAGGACCCAGACACCGAGCACTTATTGGTCACATGGTACCAGACATGAGTTGACAGACTGAGCACCTTATGGCCATGCCGACACAAAACTGAAAACAAGCAACCGGTGGAATTCGATCTCGGAGGAAATAGTCGAATCCTCACTGCCACCCTCGAATCACCAAGTGCACCAGCAAAAACATTTGACCTACTTCTTGGATCGCAGCACCGCCTGAGCCGCTGCAAGTCTGGCAATGGGAATTCTGTAGGGAGAGCATGAAACATAGTCGACCCCAGCATGGACGAAGATCTCGATGGAGGCCGGGTCGCCCCCGTGCTCTCCACAAATACCGACCTTCAGCGATGGCTTGGTGCTTCGTCCGCGTTCCACGCCCATACGTACCAACTCGGCAACGCCCGTGGGGTCCAGTGTCTTGAAAGGATTGGCCGGCAGCAGGCCAAGATCGATGTAGGTGGCCATTAGTCGGCCCTCGACATCGTCTCTCGAAAACCCAAAGGTCATCTGAGTCAAATCGTTGGTCCCAAACGAGAAGAAGTCTGCACCGTCGGCGATCTCGTCAGCTGTAATGGCGGCTCTCGGCGTCTCGATCATGGTGCCGATAGTGATGTCGATTCCATCGACCTTTTCGGCGTCGATCGCCTCCTGGATCCAGGACCTAGCCAGCAACAACTCCTCTCTGGTGACAGTAAGGGGAACCATGATTTCCACGATTGGGTTCTTCCCCTGCTTTTTCAACTCGCTCGCCGCCTGCAGCAATGCTTTGACCTGCATCGCATAGAGGCCCGGTTTGATCACTCCAAGTCGGACACCCCTGGTTCCGAGCATCGGGTTCACTTCTTTCCAGGACTTAGCAGCCGTAAACAGGGCAGACTCCTCTGGGGTCAAACCCATGGTGGCTTCCTTTATGGAAAGATCCAGCGTGTCGGGCAGAAATTCGTGAAGAGGGGGGTCAAGCAGCCTTACCGTCACAGGAAGCCCATCCATGGCTTCGAAAATCTCTTTGAAGTCGAACTTTTGAGCGGCGCGCAACTCCTCCAAAGCCACCAGTTCATCGTCTTTGGTATCGGCCAGGATCATCTTGCGAACGATCGGAAGACGGTCCTCGGCAAGAAACATGTGCTCCGTTCGGCAAAGTCCGATTCCCTCTGCGCCAAAAGTGCGGGCGTTGGCGGCATCAGGGCCGTTATCGGCATTTGCCCGCACCGACACCTTGCCGAACCGGATATCGTCGGCCCATCTGAGAATGGTTTGAAATTCAGGCGGCGGAGTCGAAGAAGTAAGTTCGACAGCCCCTAAAACAATATCGCCTGACGTCCCGTCAATTGAAATCTCGTCGCCCTCGACCACTGTCATGCCGCTGGCAATGAACGACCGGCCGACAATTCTGACTGCATCGGCCCCCACCACCGCAGGCTTGCCCCAACCTCTTGCCACGACGGCAGCGTGGCTGACAAGGCCCCCTCTTGAAGTCAGTACTCCCTCCGAACTGAGCATTCCGTGAACGTCTTCAGGCGAGGTCTCCTTACGTACCAGAATTACCTTTTCACCTCTTTCACTGGCCGCGATCGCATCCCCAGCCGTGAAATAGACCTTGCCGACGGCGGCGCCAGGCGAGGCGCCTAATCCCCGTGCCACCACGTTGACTTCCTTAGTGGCGAACTGCGGGTGAAGAACCGAGTCGAGGTGGTCAGCGGTTATGCGGAGGACCGCCTCCTCTTTTGTGAGCGCGATTTCCGGCTCTTCGGTCATTTCAACTGCCATTCGCAAAGCAGCGACCCCGGTCCTTTTCCCGACCCGGGTTTGCAGCATCCATAGTTTTCCCTGTTCAATGGTGAACTCGGTGTCACACATATCGCGATAGTGGGTCTCCAGGCGATCAAAGATCCCGATCAGCTCGGTGAAGACTGCCGGGAATCTCTGCTCCAGAGCCGACAACGGCTCCGTGTTACGGACTCCCGCCACGACATCCTCGCCCTGCGCATTGACCATGAAATCGCCGTAGAAGCCTTTGGCTCCGGTGGCAGGATCGCGGGTGAATCCGACACCGGTGCCGGAGTTGTCATCCCTGTTTCCAAAGACCATCGCCTGAACATTGACCGCCGTGCCCAGGTCATGTGGGATCCGGTCCCGTTGCCGGTAGGCAAAGGCCCTGGAACCGTTCCAGGAACTGAACACCGCTTCGATCGCACCCCTCAACTGCTCCTCCGGTTCTTGGGGAAACGGTTTGCCAGTGTGTCGTGCAACAATATCCTTATACGCCGCCGCCAAATATCCAAGCAGCTCATGTGGCACATCGGAGTCTGTTGAAGCGCTCGAAAGCTCCTTAGCGGCTTCGAACAGCTTGTCGAACTCTTCGCCCGGCACACCCAGTACGATCCTCCCATACATGGAGATGAACCGGCGATATGAGTCGTAGGCGAATCTCAGGTCGTTGGTCTGAGAAGCGAGACCTTCAACCGATCTATCATTCAGACCAAGATTGAGAACGGTATCCATCATTCCGGGCATTGAAAACTTCGCACCCGAGCGCACCGAAACCAGAAGTGGATCCGATGCATCTCCCAACGTCTTGCCCATGTTCTCTTCAAGGGTCGAAAGCGCTTCGGCAACCTGGGCTGTCAGATCTTTCGGCCAACCGGTGGCAAGGTACTCCCTGCAAGCATCGGTGGTTATTGTGAATCCATAGGGTACGGGAAGGCCTAGCACGGAGGTCATCTCGGCAAGATTCGCCCCTTTACCACCGAGGAGGTCCTTCATCTCCATGGGTGGCTGCGGGTGCTCATGGTCAAACCCAAACACGTATCGCATCGATCCTCCTAAACGCCCGCTTTGGGGATTGATTGAAGAAAAACGGTCAATTCGAAATGAATCGAGAACTCATAAGTCAAACAACGAATACTTGCAGCCCTAATGCTGGACTCATCAGCTTACTACTTGTTGAACGCCAAGTTAAGGGGTCGCCCAGCTACTGCCATCCCAAAATCGATACCAGGTGGCTTCGCAGCTCAGTGATCGGCACCCTCACCTGAGCCGTGGTGTCACGGTCACGGATGGTAACAGAATTGTCCTCGAGCGAGTCGAAATCCACCGTCACACAGGCCGGCGTCCCCACCTCATCCTGCCGCCTGTACCTGCGCCCTATTGATTGCGTATCGTCATAGTCGCAGGAAAAGACCGGTGAAAGATCGTCGAAAATTTCATCGGCCAGCTTCATCAAAGGCTCCTTCTTTGAAAGCGGCAGGATCGCAACCTGATAAGGAGAAAGCCTGGGATCGAGCCTCAGCAGAGTTCTTGCCTCACCGTTCACTTCGTCCTCATCGTATGCCGCCACTAGAAATGCCATCATTGTTCGCGTTGCCCCGGCAGCGGGTTCGATGACATAAGGAACGTATGGCTCATTCGTAACCGGATCGAAGTACTCCAACCTCTCGCCGGAATGTGCGCCATGCGCCTTCAAGTCGAAATCAGTCCGATTTGCGATCCCCTCGAGCTCGCCCCATCCCCACGGAAAAGCAAACTCAACGTCCACGGTTCCTGCCGAGTAATGGGACAGTTCCTCCTTCTCGTGATGCCTGAGCCGCAACAGCTCCTCTTTGATGCCTAGACCGATGTACCACTGCAGCCTCTCCTTGTACCAGTACTCGAACCACTTTGGCGCATCGGTCGGAGGCACGAAGTACTCCATTTCCATCTGCTCGAACTCGCGAGTCCTGAAAACGAAGTTCCCCGGCGTGATCTCGTTCCGAAACGACTTGCCAACCTGGGCAATGCCAAACGGAGGCTTCTTGCGCGTCGTTTGAAGTATGTTCTTGAAGTTGATGAACATGCCCTGGGCAGTCTCTGGACGAAGATATGCAACCGAAGCATCGTCCTCGACTGGTCCAACATATGTCTTGAACATCATGTTGAAGGCGCGAGCCTCGGTCAAATCGGTGGAACCACAGTTTGGACATATCCCGTCGATGTGGTCCGCCCTCCATCTCTCTTTGCAACTCCGGCAGTCCACCAGGGGGTCTGTGAAATTTGCGATATGCCCTGAAGCCTCCCAAATCTTAGGGGTCGACAGTATTGAGGCATCAAGTCCCACGACGTCATGCCTGAGCTGGACCATCGATCTCCACCAGGCATTCTTGACGTTCCTCAACATCAGTACGCCGAGCGGTCCGTAGTCGTAAGTGGACCTAAAGCCTCCGTAAATCTCAGCAGAGGGGAAAATGATCCCCCTTCTTTTAGAGAGATTCACTATTTTTTCCATCAAGTCTTCAGTAGCCATTTGCGGTCGATCCTACCAGTTCAGAGATTCGGTACCCAACACGGTTGAGTGTAATTGGCCCCAACCCGGTCCAGCCATCCAACCGGCCGGATCGGTCCCACACCGTTGGTCCCCACTAAACCTAGAGCCACCGACCCGACCTGGGAATTGGTCTCTCGAAACAGAGAAAAGTGCCCCCTGAACTGGTAGAATGAGAGTTTGAAAGAACCAAATTCTATCAAGCAAAGGAGACACTTTCTGTGAAGAGATCTTACCAGAACTTAGAGGGTATCGAGGTCTCATTTGACGATGAGGCTCTGGTTGCGAATGCGGGTCTTGTCCTTGTGGCTACGCTCACGAAGAAGCTTGGGTTGGCTCGCATCATCTCGGACAAGGTAGATCTCAGGGGCCGGGTGGGCGGAGCGAATCCAGCCAGTAAGTCTCTCACGCTTGTCCATGCCATGACAGCAGGAGCCTCTCATATTGACCATGTGGATATGCTACGAGCTGGGGCTTCATTGAAGGTTCTTCCCTTCCACGTCGTAGCTCCCTCGACTCTTGGCACCTATCTGCGTTCGTTCACCTTTGGTCACCTTCGTCAACTTGATGAGGTGATTGAACAAGAGCTGGCAAAGGCGTGGGCTCTTGGTATCGCCCTTGGACACGAAGCCCTGGTGATTGACATCGACTCGACGATATGTGAGGTATCAGGGTGTCAGAAGCAGGGGGCTGCCTATGGATACACCAAGAAGTTGGGCTATCACCCGCTCCTTGGCGTCAGGTCCGATACCGGTGAGGTAGTTCACCAACGGATGCGCAAAGGTTCTGCCAATACCCAGAGGGGCACCAAGCGCTTCGTCCAAGAACTCATTGCCAGGTGCCGACGTCTCGGTGCAACGGGTGGGATCACCATACGCTTTGACTCTGGGTATCAATCAGATGCGACATTGAAAGAGCTGGAACGCCTGAGAGTCTCCTACACCATGGCGGTTCATGCCAACGCCAAGGGGATAAAAGCATTGATAGAGGCCATTGACGAGGATTCCTGGGCATCGATTGACTATACCGAGGGTGGTGAGGCCCAAGTGGCAGAGACTATCTATCAGCAAAGACGACTCGTCGTACGCCGCACCAGACTCATTGGTGTCCAAGCAGAACTCTTTCCCAACTGGAGATACTTCGGGTTTGTGACCGATCTTGACGGGTCGGCCATCAAAGTTGATGAGTTTCACCGGAATCGAGCAAGGATTGAACTCTCCATCAAAGATCTCAAGGAGGGGGCAGGGATGGAACACGTCCCCTCGGGTAAGTTCTTTGCCAATGGAGCGTGGCTGAGCCATGCGGTTATCGCGCATAACCTCATTCGCCAGGTGAACTACTTGGGAAAGATTACCCCTCGAGAGTCCATGGTGGTAGCGCGTACCTTTCGCAGTCACTTTGTAGCAATCGCAGCAAGACTCGTCAATAGATCAGGGAAGATGCTACTGCGTGCTCCAATACGCTGGCCATGGGCCAATGCCTTCCTTCGCGCACTCACAGAATTACGCGCACTTACACCAGTTCCCACATAGACCACCTCATCTGGCTACGAGCGTGAGCCAAAGACATCATCTCCGCGCCGCACAACCCAAACACCATTGTGAGTCCTTAGCCCCACACGTCCCGAGCCGGGTCAAAAACGATCGAAAACCACAGACCACGACCACGAGCTGCCAGTCACAATCTCCTAATCACCGATGGTCATCCCAACTGGAGCCGATCGGTGGATCCAGGCTAAAGCAGACGTTGTCACCTTCAGTTCGACAAAGCCATTGCCGACGAGCAATCCTATAGATGCTGCTCACGGGAACGAACCGTTCTGAACGATCGCCAAAGCATAAGATCGTATGAGATCTTTAGAACTCCGCTCACCAAAAACGGGGCCACAGCAGAGACGTTTGAGAGCAGGTACCCGCCGACCACCGGACCAATTGAACGGCCCGCCTGTCGGCCCATAGAAGTCCGCGAAGCCGCTCTGCGCCGCTCCTCCGGCTTTACAATCGAAGCTATATAGCTCTTTCGCGTCGGCACGTCCATTTCCACCAACAACGATCTCGCAAGCAGGAGAATACCGGCGACAGCCGCCCCCGGAGCGAAAGGCACCGCAACAAGTAGAACGCTCGACGGAATGTGCGTAAAAACGGCTGTATTCAGGAGCCCTATCTTTCTGGAAATCCTCTCCGCCAACGGGTAAGAGATCCCCGAAAGAACGTCCATGCCGAAGAAGAGCAGAGAGAGCGAGACGATGCTCAAGTTGAAGTGATACCTGAGCCAATAGATGATCAGGCTGGATGCGACAACGCCACTACCAGCCGAGTCGATGACGAACAATAGGGCGATCCGGTTTATTGCCGCCTCCGAACTGCCGGTTCGGCTTGAATCGGCACCATCCTTGGCCACAAAAGACTCTTTCGCTGGAACTGATCCACTTGAAGACCTCACCGCCATGGCCCTGGAACCAGGGTCCACCACATAGACCGACGCCACCGCAATGGCAATACCGAGTAACAAATAGACCGCAGTTAGAAATCTGAGTCCAGTGGCTTCGTTCATCCCGATTAGCGTGGGAAAAGAGGCGAACAGGGCGCCAAGCGCCCCCATGGCAGTCACTATCAAACCGTTCCTGGCAAAGACCTTGGTCCTTCGATCCGGTGGAGTCTGGGCAAACACCCCTTCGGCAAGCGCTCCTATGAACATGCCTCCATTGGGGGGCAGAAAACCCAGAAGCGCACCAACGTAGAGAACGCTGACGCTATGGGCAAGCAACACGGTCACGCCGGTTAACACCATTAGTATCCCGGAGATCACAAGGGGGATACGCGCTCCATGCCGGTGCGCCACAAAAGTCAAGTAATGAGTGAAGACAATCCCAACCGCCACAGAGAGGCTGGTGACAATCCCCAGACCCAGAGCGGCGATTCCAAGGTTGCGGGCGATAATAACGAAAATGATTGAGAAGTATCCCATCGCAAAGCTCCGGATACCGTCAGTGACGAAAAGTGACGTCTGATTTGTCCCTTTTGAAGCTGAATTATGACTCAAGCTGCGTCACCATGGGAACCCCTCCAGAAGATGCCAAAAGTATCGCGACTTAGAAAGCATCTCCTGATGCATTAGGCATTGACATGCGCGCGAGTTTGCCCGCCACACCCAGCGGCTTGGACAAACAACGGAACGCGTTCATCGCGGCCCAAGAACGCCAACCGGTCATGAACTGCCCGGCCTTCGCTCAATGCCGAATTATAGATGATCTGACGCTTCGAAGTGAACGCTCTAACACCACTTCAAGGGCCTGAAGCGCCAAAACCTCGGTCTCAGACACCACCGGAGAGTTCTCGATCCTGAGCACCTGTGCAAGCTGGCCATCGAGCGAGCGGGAAATCACATCTAAAGCCTCCGGCGACGACCTTTTGCCACCAGAGTGCTCATCGCACAGGATCCCACCTGCCGCGAAATCAAAACCTGCCCTGGAACTCCCACTGCCGCACACCACACAAACAGTCATCTGAGGCCGGTACCCCTGCAATGACAAGAGCTTCCAAACGAATGATCCAAGCAGCATCTGGGGGTTGTCACTCTCAAGAACGCGAAGAACCTTCACGACCAGCCTGAACAACTCCGGGTCTGGGTATCCGTCCTGCGCAACCTGTTCGGTAGCCTCGAGAATGACGTTGGCCTTATAAAGGCGGTCCAGATCCTCCCGGGTTTCGCGGAAAAGCTCGATGGTCTCAGCTTGGGAAACTACGTCAAGTTCCCGCCCCTTCCAGCAAAGTAGAGAAACTAAGGAAAGAGGCTCGAGCCTGGAACCGAAACGGCTCCTGGTCTTTCTGACCCCTTTCACAACAGCTCTGATCTTTCCCGAGTTCTCACCAAGCATCGACACGATCCTGTCGGATTCGCCAAGCTTCCAGGTACGGAGCACAATGGCTGAATCGCGATATAAGGTCACCGCCTTCTAATCCTCGCCCCGAGCTGAAATATCACTATATAGGCGAAAAACAACACCATGAGAACGTAAGAGGCGTGGAACCCGGCTATGGCGGTAACCAGCAGAAGGATCCCAAGCAGAATCCAAAGCGCCACTGCCATTCGGGAAGCAGTCATCAGCCTTCAAGCCCTCCATATCGGCGATCACGGTTCTGGTACTCCCTTATAGCTCTATACAAGTGGTATCTCCGGAAGTCCGGCCACAAGACATCTGAAAATACCAGTTCAGAGTAGGCGAGCTCCCAGAGCAAAAAGTTGGAGATCCTGTATTCGCCCGACGTACGGATAACCAGATCTGGATCCGGCATATCCGGATAGTACATATATGACTTGATTGCCTTTTCGGAAACTCTGGACGCTGGCACCCCATCCGCAATCATGGCGGAAACAGCGTCGACGATCTCAGCCCTGCCGCCATAGTTAAATGCCACCGTAAGAGTCATTGTCCGGTTGTCGCGGGTCAGCTCGCTCGTCTCATCGATGCGCTTAAGCAAGCGCCTTGGAACCCGCCAGTCCCGCCTTCCACTGAAACGGACACGGACGCCCTTGTGGTGAAGCTCATCTCTCCGACGCATCAACAGGGACTCGTTGAATTTCATGAGAAACCGGACCTCATCGGGCGGTCTTTTCCAATTCTCAGTCGAAAAGGCATACACCGTCAACCACTTAACGCCAATATCCAGTGCACCGTTGATAGTGTCCATGAGGGCCTCTTCGCCAGCTGTGTGCCCAGCCGTCCTCGGCAAGCCCCTCTTCTTGGCCCAACGCCCGTTGCCATCCATCACGCAGCCCACATGTACCGGAATCCGGCTGGGATCTATCCCCTCGAATTCGAGCTTGGTGTCAAAATCGACCATGTCCCCCACTTGCCTAGCTACCTTCGGACCGCACCAAAGTCGCCTCTAAATGAATTTGGTACTCTTCCCCTACCGCCTCCATGTGCAGCTGATACGACAACGCGCCATTCTCCAGATAGAAGTATCGTCCGGTTCTTGTGATCTCTTTGGCAGAGGGTGACGTCGCAACGATGTCGGAATTTAGTTCAAATCGAAAATCATCTCTGTCGCGCATTACTGCTCCCACAAGTACCTCAGCTATGCCAGTCGGCTGAACGATCAGCAATTCCAAGGTGGAGTTGTGCTCATTGACCCTCATATATCCGAGCTCTTGATGCATTGGAGATCCCTGCAAGGAAGTCGTGTGCTGCGAGTAGCTCGCGAAACCCTTCGGTGAACTCTTGAACTCGATCACCTCAAGATAGTCGAACTCCCCGCTTTCGGGATACGACCCACTTCCCTGCCCATGCCAGGTACCTTCAAGCCTCTCTAAAAGCAACTTTGGGGAACATCTCTCAAAACCCACGGCCCGTTCCGATCCCTACAATGCCATCCAGCTATCCACGTCAATGAATCTAGCAACTTAAATATTAAAAAATGAGAGTTGTCTTTTTACCAACTCTGTCGGCGCATAGATGAACAAGCGACAATGCGAAAGCGCCACAAACTGAAATGGTATTCGCTCCACGCGACACTCACAAAAGATATCAGGACAAAGCTGTGAAAAAGTTGGCGCCCTCCAAATCCAGACCGAACCTAAAAAGGACATTGCGTCCAAACGCGGCCTTCAAACCCGCGAAGCATTGCTCCCGCGCAACCAAAGCCTGGTAAGTAGTTAGTAACCAAGCCGTTCAAGCGATTGCGCCTTGGACTGCCAGCGCGGATTCACCTTGACGAAAAGCTCCACGAATGCCCCCTTGGGAAGCTGCTTCCTTACTTGAGTGCCCACTTCTTTGAGTACCGTGCCTCCCTTGCCAATCACTATCGCCTTCTGGCTGGACCGCTCAACGTGTATCTCACATCGAATCCTGGGCCACTCCCACTCGGTAACTTTGCATGCGATCGAGTGCGGAAGCTCCTCTCTGGCTATGGCCAGCAGCTGTTCCCTCACCAACTCCGCAACCCACTCCGCATCGGAAATATCAGTCAAGGTCTCAGGGGGATAGTACATTGGACCCTCGGAAAGTCGGCTAAACAGTTCATCCAGGAGTTCCTTGACACCGGTTCCGGATTGAGCGGAAATAGGGAAATAGCTCGACTTATCAAACTTGGCCAACGTGCCCAGGTGGGCCAGGACTTTCTCTCCGGAAACCAAATCGGTCTTGTTGACGACAACAATTGCGTTCTTGGGGGCCTTCTCGAGCGCCAGGGTGTCCCCATGGCCAATCTCCTGGCTGGCATCCACCAGGACAAGGACCAAATCCACCTCCCCAATTGCCTGATTGGCTGTGTCGTTGAGGCGCTGCCCCAGTAAAGACCTGGGCTTATGCATGCCAGGTGTATCCACAAAAACTATCTGGCCCCTCTTCTCGGTGAGGATTCCTCGGACCTGGCTTCTGGTCGTATTTGGCTTGTCGGAGACTATCGAGACTTTTTGCCCCATGATCGCATTGATGAGGGTGGACTTTCCGACATTTGGGCGCCCAATGATACTGACAAATCCTGATTTGAAATTTGTTGTCACGCTTCCTCGACCGGACCTTGCCCAAGTCTGACCAGACGAACCCGGCCGATCCTTCTCCTGGTGACTTTCTCCGCAGTCAACCGGTAGTTACCAAGATCGACATACTCACCTTCCGCCGGCAGATGACCGAGAAGGGACAGGAACAGGCCTCCAACTGTGTCCCACTCCCCCTCAGGGAGTTCGATATCCAACTGCTCATTCAACTCATCAAGGCTTTTGGATGCGACGATCAAATACTCGCTGCCTGAAATCCTTTCGACATCAACTACCTCCTTGTCAAACTCATCAGAAATATCTCCAACCAGTTCTTCGATCAGATCTTCAAGCGTCACAAGACCAGAGGTGCCACCATATTCATCGAAAATGATCGCAAGATGAAACTTACCGGACTGCATTTCCCGCAAAAGGTCGGCCGCAGGCTTGGTTTCAGGCACGTAGTGGGCCGCACGGACGAGACCTGCCACTTCCTGATTTGACTTTGCCTCTCTATCAGCCCGCATCAAGTCCTTTGCCAAGACAACTCCAACAACGTCATCGATGGTCTCTTTGTACACAGGAATCCGGGAAAATCCTGCATCAAGAGCGACTTGAAGCACCTCGTCGACCCGCATCGACTCCTCCAC
Organism: Actinomycetota bacterium; assembly: GCA_027366165.1. GTDB lineage: Bacteria > Actinomycetota > Acidimicrobiia > Acidimicrobiales > Acidimicrobiaceae > SCQM01. The sequence goes on from DAHXKX010000102.1 coordinate 49,696, forward strand.
CGCCACCATGTCCGTTCGCGGCACCATAACCTCACGGGCAACGGTATCCCCAAAGGAGATAATGGCGTGAATGAGTTCTCGTTCCTCGGTCTCAATGACCTCTTCTTCAAGTGCCGCGTCCGCCATTGCCAAGAGCTCCCGTTCACTCACGGTTCCAAGTAAGGGAACCGACTTTCCCTTGACCAACATGTCAGTGATGCCAAGAATTATCTTCGAAAGTAGGCGGACAGGAGGAAACCGCACTATAGCCCTTACAAGTGGCACCGAAAACAAAGCCGCCCGCTCAGGGTTTCTGACCGCCCAGTTCTTCGGAATGGCCTCGGCTAAAAGGAAGATCACCACCACTTCAAACGCTGTGCTGACAGTCAATCCAAGCGCTCCAAAAAGGTGGCCGGCCAACGCACCGACCATTGTTGCTGCCACCAGCTGAGCAAACACAGCCACTAGCAATACCGGATTAAGAAAACCGCTCTGATTTTCCAGGAGCTTGAGGAGCAATGAAGCCCTCTTGGCCTTTATTTCCGACAATGCCATGGCTCTTACCCTTGAAATGCGGGTAAGCGAAGTTTCAGCCACGGCCAACAGACTTGCCAGCGCAACCAGTAAGACGACGGCCACGATAAGCAGAGTGTCATACCCGGTCCAGTGGTATGACACGACATTAGCGGTGACGGCGCCGAGATATTCTAAGGTCTGTTTAGGTATGTCATCCATAAATTTCTAGATAGCCTCTGGTCTCGAACCCTTTTTATAGTGGAGCTGAAGGAGTTCCTGCTCCCTCGCCTCCATGATTTCCGCTTCGTCATCAAGTTCGTGGTCCATCCCGAAAAGATGCAATATCCCATGGACAATTAGCAGCGCTATTTCGTCATCCAGGCTACCATCATGCGAGTTTGCGCCCGCATGCTCAGCTGCGTTCCCATTTGCCACCTCAGGACATATAACCACGTCACCGAGCAGGAATGGTACGGAATACGAGTCCTGGCTGGAAGAACGTTGCCCACCGGATCCAGATTCCGGCGACCTTCCTCCGGAATATGGCTCAGTCTCGATTGGAAAAGAAAGCACATCGGTGGGATCGCTCTTTCCCATGAATCTCTCGTTCAGCCCTGCGATGGCGCTTTTGTCAACAAAGATCAACGAAAACTCGGCATCGCCTGAAACCTTCTGAGACTTAAGCACGCTGAGCGAGAACCGCATCCAGCGATCCTCGTCCACCGGAAATGAACTCTGCTCATTAGCAATGAAAACCTCGACACCCACTAATTACTCCCTGGGTCAAAAGCGAATTTATTAGCGTGCGACGCGCAGAGAAAGGCCTCAGGCAATTGTGCCAACCCTTGCCCTCTGTTCCACGCGTACACCGGCACTCTCATAAGCCGCAACAATTTCCGACACGATCTTGTGTCGGACAACGTCTCGCTTGCCAAGTCGCACAAACGCCAGTTCCTCAATGCCGGAAAGGATCTCCTCAAGTCCTACAAGACCCGATCTCCCTCCTGGCAGGTCTATCTGAGTCACGTCGCCGGTAATCACTGCCTTAGAGCCAAACCCAATTCTGGTCAGGAACATCTTCATCTGTTCAGGGGTGGTGTTTTGAGCCTCATCCAGGATAATGAATGAGTTATTCAGCGTCCGTCCTCTCATGAAGGCCAGTGGAGCCACTTCGATATTGCCCCGCTCCATCAGTCTCAGGATCATCTCTGAATCCATGATGTCGTGAAGAGCGTCGTAAAGCGGCCTGAGATAAGGATCCACCTTGGCCATCAAATCGCCTGGAAGAAAGCCCAAACGCTCCCCTGCCTCCACCGCAGGCCTCGTGAGAATTATCCGGTCTACCTGTTTAGCCCGCAGGGCCTGAACGGCGAGTGCGACGGCCAGGTACGACTTCCCAGTTCCTGCCGGACCAATGCCAAAAGTGATGATATTGCGTGAAATTGCGTCGGTATAGTGCTTTTGACCCGCCGTTTTAGGCCGTACGCTCTTGCCTTTTCCGGAGCGGAGCAGTTCCGTCGTCAGTACTTCCGATGGCTTTTCATCCGACCTAACCATGTCGATAGTCCTGGACATATTCACCGCGTCAAGCTTCTGTCCGTGCTGAAGCAGTGTCACAAGCTCCTCGAAAAGCTGAGCGACGCGCTCGGACTCGTTCCCAGAGACCGTAATCTCATTCCCTCTGACGCGGATGTCGGTCCCCGGAAATTCGGATTCGACCAACCTGAGAAGCTCGTCCTGGTAACCAAGTAGTCCTACCATCAACGAGTTGTTTGGAACAGATATCTGCACCTGCGATGTTGTCAAGCGGTAATGCCTTTCAAATTGGACCCGTAACCAATTCAGTTGACTACAAGCCTTAGAATACTCCCTTATAGACAGCGAGTCTTTTATTAATTGTACCTGGCCCTAATCTATCCTCTCGAATAGGGCGAAAGTGGCCTCCGGTTCGACCCGATACCATTCGGTTAAGGGTTTGTACCCGTATGCCTGGTGGGTGATCTGCCTGTGTGATACCGCAATGGAATCGGCGTTTGGCGGCCCGTTTCAAATCTTTGCATTTTGCCGGACAGAATCGGAAGGTTGTAGACATTCGGGATTTGATCGGCCCGTCGACGCCTGCATAGCGTTCAGCTCATATGCAGTATCAGTCGTCTGAGCGTGATTGTCGCCCTTCTCAAAAGAATGGCAGGCTATATGCGCAGTTCAGCGACAAAGGAGCTGCTGGGTGGGTCGTCTCCCAGTGCCCACAGTCTCCTCCACGAGACTCTTTATAGCATTTCGGCGGCAGAGCTGGACCCTAATCACTTGCGGCAACAATTTCTGGAAACTTTGAGCGCATGGCCTCACAGCCACCGCGTTAATAAGTCTTCAGCCCATCGAAAGTGTTCTCAATCTCCCACCTCTCGGAATAAAAGCCTGCCAGCTCAGAGGGGGACACTACTTTTGGATCCAAGAGTGTTGGTGAGAAGTCGACATGGTTCGGAACCTCCGCGACTGTCCTCGATTGTGTAATCGATGACTCTCACGGAAATTGGAGACATTTTATGTCCTCCCATACCAAGGGTGGCATAACCCCGCACCAGCCAGCACCCGTCCTCCAAAAGCTCATGATACCTGGTCGCCAAGGCAGCATTTATCCGTCAGAGCAGGCCTGTCCATGTGGCTGCAGCCTGTTGCCATAGTCGGAAGCCGCATAGGCCTTAACCAGCCAGTTTTAGCCTCCTGGTTGGAGGCAGTTGGCTAACTCCCGGGTGGGTTCTACCTCTGACATCTTGCGAGCGCCGACCACTGCATCGACAATGACATGGGTCCCGACCCCAGCCAATATCACCAGCCGCGCTTGGGAAAAAATGGACCTCTCAACTCTTTTCTGCGGCGGCCCACCGAAGCACTCATCGCTAGAGATGGTATCGGCCAAATTGAGACAGGTACCGTCTACAGCCATCACGCGCAGACCCGAAAGTGATGAACCTAGTGGGCTTACATTGGACAAAAGGCGCGCGACACTTGTGAAGAGATTCCTCATTGCCTCGGATCCCAAGCGATACCGAGCCTCGCAGAGCGCCGACTTCGATGGAAGCTTGGGAAACCGAGTCCATCCTGATGCGCATGACAAGCCTCCTGATCTGGACAAATATATCTCTAAGACCCTTGGACGTTTGACGCCATTCCAACGACGGAATAAGCCACAACTCGTACTGACAAGAAGCATTGTCGTATCTCTCTGTGTCTCGAATTGACTATCACCTTGTCCACCACACCCACAGGAAATACCTTGGTCAAAAATCTGATCGAGACCAAATCCGACAATCCCATGCCAGACGGCGGCTTAGCCAAACCAGGACGAGACATGCCTTCATATAATCGCGTAAAGCGCTTGACTGAACGGTATCGCAGTGCAACCAGATCCCAGGCTTTAATTTCAATCGACTTCGGCAATAATTTCGCCTAAAGATGCCAATTACCATTGCGGATCGACATCAACTCCGATAGCTTCTTAATCCGCCCGATCCTTCAATCCACACCAGATCAGAAAGTATTGAGGACAGGCATTGTTATCACTGTTGGCGAAAGGCGCCAAGACAAAGGTCCCACAGGGACATCACCGCAAAAGACTAATCCGAATGGCCATTGGGTACACTCTCCTTGCCGTTTCCGTTGTCACGTCGCTTACCACACTCGCCGTGTCACTGAAACGGCCGCAAATAGCTGTGCTGCAGGTGAGCGCACCGATCGCCGCAGGAGAACGCGTCTCCCCAACACAGGTGCGCCAAATAGAGATCAGCAGCAGCATTAGGGGGGTATCACCTCAATTTGCGACCGAGGCAGACTTGGCGCAGATGGTTACCAGACTGCCGCTGACCAGCGGTCACTTGATCGAACTCTCTGATATGACGAACCCAAGTCAGCCAGCCGACACTTCGGACGAGATGGTCATTCCTCTGGCGTCGTCAAAGGCTCCGATAGACCAGATGCTCCCCGGTGACTATATGGAACTCATTGCAACCGTCGGGTCCGGCTCATCTGCAACATCCAGAGTGGTTGCGAGCGCGGCCAAGGTGATCGGGATATTCAAAGCAACTTCCACTTTCGGCCAAATTGGACAAAATGGAGCCAACGTCCTGCTTTCAATAGGCGATCCAGTTGAAGCTATAGCGATAGCACAGGCGGAGACGGCCGGATCGTTGGTCGGAATTAAGGTTAACGGACCTGACGCTACCACCTTTCAGGGCACCTTCTCACTTGACACCACACTTGGACAGGGCGGAGCTAAAACGTATCCGGCACGCCAACCAAGCACGATACAGAATGTGCCTCTAAGTTGACGCGATGATGCGAAAACGGCCAGATATTCAGATGAGGCTGTAACACTCCTCCTCATCGACCTCAATAACTTCTCTTTGAACCAGATAAGTTAAAGATGCCCGTGTGGACTGCTTGGCCGGAAGGAAAAGTGTCTCCGGCAATTCCGGACCATAGATCCTTCCCGTCAGGTCGTCAACGTGTAAAGAAACATTTTGATCGAGAATCGAGACGATCTGAGCCAGACGATAATGCCGATGTGTGATGTAGTACTCGATCACATCCGCAGACAGTTCCTCTGAGATCTCTGGCCCATGCCCCGGAAGGATGATTTGGCTTCCAAGATTTTTGACCTTTGTCAGCGAGGAAAGATACTTCTCCAGATCACCATCAGGATGGGCTATCACCGAAGTAGAACGTCCCAGCACATGATCTCCCGCAAGCAGGTGGCCGTCGTCGGTCTGAAAGGCGAGATGGTCGTGCACGTGACCAGGTGTTGCCACCACCTTTATCTTACGACTGCCCAATTCGAAGACATCGTCATCGCCCAACACCCGGCCAACGCCAAAAACAAGGCGCTCCAGAAACGCGCTCACTCCGACACCAAGGTCCTGAGACCAAAGTCTGGCAGTCTCACTGTGATCGAGGTGATGGTGGGTAAGGAAGATACCAACGGCTTCGACCTGGGCCTGGTCCAAAACGTGCTTCACATTCGCGTAATGACTCTCCGACACTGGCCCAGGATCCACGATCAGTGCCGTACCACCTGCCCGGTCGAGAATAACATAGGTGTTGGTACCGTCCAGGGTGTTTGGCGACGGATTTGGAGCAATGACTCTTACGATCTCGTCGCTCATGTTAGTCACAATCTCCAACGTCCCAAGTGGAGGAAGACCTTTCAGTGTCCTGGGATCCTCGGGTACGTTCTGGGTCATGGCCACCCCTTTGAAGTCTTTAACCAGATCGTACCCGTGATTTGAAGCCTTTCCGCCCCCCCGCAAACTCAGTAGTAATCCCAATGGGCACGGCTAGAAAAGCCATGGATGAGCCCAGTGTATTGTTACATCGGCTTTTTAACGTTGTCGATCCTTCGAATCCAAACCAGGCACCGGAGCAATGAGAGAATGCCTGCCCTCAATTGCTTGTACTGGACAATCAACCTAACTGAAAATACCTCTTGATTCCATTCCATGGAGTTGCTAGCTTGTTCTGGCCTCCTCCGAAATACAGACGGAACCACTCTTAGCGGTTCACGATCCCGGACCTTAGATTGAATAAACTCAACGCAGTGGCCCCCGCTGAGCCCCTGGGTGCCGCCGCTCAAATAGAGCGACAGTTGCTCGAGCATCTGCGACGCACAGAGGCAGATCTCAATACTCGGTCATCGCTCAAAAACGCCCGTGCAGAACTCGCAAATCTCATCGACAAGTGGAACGAGGAACATCCTTCAAGGACCATCGGCGACAAATCCGGCTTTGGAGAAGTTGTCCTCAGAAACCTTATAGGTTTTGGGCCGATTGAACCGTTGCTGGAAGATGAAGCCATCTGGGAAATCTCCATCAACGGACCCAAAGACATCTTTGTAAAGTCACACAACGGACCTCCTCGTCGACATAGTGAAGGCTTCCATGATGAACAGCACCTGGAAAGAGTACTTTCACGGATGCTTGAGACCTCGGTGGGGAGCACTAGACAGTTGGACCCTTCTCTGGGAGTACAAGACGCTCAACTCCCTGATGGGACAAGACTCCACATAGTCCATCCTGAGCTCACCCGCAACTTTTCCTTCGCCGTTTCGGTTCGTAAATTTGCCAAGAATTCTTTGCGCAACATTGCGGACTTCGTAGAAGTCGGATCGATCTCTCCACAGGCAGGAGACTTCCTATATAGAGCGGTCGCATCCGGAGCCACCGTGCTCGTTTCCGGGGCACCTGGTGCTGGCAAGACCACCTTAGTAAGTGCCCTGATCGACGCTCTACCGGACACAAAGCGAATTGTGATCATAGAGGAAACTCCGGAAATAAGTCTTTGCAAGCCTGACAATGTTCAACTTCATACCCGGACCAACAGACCGGGACGTTTGGAGATTCAACTGAGGACGCTAGTGAAGGCAAGCCTGAGAATGGGATCCGATGTCCTGATCTTGGGGGAAGTCAGAGACACCGAAAGCTTGCCATTGCTTCTCGCCCTGTCCACCGGTGTCCAGGGAATGAGTACGGTCCACGCATCCAACTGCAAAGATGCGCTCTCCAGAGTTCGGCTCTTGATTCAGCTGTCGCTCGACAATGGAGTGCCAATCTGGGCCGTGAACCAAATAATCGCCAATTCGATCGATTTCGTCGTTCAACTTAAAAGGGTCGGCACCTCCATTGTGGTGGAAGAAATAATCGCCGTGGAGGAGGGTTCAAAAGATCTCGATTTCGGATTTGTGACTACCCAGATCTTTTCGCTTGAAAGCGCCGAGTGGAGCCTAAAGTTCTCTGGGCAAAATGCGCTACGGTTCAACCACATCAGGGTACAAAAAGAGCTTCCGGAGAGACTAATGAATGCACGGTCAATTATCCCAGAAGGCGGCGACCTGGTGGCGGAACTCGAGGAGGCAGGCTTGTGAAATCCATAGTACTGACCGGAATTGGCGCCTTTGTTCTTCTCCCAATCCTCATCCCTAACAGACGGCTCACGAAGAAGACGGGCTGGTTGGCATCGTCAATCTTAGAATTTCGGGCTGGAAATGTCTTCGGCGAAATCTACCGAACCATTATCGGCACCAATTACAACAGACCGGCTTTAGGCTTGCTCTCAACCACTGCCCTTGTCTCGACCCTGTGCATCTGGTTGTCCGGACTTGCTTGGTACCTGGCGGCATCCATTGGTATTTTCACCTCTGCGGCTCTCTACTTGCGCTCGCAGCAAATACGCAGGCTTAGAAGATTGGAGCTAGCGGCCTCCTGGACAGGTTACCTGGATCAAACCAGGGCCAAGATGCTCACCACTTCGCGGTCGCTTTCCTATGTACTGTTCGAGCAAGACAGCGCCAGTTCGCCGTTTCTAGCCGAATTAATGCAGCAAGGACGGCGCGAGTTCGAGAACTCCGGAGATTTGGAAAAGGCGCTGCAGGCGGTGTGGTATGCGGGAGAAGACGAAGAGGTGACCAACTATGTGTGCAGTGCGTTATGCGACTCGCTGGGATCCACAAGCTCGCAGATCGAAAATCAGCTCTCACTGATCTCCTCCACCGTCAGATCGAGAAACGAACTGAAGCAGGAAACAATGTCACGCCTGGCTGGCGTTCGTACAGCTAGGGCGTTCATCGTGATCATTCCAATCGGCCTGGGGCTGGCTGGCACCTCGTTCGCCGGTTCAATCAGTCCATTTCTCACAGCTGCCTCAGTAGTTCAAATGCTAACAGCCATGGCAATACTTACCCTGTGCTGGTTCTGGTCAAACAGGTTGATGACCTTTCCCGCTTGGCCGACGCCGACCCTTTCCAAGTTGCATCCGGACTCCAAGGTCCCGCAATGACCATTATTTTTGTAGCTATCATCGGCGTCATTGGCCTGGGACTTGTTGCAAGACCGGGGCGCTGGTCAATGAATTCTATGCATGTAACCATGGTGACACCCCAACTCAGAAAAATGCTTGCCAAAATTGTCATCTCGCTGCTAGGAGCAGCCATTGCCGTCGACCTGGCACCTGGAGACTCCATATTGCCGTTGGCATTGCTAGGTGCCGCGTCGGCACTGGTTCTAACCAAAATAATTGAAAGAACTGTCCTCGATCATCGCAGAAAGCACAGAACAAAGGCACTCGACATTTCTATAATCGCCCTGTTTGAACAGCTCCACCTGAAACTCGCAAATGGCAACTCACTGCAGAGTTCCATTGTGCGCATAGATGGCATAACCAACAGAGATGTCCTGTCGCTGCAAAGTCTCGTCAGGTCCGGGCTGGACCTTGAATCCGCCACCTCCTACTGGATAGACGAGTTCGACACTCAATCCAAAAGAAGAGCCGCTGACCTGCTCCTTGCCAGGACAACAACCTCAGAAACATTGGCTCTCTTGGCCGGATTAATCCTTCAGCTGCGGAACGAACAAAGGTTTGCCCTCATTGCGGACATAGAGAGACGAAATCAGCTGGTTTGGATCCCAGTCACGATTGCAGTTCTTGTGCCTGGCATGATCTTCATCGCAATTCCGCTCGAGGCAACGCTTCGATCCCTACTTGGATAATCGTTTTCCCCCAGTAACTCTAAAACCAGATCAGATAGGAGAACTATGATTTCTGTTTTCTACTATGCATTTTCGGCTGTATCGACCCTGTTGAACCGGTCGCACCATACAAGCGACGAAGCTGGAGAGGGTGTAGTCTCTTCGGCTGTTGCGGTGGTGATCTTCTCTGCACTGGGGGTCGCTATGTGGTTTGCATTCAGGAACACCATGGATACCGCCACCACAATGGTCAGTTCACAGATTGCACAGTTGGGTAACTAGAAATGTTCACCCTGCGGACCGAAACCAAGCCTGGAAGCGGCATAGTCAGCTCGCTCGTCGGCCTGATCTTCATTTTGACATTCCTGGTCTCAGCTGCAAAGTTGACCGAGATGGTGCTGCTTACACAAAGACTCAATGCTTTGGCTGCGGATTCGGTTCGCAGGCTCACCGTTGGCAGCGGCCTCGCAAATCCAAACTCAGAGGCTGACGTCGAAAGTCGAATCGACAATCTGCTGCCCGCTTATAAAAACGATCTGGCATTTTCTCTACAGCGGAGCGGAAATCTGCTCACCTTTCAAATACGGGTAAATCACTACTCGATCACGGTCTGGCCTGGACTTAGTACCGGACCCTTCACACTTTCTGCTTCAGCGAGTTCACGCACGGAGAGCTGACCCTTGCAAACCAAACAAAATCCTATTACCAACGAAAAAGGGGTCCTGGAAAACGTCTTCGTATTTGCCGTTATAGCGGCCTCGATTCTGACCATGGGGACGCTTTCAGTATTTGCGATTCAGGCGCAGCGGTATCAAGCCGGACTCGATCTGGCGACTCACGTCGCCGTCAGGGATCTCATCGGAAACGACTATTCGCAGAACCCGGCACAGCTGGCACGGGATGATCTGACAACAACCTTCCAAAACATGGGACTAAGCACTGGGAATACATCAATAAATGTCAGTGGCAGTGAGGGTCGCTGTGGAACAATAGCAGTCTCGGAAAGCAAAGTCTTGAACTTCTTTTGGTCGACTGCATTTTCCGTTCGGCTCTCATCGAACCAGACTGAGCCCAACGATCCCCTGGCGTCAGGCGCAGAAGGAACGGCCACATGCATTGGACACTAGGCAAACAATTGAAACCAGAGGATGACTGGGGATCCGCGATCTTCCTTGCCCCGTTGCTAATCGTGATCATGGCCTATTTGACAGGCTTCTTTGTAGATCTGGGTGACGCGATGACCAAGGCAGACGGCTTTGACCAGTCCCTTTCCTTGGCGGCTGCGGCAGGCAGTACGCAGGTATCGGCAACTGAATTCTACCGTCACGGCCTAATGGTGCTCAACCCATCCACCGCCCAAAATGCCGCCATCACGCAGATTGAAACCACCTTGCCGCAAGGAACTACCTTGATCGGAAGTCCATCCGTTGTCGTGTCCCAAGGTGCTATCTGCATCAGAGCAAGCGAACGCATCAAACTGCCATTTTCCCTTGTGCCGGGAATCAGCCCATATATTTCCTATTCAAGCAGTTCAAGCGCCTTCGCCCGCGGATCTGCGACCATAATGGCACCAACCTGCTGAGTTGGGGAGGATCCAACCGAGGCTTGGGGTCACTATCTTTTATTGGATAGTGACCAATGCAAATTCAGTACCGATTGCGGTAAAAACCGGGCCAAATAGTTACCAGATTGCTTATCAGCTTGCTGAACCGGCGATAGGCGGCTGGACCACCGTAAGTCCCGAATCGCGTTTCACACTTGAGGTCAGCAGTCTCGGACAAGATAACTGGACATATCTTGGATCAGTAGTCGCCGGTGAAACCTTCGGCTTACCAAACACCTTTGGACCAGTTCCGCTTTTCCGAACCGAGCTTGATGGGATCTACCTCTACATAGGAATTCGAAAGATTGATCTAGAAGGCACGTCGAACTTTAGAGACATCGGCGGGTATCGTAGCGAGGATTCCTCACAGATTCGCTTTGGAAAGATCTTCCGCTCTGACAATCTAACGAAACTCACGAATGCTGATTGGAAAGTGATCGAACAGCTCGACATTGGGTATGTCATTGATTTGCGACAGACCGATGAAAAGGCTCGCTCGCGAACGGCAGTGCCAAAGAGCTCAAACTTGGAGATTATTGAGATTCCAATTGATGTCGATATTCTCGGTAGGAATGAACTGCTGCAGCACATTTTCTCTAGAGAAATAACGCGCATCACTCACGACGACATGGCGCAGATGTACAGCGACATACTCGCCAAATTCCGCTCAGAGCTGACCCAGGTAGTCTCACTGCTCCTTGATCCCAGCCGAAGGAATAAGGTAGTCCACTGCACTGCAGGTAAAGACCGGACCGGGCTTAGCGTTGCTCTGATCCAACTTCTGTGCAAGATCCCGAGGCCACAAATCGTCAGTGACTTTCTACTATCGAACTCATTTCGAACCCCGGCGCGAATTGCCGCACTCTCGGCAAGGCTCCAATCACATCGCGTGGATATCGAGGATATCGTCCCCTATTTGAGCGCTTCGAAACCAGCATTACTGCGTGCATTTGAGATCCTTGAGAACCAGTACGATGGTGCCGAAAATTACGTGACCTTCGATGAAACATCGTCTTGGGAACCTGCCGATACATGGAAGAGCAACCTCCTCTATCACTAACAACCCATGTAAATGGGCAGTTTTCCACTTCTTCCCCTCATTAACGCGCGATTTTTTATGGGAACCATTCTTTTGGAATTCTTATGTTGTAATATTCAGTTAATAATTGGCTATAGAGCAAACCTTTGGTTGAGGTACGAATCCAGGGAGTTGTAAGAATGGCAGAAGAGCGACAAGAGCCGTCCGTCACGATTGAAGCACTCATGAATGAGCAGCGGACATTTGCACCTTCCAAGAAGTTCGTGGCTCAGGCAAACATTAGCTCGCAGTCGGTTTACAGCGAGGGTGAAGACTTCGAAACCTTCTGGGAGAATCGGGCCTCAAGCATTTTGTGGCGGAAAAAATGGACCAAGACGCTCGACTGGTCTGATCCGCCGTTTGCCAAGTGGTTCGTGGATGGCAAACTCAATGTGACCGAGAGTTGCCTTGACAGACACCTTGAGAAGAATGGGGACAAGGTCGCCTACTACTTTGTCGGCGAACCCGGAGATGAGCGGACAGTAACGTATCGGCAGCTTTACGAAGAGGTCTGCCAGCTCGCCAATGGACTCGCATCACTGGGAGTAGCCAAAGGTGACCGGGTTGCGATCTACATGGGCATGACCGTCGAGCTTCCAATAGCCCTACTAGCGTGTGCCCGTCTTGGCGCACCGCACTCAGTCGTGTTCGGAGGATTCAGCTCTGACGCACTGACCGACCGAATAAACGATGCTGAGGCAAAGGTGCTAATCACCTGCGACGAATCATGGCGTAACGGAGGAAAAATCGCTCTGAAGAGCTATGCGGACACGGCTGTCGCCAACACCCCGTCCATAGAACATGTCGTTGTCGTCCGCCGGACCGGCAGTGATATCCCAATGAAGCAGGGCAGAGACATCTACTACCATGACCTTGTCAAGGACCAACCCAAGGAACGTCCGGCGACAGAGACTGACTCTGAAGACACGCTATTTATCCTCTACACCTCCGGTACGACAGGAAAGCCCAAGGGAATAGTTCACACGACGGCGGGATATCTCTTGGGCGCGTCCTTCACCCACCGGAGCGTGTTCGACATTAAGGACGGCGACGTCTACTGGTGCACAGCAGATATTGGATGGGTGACCGGACACAGCTACATCGTTTATGGTCCGCTTGCAAACGGTACGACGTCGGTCCTTTACGAAGGCGTACCCAACTTCCCAGACAAGGACCGATACTGGGCTATCATCGAAAAGTACAAGGTAACCCAGCTGTACACCGCCCCCACCTCGATCCGCACCTTCATGAAGTGGGGTACTGAATACCCCGAACGCCACGACATGTCGTCACTGCGACTCATCGGAACAGTCGGCGAGCCGATCAACCCTGAGGCCTGGATCTGGTACAACAAGTACATAGGCGGGGGCAGGACGCCAATTGTAGACACCTGGTGGCAGACCGAGACGGGTCACATCATGATCTCACCTTTGCCAGGTGTCACAACCACCAAGCCGGGTTCCGCAACAATACCGCTCCCTGGAATCGGCGCCGACATTGTGGACGAGGAGGGCGGCCATGTTCCGTTTGGCGGAGGTGGATATTTGGTCCTGAC
>DAHXKX010000120.1 GCA_027366165.1 Actinomycetota bacterium
ACCAGGCACTTCTTCCGCAGCCCTTCAAGGCAATTCAAATTGGGCCGGTTTTCAGGGCCGAACGGCCTCAGAAGGGCCGATTCCGCCAGTTCACTCAGTGCGATATCGATATCCTGGGAGAGCCCAGCTACCTCGGGGAGATTGAACTGATAGCTGCCTCGGCTGAGGCTCTTACGGCCCTTTCCCTGCGCGGGTTCGAGATAAAGATAAACGACCGCAGGGCTCTGGAGTCGTTCAGCCGATACTGCGGATTCATAGAAGGCCAGTCGGGTGACTTTTTCATTACTTTGGACAAGCTGGACAAGATTGGTATCGAGGGCGTGGCAAAGGAGCTTTCAGCCAAGTCCTTTGCGGCTGATTCCATCGACAAGGCGGTCGGCCTGATTCAGGGGCTGTCCGACGGCCGAGACCCGCTCGACTTCTATTCAGAGACCGGTGTCGATGAGGCAGTTCTTTCTCAGCTTGAAAAGATAGCTTCTTTTTCGAAAGACTTGGGTGGAGCCAGTTTCTCAGCCGTTCTAGATCCCACAATCGTCCGTGGCATGGGCTACTACACAGGCACCGTCTTCGAGGTGTCGTATCCCGGGTGGAGTTCGTCGATAGCGGGTGGGGGCAGATATGACAAGATGCTCGAACGCTATGGCAAAGAGTCTCCTGCGGTGGGCTTCTCCCTCGGGTTTGAAAGGGTTCTCTCTATCCTGTTGGAGAATCACGATCTTGTCCAAGGGGGGTCCCGGAGATACATCACCATAGTGTTCGAAGAGAGTGACGACATCAAGACGGTCTTTGAACTCGCGACTTTCTGGAGAGAGGCCGGCTACAGCGTTTCGCTGGCACATCGAAAGGCAAAGCTGGGTAATCAACTCAAAAGACTCGAGGCTGAGGCCAACGCAGCCAGGCACCGGGGCGACTTCTTCGGGGTGATGGTCTACGGAGAGGACCACGAGCCAAGAGAGCTATAGCTTCAGAGGTCGAAGTGGTGGAAAAGCGCGGATTCTAATGGTTTGCTGAAAAGTGGAGCGGATTTCAGCCGACTCTTTGAATGACGCGGACGCCAAACCAACCTAGAGTTGAGCAATGAACCGTACCCGCTTCACTTCTGTTGCATTGAACCGGATTGCGAGCCTTCACCCGGGGTCCCCTCCAGCGGCCATCCCGGCTTCTCTAACGGAAGGCAGGTCACCCAAGCCAAGGCAATTGGCGGTGTTCTCATTGGCGGCTCTTTCGCTGACAGTATCTGCCTGTGGCTCATCTTCCGGCTCCGCATCAGCTGACAATGGCGGCGCGACGGCTTCAAAGGCGGCCACGACGACGACTACAACGCAACCGGTGGCACTCTCAGCGTCAACGCCTTCATGGCAGCTCAGGAATCCGCTCAGCCGAATGGTACTGCTTCCCACCACCAACAACGAGTTGGTGATTCTCGGTGGTCTTACAGCTTCGGATACCTCTGCCAGTGGAATCTTCCAACTCAATCCTGCAAATGGGTCTTTGACCGCATTGGGAGCATTGCCCGCTGCTGTCCACGATGCGGCTGGGGCTGTCATAGGGTCTAATTATCTGGTGATGGGGGGCGGGTCGGTCAACACAGTTGCCAGTGTCGAGGCGGCCCCGTCGAAAGGCGGCAATGGAAAGGTGATTGGCAACCTGCCACAACCCAGGTCCGACCTTAGCGCGGTGTCGGTCAACGGAGACACGGTGATTGTTGGGGGGTATGACGGCTCTACTGCCGATACCTCGGTCCTTTCTACGGTTGATGGAGTCAACTACAAGACCATCTCCACACTCAAGGTCCCTGTGCGCTATGCGGCCTTGGCTGCGGTCGGCGGATCCGTATACGTGTTCGGAGGGATGGGCGTCGGGGGAACAGCCTCCGGCCAGCCGTTGTCAAGTGTTCAAAAGATAGATATTTCAACCGGCGTAACCACCGTTGTCGGTTCGCTTCCCAAGCCCCTCGAGGGAGGAATGGCGTTCGTGCTGAACGGCCATATTTATCTGGCCGGGGGCGACACGGGGACTGGCTCGCATCAAGTCAGCAATGCAGCGGTGTGGTTATATCAGCCAGGATCAGGGTTCACCCAGAAGGCAACTCTGCCTCTGGCCGTCTCCAACGCCGGAGTGGCTGTTTCAGGGGGTGTCGCCTGGATCGTAGGTGGCGAGCACAACGGAAAAGCCACCGCAGTTGTCCAAACCATCAGCGATAAGTCGGCGGCGCACTCTTGACAAGGTGCCGGCTGCTGTTGCTGTAACAGAGCTCATGCACCTGGCTAACCCCCGGTAGTGGGAGTCGCGGGACTCGTTGGTATGTACGGCGGGATTCCAATCGTTGAGGCGTGGGTCATCAGCAGGGAATAAGGTGGCGCCAGATCGACACCGTCGGGCTTGTCAAGATACCCGGGCTTTGTTCCCGGCACACCGGTGTATCCATACTGCCACACGATCTTGTTGGTCTTGGGGTTGATGACGATGACCCGGTGGTTCCAATCGTCTGTGGCCAGGATGTCGCCATTAGGGAGTGGCATGGCAATGGAAGGCTGGTTGAGCGCTTGAGCGCCGGTGGGGGCGAATCTCCATAGCAAAGAGCCGGCCTGGTTGAACTCCTCTATCACACCAGGGTTGGTGTAGGCCGCTGTCAGAAACACTCCCGGAGAGACTTCGTTGCTGTCAGAAGGGTAGGTGATTCCCGGCGGATGGGCGGAGAACTTGATCTGGCCGCTTGGGGTCATTTCGTCCACCCAGTCGCCGTTGATTTCAGTGACGAGCCAATCCCCATTAGTCATTGGAAACATCCCGTTGGGGCTGCCAAATCGGAGCGGCGGTTGATGATAGCAGTAGGGTGTTGTCTCTCCGTACACGTGCACAGGTGAAGGCGACGATGGGGAAAGGTACAAGAGCCTGCAGTTCTTTATATCAGCCGCGATGAGGTTGCCGTTGGGCAAAAGCATGGCGTCGTCGGGGTTGTTCAAATAACCCGACACCGAACCACTTGTGCCCGGATGACCGTAGCGATATGTTATATGGCCAGTCTGAGCGGATATGGCTGTGATGACGAACTGTGACTCCTGGGTGGCAAGGATGTGGTTGCCAGTGGGTCCGAAAAACGCGTCATCGGGCTCTATGAAGGTCTGACCCTGTGAGAGGTCGCCAGATGATGGGAACTGCCAGATGATCCTCCCCTTTGGATCCACCATGAGAAGCCTTGAGTTGTTGCGGTCGGCTATCATTATCGGCCCAGGCAGAACAGATGGATTGGAACCGGGCTGAAGATGGCCTGGCTGACCTTTGACCTTGGCTTCGAGCGACGCGATCCAGACCTTGGGAGTCAGATACGGACTCTTGGTTGCAGTCGTCCTGACTCCAGATGTTCCTCGGGGGGCCGCGTTGGGGGAGGTTGATCCGCCCGAAGCTGCACTGGCGGAAATCGGTGAAGACGCGCTCGTCTTCCTGCCGCTCCTTAGAGCTGTGACTCCAACGACCAAAATGAGAAGGACAAGGATCGCAAGGGCAGTGATTCCCTTGCCGTGTCTCGGGCGCCTGCGGTGCGCAGAGTGCTTTGGGGAGTGGGCCCACGAGGTCTCGGGTCGTTTTGGAGGCATTACAAGAATGTAATATAATTAAGAGCCATTGTTAGTGCATGTCAGGGTCCAAATGGCGAGTTCATCTCTGGGCCAATCCTTTTAGCCATCCCAAGCCATTAGCGCCAGCTGGGCTGATATGGATAGCTGATTAGTGTCACGGCCGGTCGGTGGATCTCCGTCGGATTGGACGTCGAAGTGTGGGTTTGCCGAGATCTGGCATTTAGGTGTCACTTACCCGCCGGCCATCTGGGGATACACCGCCACAAGGTCGCCGTCTTTGAGAACTGTGGCCCTGTTGGGACCCACCGTATTGTTGAGAATGACGACGAAGTGTCTGGCGCCAAGACCGTGTTCTAAAAGAAAGGTTTCGAGGGTCACTTCCTCTGGAACCTCGAACACCTCGCCGCCAATGGCATTACTCTCGGCTAGCTGGCCGCGAAGTCTTAGCCTTACGCTTGGCATCTTTCTTTCACCGGCCGGTTCTTCATTGCCAACCTGCAGGCTGCCCGTACTGTGCTTCGACTAGGTGCAAGATTCCCAGTTTGTCTATCTTGGCCTTGGGAGTCATTAGGTTCAGCTGTACAAACCCGGGAAGTCTTCCAATCTCGAGCGCCCCTGAAATTGTTCCGCGGTTGCGGACTTCGTCAACGCTCATCTCGAACAGCTGAGCCGCCCTGTGAACGGCGTTGTCCGCCGCCGCGTTTATGAACGCGCCAGAACCAAGGATCTGCATGGGAAGCACCGGACCCTCCAGTACGGTGTAGTTCTGTTCGGCCAGAGTCTTGGCAGTTTTCACCTCATCTGAGGTGAATGGGCGGAGTAGGAACGGCAGATCCTCCGCCGGGGGAAGAAGGATCGGGCCATCAAGTTTGAGTCCCTTTATAACTTCGACGCGGACGACAACACGGGCTGCAACGTCGGTGGAGTGAACCGCCAGCTCCCCATCTCCGATCATTGCGTGCACGTCACCGGCATAGATGCCAGCTCCGTCCACTTTTGATGGGACGATGAGAATGCTTCCCTCTCGCACCGAGTCGATATCCATGTGCACATCTGTCCGCTGTTCGAGCTGTTCTTCTGTGAGGGCGAACTCGTGTTCAGCGCCGATCAGGAATGAGCCGAAATCACCGCAGTTGTGAGAACTGGGCATGTCGATCGACGGGATCGACCCGAGATTTCCAGCTGACAGCCTGCATCTTGTCATGGTCCCGACCAAGTCAGCCTTTGCCAGGGCCACTACTGGGTGCTGGTGAGCGTGTTCGTGTATTCCCATCCATCGTCTGCCATCGCGGGCTATCTCATTGGCGCGGTCCTTGGTGACGGTAACGCCTACGCTTCTTTGGTCGTCAAATGCCATGGTGTAACCCTCGACCATGTGAAAGGGTATCACTTCGCTGTGGCATGCCTTGCAGCGAACCGCTGGTTCGCCGATTCCGTCGAGATAGGTATCGGGGTAGAGGAAATGCCGGCCAGCGTCACGGCACGTGGGGCAAATTCCAGCCACGAAGGGATCGGAGATGTAACGCCCATCCCATGCGGCGCTGGTTCCGGAAGAAGTGGCGGCGGAGAGCTGCTCGATCTTCTCGATGTGCAGGGCCACCGCATCGCCAACCTTGGCTCCTTGGATCCGCACAGGAAGGCTCACCTCATGGCCGCTCCTGAGGGAAGGGGTTATCATTGCACCCCAGCAGCCGGGGACAGTGATGAATTCGATGGTGCCGCCATTTGCTACGGGTCCCAGCATCTCGTTGCTTGGTCCGACGATATCGGTATAGCGGTCTACAACCAGGTGGGATGACATTATTTCTGGGGTTAATGTTGTCACGGACATGACCTCCTGAATCAGATCAATTCCTTGGAGTCCAATGATTTTGGAACCGGCTGGTTCATTGATTCAATCCTGAAGTTAGCACTGTCTCAGTAGGTTGTCGATGGAGAATTTCCGGGTGCTGGATACCCCTGCCGGTTGAGGTGAATGGACCCGATGTGGTCTTGGCTTTCGAGATTTGGGGAGGGTACTTCCATAAGCCGGTTGCGCTGCTTTAGGGCTTCAGCCGGATTAGTGGGAGCTTGAATGGCATAAGTCATCTCGAAAAGTTCGGCACCGGTGGCGGAGGTCTGCTTCTCGAGCCGAGGTTGCAGACACGGTTCCCAGCGGTAATGCCAGAGAACTGGTTCAGGATCGGCGCTGGGACGCAACCGCCAAGGAGGCTCATGTGGTTGTTTTCACCGAAGAATTAGTCAAACCCCCGTGCAATAATTGACTTCCAGGGTGTGACTTTTGTGGTTGTGACCAGGTTAGTTTGGTAACCAACCTTTGCGCGGAGGGAGTGGGATTCGAACCCACGGTGCCTTGCGACACGACGGTTTTCAAGACCGTTCGATTCGTCCGCTCTCGCATCCCTCCGGCAGTCAGACTAGTCGATCGATCCTCGACAAGAGATCACCGAGCCAGGTTTCAGCTTTGATCGATCTTTCCCTGAGATCGCCGGCTTTCTCCGGATTGTGTGTGGCCGCGACCGGATAGGAGCCGATGAGCTTGATTTCTGGCAGGCTCCTGTGGAGTTCAGCCAAGGTGTCGGCGACGATCGGATCTTCGATGTGACCCTCGAGATCGATCACGAAGCAGTATTGACCGAGAGCAGCTTTTGACGGACGCGACTCCAACTTTGTCAGGTTGATATTTCTGGCAGAGAACTGAGCCAGGATGGAGATCAATGATCCTGGGCGGTCGGAGATCTGGAAGCAAACTACGGTGGTCTTGTCGTGGCCTGTCCTGGGAGCAATGTGGTCTTTGTTGAGCAAGAAAAACCTGGTCTGATTCCCTGGGTGATCTTCGACGTGCTCCTTTAAGATCTCGAGGTTGTACAGATCCGCCGAGACTGAAGGCGCAAGGGCGGCAAGAGTCGGATCAGAACTGTCGGCAACCGTCTTTGCCGCATCCGAGGTGGAGTTGGTGGTGGTGGCCTCAGCGTTGGGGAGGTTGTCCGACATGAAGGCTCTGCACTGCGCAAGGGCGTGGGAGTAGGAGAGAACCTTCTTGATCTGTTCCATCTGCGTCCCCGGTTTTGCCATCAAATCCAGATGGATGTCGAGGACCACCTCACGCAGCACGAACAGCTCGTAGTCAAAGACGAGGGGATCGATAGTAGCCGACACGGTCCCTTCTATCGAGTTCTCAATCGCCACAAACGCGTAGTCGACCTTCCTCTGGTCCACTGCCTCCATGACTGCGGAGAAGTTTGGATATGGGATCAGCTGAGCCCTGGCCAGGTCGGGTTGCGACCTCAGGGCTTCCTCGGTGAAGGTGCCCCTTGGCCCAAGATATGCGATTGTGGAACTTGAAAAATCTTTCATCAACTCGATCCAGTTGTCGTCGGTGCCCACTTGGTAATAAAGCTTACGCAGACTGGTGATGGATGCGATTCAGTTTACGATGTCGAGTCTGCCAATTGCAGGTAGCCTTTATCTAATTAACAAACAGGTGAGCGCGGTGGATCATTCAAGTCTTGAAATTCTTATCAAAAAATTCGAGTCGGGTGAAATCACTCAGGAAGAGCTTGTAAAGCGTCTGGAGTCCGGTTTTCTGCTGGATCTGGGCTATGCCCGGTTGGACACTCACAGGTCGCTGCGCCAGGGATTTCCTGAAGTGATATACGGGCCTGGTAAGACCCCGGATCAAGTGGCCCATATCGTGGAGGCTCTGCTCGACCAGGAGGCGGATTCGACGGTGCTTCTAAGCCGGGCCACGCCTTCCCAGCTGGAGGCGGCACGGGCGATTGCCGGAGAACCCGTCACCTTTTACCACGGCCTCAGTCTCTCCGACTCAGGGCACTTCAGTGCGGTTTGGAACCCGGCTCCACCAAGGAGCGGGGTCAGTGTCTGTGTCATCACAGGCGGCACCGCGGATTTGGCGGTTGCGACAGAGGTGACCGCGGTTCTATACGCCTTTGGAGTCAATTCCGACTTGATTTCCGATTGCGGAGTCGCCGGAATACACCGATTGTTGGAGCAGATTGAACGGGTGCGTAGCGCCGACATAGTTGTAGTGGTGGCAGGTATGGAGGGGGCGATAGCATCGGTGGTAGGTGGTCTGGTAAGGGCGCCGGTCATAGCCGTTCCAACCAGCACCGGGTACGGGGCCTCTCTTCAGGGCGTAACGGCGCTTTTGTCGATGCTGGCGAGCTGTGCTCCGGGCCTTACGGTGGTCGGAATTGACAACGGCTTTGGTGCTGCGGCAAGCGCGATTCGGATTTTGGACTATGGCACGAGTCGCCTGGATTAATCCTACGTCTGGAATCAGTGGGGACATGTGTCTGTCCGCCATGGTCGACCTGGGCGCGGATCAAACGGAGCTTCTGAAGACTCTTGGCACCATTGAAGCTCTGAATGGCTTTCGCCTTGGATTCCGATCGGTCACAAGGGGTGGAATAAGGGCTCTTTATGCCGAGGTGGAGTTGGCTGAACCTGTGGTTCACCGAAGACTTTCCGACATTGATTCGATCATCGAAGCCTCCGGACTCGCCGAGAGTCAGAAGGAGCTGTCCAAAGAGATCTTTCAGAATCTGGCCAAGGCGGAGGCCAGGGTCCATGGCGTTCCGGTGGAAGAGGTCGAGCTGCATGAGGTGGGCTCGCTCGACACCATCCTGGATGTCTGCGGATTCGCCGTCGCCAAGGAGCTGATCGGAATTGACCTCTTTTTTGCGTCTCCACCTGTGCTTGGAAGGGGGGTGACTTCCGGCGCTCACGGAAGGCTGGCCGTACCCGCTCCGGCTGTTCTGGAGCTTCTGATAGGCAGGGAGGCTTTGGGGGGAGTACCCGAATTCGAAGCCACCACCCCGACCGGAGCGGCAATAATCGCAACTGTTTCAGTTGGGTGTGATCAGATGCCTCAGATGACCATCGAGGCCATTGGAAATGGCGCAGGACGCAAAGATCCGATCGACCACCCCAATGTTTTGCAGATAGTGCTCGGAACCGTCAACCCTTCGAGTCCGCAGCCGCCCCGTCTGCCGGGCCACTTCGAGAAGGTAGTCGAACTTCAGACCAACCTCGATGACATTACTGGGGAACTTGGCGGATATCTGATCTCAGCCCTGATGTCCAAGGGTGCGATCGACGTGTTCGTGGTATCTGCGCTTGCCAAAAAGGATCGCCCGGGGTTTGTTCTGACCGCCGTCGTCAATCCCGGTGACGTGGCAAGGATATCCACGGAAATCTTCGCCTTGACCGGAACGCTTGGGATAAGATCGCAGCCGAAAGAGCGTTACGTGTTGGACCGGGAGTTCTTCGAGATAACTCTTTTCGGCGAGAAGCTTGCGGTGAAGTCGGGACCGGTGAGAGCGAAGGTCGAATTCAGCGATTTGGTGAGCCTGGCCGAGACGCACGGCGTTCCCATTCTCCAGCTGGAGAGGATGGCCCAGGCTGAAATCGAGAAGTACCTGGCTGCCACTTCGATGGATTTGAATTAGATATTAGGTTCGCCGTGTCGGATCACGATTGGATGGATGGCAAAGAATGGAATTCAGACAGCTTGGCAAGAGTGGCTTGACGGTCTCGGTGGCTGGCCTCGGGTGCAACAACTTTGGTGTCCGATGCGACTTTGACCAGAGCAAGGCGGTCATCAACGCGGCGCTGGACAACGGGATCACCCTGTTTGACACTGCCGACATCTACGGTGGACGCGGGGGTTCGGAGACCATTTTGGGCAAGGTCCTGAAGCACCAGCGGGATCAGGTAATCCTGGCTACCAAGTTCGGCATGGACATGGGAGACCCGTACCAGGCGAGGGGTTCGAGAAAGTACATCCGTCACGCGATTGAGGCCTCTCTTTTGAGACTTCAAACCGACTATCTGGACCTCTATCAGTTCCATCAGCCCGATCCCCTCACCCCCATCGAAGAGACTATGGATGCCATGGATGAACTGGTGAAAGAGGGAAAGGTGAGATACATTGGCAGCTCCAATTTTGCCGGTTGGCAGATTGCCGAGGCGGAGATGATCTCGCGCATGGCTCACTCCGAGCGATTCATCTCGGCCCAGAACCACTACTCCTTGATTGAGCATCAGGTTGAGACGGAGGTCATTCCAGCATGTGTCAATTTCGGAGTGGGTATGCTTCCCTACTTCCCTTTGGCAGGAGGACTATTGACCGGAAAGTTCCGCAGAGGCGAGGAGCCACCCCAGGGCACAAGACTTGCCGGAAGGCGTGAAGATCTTGAGAGCGCGAACTGGTACGTGATCGAGACGCTTTCCGACATGGCCAAGTCGCTTGGCGGAACTCTTTTGGACGTTGCGATTTCGGCACTGGCTTCAAAGCCGGCAGTCTCCTCGGTTATTGCCGGAGCGACGCGTCCGGAACAGGTGGAGGCCAACGTCAAGGCTCTGGAACTCAATTTGAGCGCTGATGACTTGAAAAAGATCAAGGAGATAACCGGCTCACTGTATTGATGCGTTTCGCAGCCCTCGGCCGACCTGGGTGACGGTGTCTGTCAAGGCAGTCAGGCACGGGTAGGAAAGATTTTCCGTTATTTCATCGTTTGTTCACCTGCGCTTTATTTGCCTGTAACATGCGTGGTTTAGAAATATATACATGGCTTTAAACGCGCAAAGTTTCGAAACTGCAGGGAGCAAATTCGGTCGGAGACATTACTCCGCCCAACTCGAAGCATGTGGCCGGGACGTCGCGCCAGCCTGGAAGTCTCTCCCAAAGAGCGCTGACGAGGTAGCTGAAACGGCTGGCCCGTCAAGTTTGCGCTCGCCCCTTGCAATGCCACCGAATACCCCCTCGGAGCTGCGCCGCTAGCCCACGGCGCAGCTGGCATTGCGCCT
>DAHXKX010000128.1 GCA_027366165.1 Actinomycetota bacterium
CGTCACACTCACCTTGGCACCCGAAGAGCTGCCGCCTCCTGTCATTTGCCAACGACCACGGGCGGCCCATCTCACAGGGAAAGCTTCTCTGCAACCTCGACGGCTCTCGCTCCACCAACTCCTGTCCAGCTAAACTCGCACCCGGCTTCCCGGCTGGGTGCAGCAATCGGCGCAGGACCTGCGGCTTCAACGTATGCATAGACCCCTTGGGAGGTACCAACATCCAACGACTGTATCGTTTCCATGGCCAAGGACCCAGATATCTGTGTCAGAGCCGTTCTCCGGGCTGTCAAACGCTAGCCAACAAATTATCGCAAGAAAGATCGAAAGGACCCAAACCCAAGTATCGTCTAGAACCGTGTCGCATCGCAGCACATGGGCCTGACAAAGTTGACTCATCCACAAACCCCGATGCACAGGTGTCGGGTCCGCTGGCCACGTTGAGGTGATGGTGGCGAGGCCAGGTAAACCCAACCAAGTGACAGGGTCTGAGGCCACGATAGTAGGGTCAAGGAGGTTCGGCAGAAAATTTAACCTTGATTCAGATAGGCGCCTCAGCCACGAACATCTGGTTGTGATCGGTTACAAGGGGGTATCGCGTCTACTTGGAATGATTCCGCCTTCTTGTGCCACGATTCCGGCATATGTCTCTGGGTTGGCAGTATTTCTTTTTTCACCCAATAAGCGGCAGATTGTGAGGGACAACCTTGCTAGGCCGACTGGCCGAAAAATGGGGTGGTGGGAATCCAACATGCTGGCGCTAAGGGGATATTTCTCCTACTCAAGGTACTGGGTTGAAGCTTTAGGATTGGCGCGGCTTTCGCGCAGGGAGCTGAGTTCCAGGATGAGCTTCAATGGCTTCGAGAACGTTTTTACGGCGTTGGGTCAAGGTAAAGGGGTGATAATTACAACTCCTCACCTTGGTAACTGGGACTTTGGCGCAGCATGGTTGGCATCGGGTGGTCACCCCATTACGGCGGTAATGGAGCAACTCGAACCGAGGGAGCTCTTCGACTGGTTTTCCGGTCACAGGATAAGCTTTGGCGTCAAGGTGATACCCGCTTCGGCATCGGCTTTTGGTGAACTGGCCAAGACTCTTGTTAGGAATGAAGTGGTGGCCCTTGTCGCTGACAGGGATATCATCAGTTCGGGAGTGACGGTGCCGTTTTTCGGAGAGGCTGCTTCGGTTCCACAGGGGGTCGCTCTTCTTTCACTTCGTACCGGAGCGCCAATAATTCCTGCAGCCGTCTACATGCTGCCGGGTGGGGGCCATTACGCAGTCGCAATGGAGCCAATTCGATTCACGAGAACCGGACGGCTCAGGGATGACGTTGCTGAACTAACCGGTCTTTTGGTGTCACGATATGAAAGTTTGATTCGGGCCGCTCCTACACAGTGGCACCTTTTCCAGCCTAACTGGCCATCTCAGATGGAAAATACCGATTTAGGTTCTACCATTTAATGCAGGTTTTTGGGGTATGTCGGATGGAGCGGGTTGACAAGTGAGAATTGCGGAGCTGTGCCCTTATAGCCTTTCGGTCCCTGGGGGGGTTCAAGGTCAAGTAATTGCCTTGACGAGGGCAATGCGTCGTTTGGGACACGAGGTAGACATCATTGCGCCATCGGATGCACTTCCTTCCACGGAGTCGGTGCGTAATATTGGATCGTCCATAAGGATTCCGGCCAACGGCTCGCGGGCCCCCGTCGGTATATCTCCGCGTGCGTTAGCTCGGACGGCGTCAATGGTGCGTGACGGCGGTTATGAGTTGATCCACATTCACGAACCATTCGCACCCGGACCCTCGCTGGTTGGGCTGGCGGCGGCTAAGGTCCCGGTGGCGGGTACATTCCACCGGCACGGCGTCACCATTCCTTACAAGGTTCTGGGATGGGCGTTGTCGGGGTTTGGGAACCGTCTTGAGCTACGCTTCGCCGTCTCAGTCGACGCCATGCTCACAGCTAGGAGTGTTTTTGGCGGGCAGTACCAGGTGGTCGGAAATGGCGTCGATCTGCAGGCTTTCGATATTTCGCCAGTGTGGCCCAAAGAGAATCCCACCGTGCTGTTTATTGGAAGACACGAACACCGAAAGGGCCTGGAGGCGCTGATTGAGGCGTTTATGGGCATTAAAGACCAGGATCTGACATGCTGGATAGCGGGTGATGGACCGCAGACTCCTTATCTCAGATCGCTAACCAGCACCGACCCCCGTATCGTCTGGCTGGGCAGGATTTCTGACGCGGAGGCGATGGCAAGGATGAAGGCGGCAGACGTCCTGTGCGCCCCGTCGCTCTATGGCGAGTCTTTCGGTGTTGTGCTGCTTGAAGGTCTGGCTGCAGGTTCGGTGGTAGTCGCGACTGACATTGCCGGATACCGCGGGGTGGCAAGGGATAATATTGAGGCAATTTTGGTGCCGCCCAACGACGTGGCACTTCTCCGCAATGCAATAGTTCGCGCTCTATCCACTGACGAATTTGTCAATTCGCTAAGGGAGAATGGACGTAAGCGGGCCTTGGAGTTTTCAATCGAAAATCTCGCAAAGCTATATTTAGACAGCTTTTCTAACCTGGTGACGTGAAATTCACATAGAATCTGAATCCATGCCTAGGTCGTCTATCCAAAATCAGATCTGGGGAGATGTCGAGCGGTTTGACACACGGAGGGCCATAGTTGTAATCGTCTTCTACTATCTGGCCTTTATTCTGGTGACTGGATCGATTCTTGCGGCTGTAATCTCCCGGGCGCTGGCCACACTTGACATTTCAGATGAGTTTTATTGGGCGATAATCGTGGGATATGGCATTCCCGCAATAACAGCTCTTGGTGTTGGATTTCGTGCAAGCTTTAACGGCTGCAAAGGTCTTGACCTTCAGAGAATAAGCCTCGACAAGGCGCCTAGCCTGATGAATCTCACCGAGGGCCTTTGCCTGACGATGGGAATCGATATGCCAAGGGTACTGGAGCTGAAGGAGCCTCAGATCAATGTGGCCGCTTTTTCCGTTGGTAATACCAGAACGGTGCTGGTGGTGACATCGGGCGCACTGGAGGAGTTCACAAGGCTGGAGTTCGAGTCAATGATTGCAAGAGAGCTGGTCAGAGCCAAGTCTGGTCAGATCTTCTTTGAAGCCCGGTTGAGAGCGCTCCAGAAGCTTGTTGCCCCTATATCGGCTTTCTTCGTTCCAAGGAGACAAACTGCCACTGTCGCAGCACGTGCGGTTGCGGGAGATCTTGGGGGAGTCTACTTCACCAGATACCCGCCTGCGATGATCTCCGCCTTGGAGAAGATGGCAAATGATCCTGATGCTCGTGGGTCGAGTTCAAATCTGAGAAGACGCGTTCTGGCGCCGTACTGGGCGCATCCTGAATTAGAGCATGCCGACATGTCAGCCAGGATCAAAGAACTCAATTCGTACTAAAAATAATACAAAATGGCAACTTAGGAGTATTGAATAATGAGGAATCGCAGGTATCTGGCGTTGGCATTGGTCGGTGTAGTAGGAGCTTCGTGTGGCTTCGGCACCTCGGCCCCTTCAGCCACGACCACCACCAGCACGACGGTGCTACCTCTCACTACGACGACAAAGGTCCCGGACAAGAACATTTCCCCTCTGACCGGGTTGCCTTATACTAATTTGGCCGATGCCAAAAGACCTGCAATCTTGGCAAAGATTGACAACGCGCCTCAGGCGTGGCCGCAGTCGGGTCTTCTGCATGCGGATGTCATATACGAGGAGATGGTCGAGGGTGGTTACACCCGATACATGGCGGTGCTACAGTCTCATGACGCTTCGGTTCTAGGTCCGATAAGGTCAGTCAGGGCCTCGGACGCCGACATCGCGTCGCCGTTGGCGGGGTTTTTCGCTTACTCAGGCGGCATTCCTGCGTTTGTTTCCGACATTCGTAACTCCGGAATCACAGATGTGGGTGCATATGTCCTAGGTGGTGCTTACTACCGCACTTCGCGGCCTGCGCCACATAATCTATATACCTCAACCACAACTCTTTACACCGATGCCAGACATGCCGGGTTGACAGCACATCTACCGCCGAAGCTTTTTGAGTTCAGGAAGACTGGCACCGCATTTAGTGCTGCCGGGGCCCAGCCGATAAGCACATTCAATGTGGACATTTCTGGGAATGCTAACGCCCTGTGGATCTGGGACGCGGCCAATGGTTTTTGGACCAGGACCACGAACGGGGTGCCTCAGAGGAACCCCCAGGGAGTCGACGAGAATGCGACAAACGTGATCATCGAATTCGTCAATTACACCAACACAGGCTTCATAGATCCGGCAGGTAATCCAGTTCCGCAGGCCCACTCGGTTGGTACTGGGAATGCAATCTTCCTTTCAGGGGGCCAGGAGGCCACGGGAACTTGGTCGAAAGCATCGGAGCATGCTGTCACCACCTTCACAGATTCAGCAGGTCAGCCAGTGAAGCTTGCTCCGGGGAGGACCTGGGTTGAGATTGCTCCGATCGGCACTCACACCGCCGCGTCATAGGTCTCGTTGTGCGCTGCACGAAGAGTTGGCGAATTAGACTTCAACGTCTGGAGGACATTGTGGACAACACTGAATCAACAGCAATTGTGACCGGTGGAGCGTTGGTCAAGCGTGGGCTCGCCGAGATGTTACGTGGTGGAGTGATCATGGATGTGGTCAATGCGGAGCAGGCGAAGATAGCTGAGGATGCCGGAGCCGTGGCGGTCATGGCGCTGGAGAGAGTGCCAGCGGATATTCGCCGTGAGGGCGGAGTCGCAAGAATGACCGATCCTCATCTCATCGAGGCGATTCAAGAGACTGTTACTATTCCGGTCATGGCGAAGGCGCGTATTGGACACTTTGCCGAAGCGCAGATTCTTCAAGAGCTTCAGGTCGATTACATTGACGAGTCTGAGGTGCTGACTCCTGCCGATGAGGCGCATCATATCGATAAGTGGAAGTTCGCGGTTCCGTTCGTCTGCGGAGCGACGAACCTTGGGGAAGCCTTGAGGAGAATTTCAGAAGGTGCTGCGATGATCCGTTCCAAGGGCGAGGCTGGCACGGGTAACGTAGTGGAGGCGGTCAGGCATCTGCGTTCGATCACAGGCGACATCAGAAGACTTACTCAGGCCGACTCTGCGGAACTATACGGTTGGGCCAAGAATCTTCAGGCACCTATCGGCCTGGTGCAAGAGGTGGCGGAAAGCGGCAGGCTACCGGTTCCGCTGTTTTGCGCCGGTGGACTAGCCACGCCAGCTGATGCCTCCCTGGTGATGCAGCTGGGGGCTGAAGCGGTTTTCGTTGGATCAGGCATTTTTAAGAGCAGCGATCCCTCCAAGAGGGCTCGTGCAATCGTTGAGGCCACCACCCATTATCAGGATCCGGCAGTGTTGCTGAACGTGTCGAGGAATCTTGGGCCCGCTATGGTCGGTATAGAAATGGACGAGGTAGACGTAAGGCTGGCGGAGCGCGGCTGGTAGTCGGTTCGGAACGGTTTTGTAGAGTATGTCATGAGAATAGGTATTCTTGCCCTACAGGGTGATTTCTTGAACCACGTCGCAGTCCTGGATGGTCTGTCGGTCGAATCGGTTCTGGTGAAGACTCGGGACGATCTCGACGTAGATGGCATCATAGTCCCAGGTGGTGAATCGACGACGATGTCTTTGTTGATGCAGTCTTCGGGAATCTACGAACCGCTGAAGGCGCTTGTTCATGATGGATTGCCTGCTTTTGGAACCTGTGCCGGGATGATACTGCTTGCAAGCTCGCTTATGGATGGACGCCCAGATCAAGTGACTCTTGATGCCATCGACATTGTGGTGCGGCGAAACGGCTTTGGCCGTCAGGTCGCGTCCTTCGAGACCGATCTTGCGGTCTCCGGCGTGCAGGGCGGACCCATGAGGGCGGTGTTCATCAGGGCTCCTGTGGTCGAGAAGGTGGCGGACAGTGTGGAAGTCCTTGCGGAGGTGAACTATCGCTTTGCTGATTCCTCCAATAGGGTGGTACCTGTAATCTGTAGGCAGGAGAAGGTTATCGTCTCATCATTTCATCCGGAACTTGTAGGTGAGGATAGGCTTCACAAGATTTTTCTAGGGCTTATATAGAAACGTAGAGGGAGATTATCCAGATGTCTGGTCACTCTAAATGGGCAACAATAAAGCACAAGAAAGGGGCCCAAGACAAGGCTCGCGGAAAACTTTTTGCAAAGCTGATCAGGCAGGTCGAGGTGGCGGCGCGCGAGGGCGGAGGGGATGTGAACTCTAATGCCACACTGCGCACAATGTTCGCAAAGGCTCGGGAGTCGTCGGTTCCTCTGGACACAATTGAAAGAGCGATCAAACGGGGGACCGGAGAACTAGAAGGTGTAAGGTACGAGGCGATCAGCTACGAGGGTTATGGACCTGGAGGCATCGCGGTAATCGTGGAATGTTTGACTGACAACAGGAACCGCACGGGTGCCGATGTCAGGAGCACATTTTCAAAGAGCGGCGGATCCATGGCCGAGCCGGGTGCAGTTTCATGGCAGTTTGAGCGGAAGGGCGTGATAAGTGTGGACCGGTCGGCAGATGAGGACTCGCTTACACTTGCTGCTATTGAGGCCGGGGCCGAGGACGTTCAGGATCTTGGAGATCAGTGGCAGGTAGTATGCGCACCGGGAGACCTTACGGCAGTGAGAACCGGGCTGGATGAGGCTGGCTTTGCCGGTTCTGGAGCCGATCTTGTGATGTTGGCAAGTTCAACAATCGAGATTTCCGACGAAGCTGAGGCGCGAAAGGTGCTCAAACTCATGGATGCGCTTGAAGACAACGACGATGTGCAAAATGTCTATTCCAATTTTGACATACCCGACAATATCCTTGAAGCTGTGAGCGTTTAGCCGGTGACTTCAATGGTAGGTAAAGGCGACGTGGCTCCCGAATTTACCCTGGCTGGCGTGCCCGAAGGACTGTATTCCCTGACTGATTATTTGGGACATGTCGTGGTGCTGGCCTTCTATCCGGCGGATAATTCACCGGTTTGCACAACTCAACTGCGCTCGTACACGGTAGACAAGAAGAGTTTCGAAAATCTCGGTTCGGTGGTGCTCGGAATTTCGCCCCAGGGTGTGGCCTCTCATTTCCGATTTGCCGCAGAGCAGTCGATCGGATTTCCGTTGCTCTCCGACGAGGATAAGTCGGTTGGGGAAGCGTATGGAGTGCTTGGGCCACTTGGCTTTTATCGGCGGTCCGTGTTTGTGATCAATAGGTCTGGGACAATCACCTATGCGCACCGTACCACCGCAGGTTTGACGTTTTCACCCTCTTCGGTGTTGTTGAAGGCGATCACAGAGGCTGAATGATTTTTCCGGGAAACTGCCAGCCTGGCTCTGCAAAGTAGGATAATATCGAACAAGTGTTCGTATTAGGGATTGATCCAGGCCTTTCCCGCTGTGGTTATGGCGGGGTTAGACAGAATGGTAGATCGGTAGAAGTGGTGTCTGCCGGCCTTATCACAACCCCCAAAGAGCTTCCTGTAGCCGAAAGGCTTTCAATTCTCTTGCACGATGTTCGTGAGATTCTTGATGAACTCAGTCCTGATGTGGTTGCAATTGAGAGGATACTGTTTCGAAAAAACGCCAAGACGGCGATGGCAGTTGGGCAAGCGTCGGGTGTGATTCTCCTGGCGGCGTTCGAGGCAGGGTGCAAGATAGTGGAGTACTCTGCGAGCGAGGTAAAGCTGGCCGTCGCGGGTCATGGATCTGCGGACAAGTTGCAGGTGCAGAGAATGATCCAGATTCTGGCGAAGCTTGACGAAATTCCCCGTCCCCCTGATGTCGCCGACGCGCTGGGGTTGGCATATTGTCATTTGGCGAACGACTCTTTTGGACGCGTTCTGAAGGCTGCTGGAAGATTGGAGACCAGGTGATCGGTTCTCTGAGGGGTGTTGTGGATCAGATTTCCCCTCCGAATTCATTGATTGTGGATGTCGCGGGTGTGGGCTATCTAGTCCACTGTCCAACGGACCTTCTGTCAAGGACCAGTGTCGGTGCGGAGCTGAAGTTGACGGTGTCCACCTCGGTTAGAGAGGATGCTATAACCCTCTACGGTTTTGAGAATGCTCACGACAAGAACTGGTTTGAGGCGCTTCGGACGGCACAGGGAGTCGGACCGTCTTTGGCACTGAGCATACTTTCCTCCATGTCAAGGTCTGAGCTGGTGCAGGCCATTTCTTCTAACGACTCCGCGCTTCTGAAGAGGGTACCGGGTGTTGGGCCAAAGACAGCCCTGCGTCTGATCGTGGAGATGCAGGGCAGGCTTGTTCAGCTTGGTTTCGACGGAGGTATCACTGGCTCGTCAGCGGGGGAGGCTGGTAGTGTTGTTGCTGATCTTCGATTGGCGCTTGTTTCGCTCGGCTACTCTCAGGAACAGATTCGCGGGGTGGTGGAGAAGGTTCCCGCCGAGTTCACTTTGGAAGAGATGGTGAAATACTGCTTGAAGGAGCTGTCGGCGTGAGTCCGAGAAAAGAAGTGTTCTCCAGTGCAAATATTGCGGAGCCGCCGTCTGTCGATGGGCTGGGGCGCAGCGTGAGTCCGGAATTGCAGGACCGCGAAGCCAGTGTGGACAATTCGCTCCGTCCGATGTCGTTGGCCGAGTTCGTGGGCCAGGAGGATCTGAAGAGCCATCTCTATATTGTGCTCGAAGCTGCCAAGAGGCGTGGCCAGGCCGCAGACCACTTTCTCTTTGCAGGCCCTCCTGGGCTTGGCAAGACGTCTCTGGCCTCCATAGTCGCCCATGAGATGGGAACGGCATTCCGCGTCACCTCCGGACCCGCGCTTCTAAGGGGAGGTGATCTCGCGGCGATATTGACATCGCTCCATAGTGGGGATGTTCTATTCATAGACGAGATACATCGGCTTTCCACGGCAGTGGCTGAGATTCTCTACCCCGCAATGGAGGACTACAAGCTGGACATAGTCATCGGGGAGGGCCCTACAGCCAGGTCGATAAGGCTTGATCTCCCAGAGTTCACTCTGGTGGGTGCGACAACGAGGACGGGGATGATAACCGGCCCGCTCCGGGACCGCTTTGGTTTCGTAGCAAGGCTTGACTACTACAAGGTTGACGAGTTGCAAGAGATTGTGGAGAGGTCGGGCCGGATACTTGGAGTCAGGACAGACAAAGAGGGTGCCAGGGAGATAGCTTCGCGTTCGCGAGGGACTCCGCGTTTGGCTAACCGTCTTTTGCGGCGGGTCCGGGACTATGTGGAAGTCAAGGCGGATGGGAATATAACTCAGACAACCGCGCGCGAGGGCCTGGAGGTCTTTGGGGTCGACGAACTGGGTCTGGACAAGGTTGACAGAGCAATTTTGGATACATTGTGCCGGACATTCGTGGGACGGCCTGTAGGCCTTTCGACACTTGCGGTTACTGTCGGGGAGCAGCCTGAGACAATTGAAGATGTCTACGAGCCTTTCCTCATGCAGTGCGGTCTACTGGTGCGCACTCCTCGTGGAAGAGTCCCTGGACCGTTGGCTTGGCACCATCTTGGTCTGGAGCCTCCGACCGCCACAGTGACACTGTTTTCCGAGTGACTGCGAGGCGCAAATCAGTAGGTGTTGCCGCTGCCGGTCAAAGTGGTACAGTGATGGATCGTGAAGCCTGACGTTGTATTCCTTTCTTTACGCTAGGCGAGCTGCGAATATTGTGGTTGCACGGATGTGCCGGGCGCGAGTTCCACTATCACTTGAGGAGAGACGGATGGACCAAGAGCAGGTGCTGACTAGGCACAGGAAGGTATTGCCCAAGTGGCTAACGCTGTATTACTCGGATCCGATAGAGCTGGTATCTGGAGAGGGCCGTTATGTCATCGACGCCCAAGGCAGGCGGTATCTCGACTTTTTCGGGGGAATACTTACCACGATGACGGGCTACTCTGTGCCAGAAGTGGTCGATGCCATTAGGGATCAAGCATCAAAGATGATTCACTCCTCGACTCTATATCTGATCACCCCGATGATCGAGTTGGCTGAGCGGATCGCGGGACTTTCTGGAATAGAGGACGCGAAGGTTTTCTTTACGACATCCGGCACGGAGGCAAACGACACGGCGCTTTTGCTGGCGAGTTGCTTCCGGTCGTCGAACAACGTTCTTGCGGTACGCGGCAGCTATCACGGCCGTTCGCTGCTCTCCATGTCGGTTAGTGGCAATCCTGGATACTCCCCATCGAGCTTTTATCCGCTGAATGTGGGCTACATTCTGGGAGGCTCCCGATTGCGTGGCCCTCTCGCCGGCCTTTCAGATCGGGAATATATCGACAGGGGAGTGGCCGACCTTCGGGATCTTATCTCAAACGGGACTGGCGGCAGGATCGCGGCTCTGATTGCCGAGCCAATCCAAGGAGTTGGGGGCTTCAATCTCCCGCCCGACGGCTATTTTGGAGCCATTAAGCAGGTACTGAATGAGTATGGCATCCTCTTTATCTCCGATGAGGTTCAAACCGGCTGGGGCAGGACGGGAGAGCACTTCTGGGGATACCAGTGGCATGGGATGGTTCCTGAGATACTTACATTTGCCAAAGGAGTTGGAAATGGGCTGGCTTTGGCTGGCGTGGTCGCTAGATCAGATATCATTGACTCCCTTCCTGGGGCTTCGATTTCGACTTTCGGAGGTACTCCGCTGGCAACTGCAGCCGGCATTGCAAACCTTGACTATCTGCTTCAGCAAGATCTACAAGGCAACGCCAAGAGGATCGGTGACTTTATGATGCCAGCTCTGAAGAGGGAATTGGGAAGTTTTCCGACAGTGGGAGAGGTGAGAGGGAAGGGGTTGATGATAGGAGTAGAGATCGTCGATCCAGTTGACAAGAGTCCCTCGGCGACTGGTGCTAGTCAGGTGCATGAGGAGTGTAAATCTCTTGGTCTGCTGGTTGGCAAGGGCGGCGTCGATGGAAATGTGTTGCGGATTGCCCCGCCTCTTTCTCTGACTATGGATGAAGCCGGTTCCGGTGTTTCAATCCTTGCCGAAGCTGTCAGAAGGAGTGTGGGGGCGAAGGTTGGAAGTCTTTGACAAGGTGAGTAATTGTCACCGTCTGGTTGCGGTGTTGGAGTTTTCATTTTTCCCAGTGCACCGGACAGCTGTTTAGTCGGGATCGCGGTTTCGTCATGGTGGTTGAAGTGGGAGTTTGCGATTGATGTCAAATCTGTCACTGGATGTGGTAACTTTACGGCTTGCGATATTTTTCCGCTAATGCGAGGCCGTCTTAGGCAGGCAGCCGCAAAGTTCCACTGTGAGGAATTAGAATCTAAATTGACCTTATAATATGGAGTATTTTCTGTGAGTTTACTTTTACCTATCCTGATTTTCGCCGTTTTCTATTTTCTGATCATCAGACCCAAGCAGGCGAAGCTCAGGGCTGCCCAAGCGGAGCAGCAGAGTATTGCCGAGGGGGATCGGGTGGTGACCAGAGCGGGGATCTACGGGCGAGTCAACAGGATTTCCCAGGATCTGGCTGTGGTTGAGGTCGCTCCCGGCATCGAACTGGTCTTTGACAAGCGAAGCGTGCTCAAGGCACCGGAGACGGTCGACGTCGAAACGCAACTATCTGGAGAAGACTTTTCCTCAAACTTTTCTGACGAAGACTTCACCGAGCTTCACGACCATCTTGAGTCTCATGCCGGCAGTCCGTTGAAGTCGGAGTTGGATGAGGGAAGTCATGAGAGTGGGGATGCTGTAGAGTCGGACGAGGCAGCTGTCTCAAAGGCGGAAGACGATGAGCTGCATCAACCTGGTGACGATAGCCAGCACTGAACTCGGATCCCCAAGCTCAGACCTGTCGAATGGTGTCTGGTCGGCGGTCTGAAGGTTCTCGCTGGTCTGGAATTGCTTGATTCCATCTCAAAATTCCCATGTGGCTCAGGGTGCACCGGATCTAGCTGATAAAGTGAACTTTTGAAATTACCGTAGAGCATGTTTGGCCTGTCTTTGGATCCTCAATTCTTTTCCAGACGGTCTGGCCAGTCCTGTGGTGGCATGAGTCTAAGTTGTAGGCGCAGCACTGACGCGAAATGTGTCGGGGAGCCTGTTGGCAGGTTTGGCCGATGGTCAGTAGGTAGTAGTGTTTAAGAGTTTGCAAGGGACGGGCGTGCCCGTTGGGAATGGAAAATGGACCTAAATGAAGCGTTCTAATATTATTTTGGTTGTCGCAACCATCTTGATTTCCATCGGCTCGTTCATCGCCGTGTTGCTGGCGAATTACTCTCCGGTACTTGGTCTGGATCTTCAAGGCGGGGCCTCCGTGGTTTACAAACCGGCACACACGGTATCTCAGGCGACGCTGCAGCAGACGATTTCGATTATACGAAACCGTGTAGACGCACTGGGTATAGCTTCTCCGAACATATCGCAGCAGGGCAACAACATCGTCGTTCAGCTGCCTGGAGTCAAAGATGCCCAGAGAGCGCTTCAAATCGTGGGCCAGACGGCTCAGCTCTCTTTCCGGATCGTGCTTTGCCAGGTGCCCGCCTATACCCAGCCTCCCAAAGGGACTGCCATTCCAGCTTCTGACACTGCTCTTAGCTGCCCCACCACTCAAGCCGAGACGACCGCCATGGCGTATGTACCCACAACTCCGGTCACTGGCGTTCCAGACACCAAGAACGCTCTTTTGCCCATCAAGGGTACGACGGGTTCGCGTTACATCGTGGGACCTGCGCTGTTGACGGGATCGGCGTTGCAGAGTGCATACGCTGGTGTTGATTCGAGTGGCACCTGGTCTGTCAGCTTCAGCCTCACTTCGGCTGGTTCTCCGAAGTTTGATGCCATAGCCACCAAGTATTACCAACAGCAGCTGGCAATTGTTCTCGACGGAATTGTCGAGTCGGCGCCTACGATCAATGCCAAAACCTTCGGTGGCCAGGGCAATATTACGGGCAGTTTCACTCAGGCCCAGGCGCAGGACCTTGCCTTAGTTCTGAAATATGGCGCATTGCCGGTTCAACTTCAGCAGCAGACGGTTCAGACAGTCTCACCAAGCCTGGGCGCGTCGTCTCTTAAAGCGGGTATTTTCGCGGGTATCATCGGACTTGCCGCGGTGATGATCTATACAATTCTGTATTACAGGCTTCTTGGAATAGTGGTTGTACTGGGCCTTGGCACCACCGCCGCCCTTTTATGGGCGATCGTCTCTTTTCTGGGCCATTCCTCAGGACTGAGTCTTGATCTTTCCGGAGTCACTGGATTGATTGTTTCGGTAGGAGTGACGGTGGACTCCTATATCGTGTTTTTTGAACGCCTTAAAGATGAAGTCCGAGCCGGCAAGACAATCAGGTCTTCTGTCGATAAGGGCTTCAAAAGGGCTTTCAGGACTATTATCGCGGCCGACGCTGTCTCATTCATCGGGGCGCTACTCCTCTACCTGTTGAGCATCGGGCCTGTTCGTGGTTTTGCGTTTTTCCTAGGGCTTTCGACACTGTTGGATGTGGTAACCGCCTACATATTCACTAGGCCGCTTGTGGTCATCCTTGGCCAGTGGTCGCGTGTAACCGGTCCAGGATTCTGGGGTATGGCAAGAGGACTTGGATCGGGTGCCCCCAATGTCGCTGCACCGGCCGGATTATCGAGCTGAGGATGGCGATTGTGACTGAAATGAAACTGCTCGGGTTTGGAGAGATGGGTTAATGAATCAAGGGTTCAGTCTAAAGAGAGGTTTCGGACGGCTTTTCAGAGGCGAGACCGACATTAATTTTATCGGTCGGGCAAGGCGTTGGTTTGCCATCTCTGGTGTTGTGATTATTCTGGGGTTGGCTTCACTGGCTATCAGAGGTCTTAACTTTGGAATCGATTTCAAAGGTGGAGTGTCCTGGGAAGTGCCCTCTGCCACACTCACCGTCGGACAGGCCAGAGCTGCGATCTCGCCTTACGGTCTTGCGTCGGCGACAGTCGTAAGTCTCGGTGGTGGCGGAGGCAGGACTGTTCAGGTTCAGGCGGATCTCAATACCTTGACTCAGTCTGCAAAGACGGCAAAGGAGCAGGCAGTTTCCACCGCCCTGGCAAAGGCTGCAAATGTAAGCTCCAACCAGGTCTCTCTTACTGATGTGGGCCCCACTTGGGGTGGAGAGATCACCTCCAAAGCTATTAGGGCACTGATATTTTTCTTTTTGGCAATTGCCGCCTATATCTCATTGCGTTTTGAACCTAAGATGGCCGCCGCCGCTCTGCTCGCGGTGGTTCACGACATACTTGTCACCGTGGGAATCTACTCGCTGTCAGGTTTTCAGGTCACTCCATCGACTGTTATCGCCGTGCTTACAATTCTGGGTTATTCGCTTTATGACACCATTGTGGTCTTCGACCGGGTAAAGGAAAATATTTCGAATACGGTGCAAGTAGGCCGGCGGACCTATTCCGATGCTGTGAATGATTCCGTCAACCAAGTTCTGGCCCGGTCGATAAACACCTCCATAGTGGCTATCATCCCAATTCTGTCGGTGTTGATTGTCGGCGCATACCTTCTGGGCGCGACCACACTTCGAGACTTTGGACTTGCACTTTTCATTGGGCTTACCACAGGTGCATATTCGTCGATATTTATTGCCTCACCGATCCTTGCGTGGATCAAGGAGCGGGAGCCACGGTACAGAATCCTCCGCCAGAATATTGGCGCGGCGCAGATCAAGACTGCCAGGGGAGTCAAAGGTGGAAAGGCTGGGGCTAAAACGGCAGCTTTGGCCAAGGTCGGCGAGGAAGGGGTAACGAATGAGGCTCCGGCGGTATCAGGGTCAGGAACATCGCGGCTGGTGAGTGTCGAGTCACTCCATGGTTCAACCCGGCCGTCAGGCAAGGGCAAATCAAAGGGTCGTCGCAGATAGCGGACTATTTTTCAATAATTGCGCGTTGCAGGTCAGTCTGCGACTGTGATAGTAGAATCTAAGTATGGGAAATGTTGCAGTTGCTGGTCAGGTCGAAACTGAGATCTCTGGCTTAGAGTTTCTGCAGAGCACGTACCTGGCTCGGCATCCCAAATACTCAACGGCTCTGATAGAGAAGGCCTGGTATGGTTCAATAGCGGCGCACGTGGGCCAGGTGAGAGCTTCTGGTGAGCCGTATTTTGTGCACCCCTACGGGGTTGCCCGAATTGTCGCAACACTGGGTGTAGACGATGTGACAATAGCTGCCGCGCTTCTCCACGATTCAGTGGAAGATACCAATCTGAGCCTTGAAGAGGTATCTAACCGCTATGATCCTGCGGTTGCGGCAATTGTCGATGGGGTCACCAAGATCGATCGTCTGAGCTTTGAGTCGAAAGAGGCGCAGCAGGCAGCCTCGATGCGCAAGATGCTGCTTGCCATGGCGAAGGATCCCAGGGTGCTGGTGATCAAGTTGGCTGACCGTTTGCACAACATGAAGACAATTGGTGCGCTGCCGGAATGGAAGCAGCGCCGCACTGCACAGGAGACTCTGGACATCTACGCCCCTCTCGCTCACAGACTGGGCATCCAGGAAATCAGGTGGCAGCTCGAGGATTTGGCGTTTGCAACTCTTCATCCACGAAGGTACGCGGAGATCGACAGGATGGTGACGTCGCGTAATCCGGAGCGTGAGCAGTATCTTGACACGGTTTTGAAGGCCGCAAAGGACCGCCTCGAAGAGGTGGGTATCAAGGCAGAGGTGTCGGGACGCCCAAAGCATCTCTGGTCGATTTACGAGAAGATGGTTGTCAAGGCCAAGGAGTTTGACGACATCTACGACATCATCGGAATGCGCGTAATTACCGAGACAGAAAAGGATTGCTGGGCCGCATTGGGAGTGGTCCACTCGATTTGGTCGCCTGTGCCTGGACGTTTCAAGGATTACATCAACTCTCCCAAGTTCAATCTCTATCAGTCTTTGCATACAACTGTGGTTTCCCACGGGGGTAATCCACTGGAGATCCAGATTAGAACCCAGGACATGCACAAGCGAGCCGAATTCGGGGTTGCCGCCCACTGGGGATACAAGGAAGGATCCTCGAAAGAGGAGATCGTCTGGCTGAACAGGATCGTCGACTGGCAGGGCGAGACTCCCGATCCGGCGGAGTTCCTAGAGTTTCTGAGGCTTGACCTTGAACTGGACGAGGTATACGTATTCTCGCCCAAAGGCAAGGTGATATCGTTGCCCGCGGGAGCTACACCGATCGATTTTGCATATTCGATCCACACGGAAGTCGGTCACAGATGTATCGGGGCTAAGGTCAATCAGAGGTTGGTTCCTCTTGACTCCAAGCTCAAGAGCGGGGACACGGTGGAGATCTTCACCTCAAAGGTTCAGAATGCCGGCCCGTCTCGGGACTGGCTCAAGATTGTGGTTACCCCGAGGGCCAGGAACAAGATACGGCAATGGTTTTCCAGGGAGCGCCGCGAGGACGCCATTGAGTCTGGTAAGGACGAACTCAACAAGGCGATGCGGAAAGAGAATCTGCCGGTTCAGAAGCTATCAAATTCGGAGCCGATCAGCCATATCTCTGAAGCGCTTGGTTATTCAGATCTTGAATCCCTCTATGCCGCAATCGGGCAGGGCCACGTAAGTTCGAAAGCGGTGGCCCAACGTCTTGCCCGTGAACTCAAGGTTGGAGACGGCGAGGACCAACTTCCGTCCACAGTCACGTCATCCAGGACTTTGCATAGAAAGCGCAAGGGAGCGGGGGTTTATGTGGAGGGACTTGATGACGTCATGATTAGGCTTTCGAAGTGCTGCTCACCGGTGCCCGGTGATGACATTACAGGATTCGTCACAAGGGGACGGGGTGTGTCAGTGCATAGGACAGATTGCAGCAATGCGGTGGCACTGGCCTCGTCAAATGAGGACCGGCTCATAGAAGTGGAGTGGGATAGGGATACCACTGGAATCTTTGCCGCCACTGTTGAGATAAAAGCTCTTGACAGGTCACACTTGCTGGCTGACGTCACCCGGGTGTTGTCGGAGCACCATTTGAATATTCTTTCCAGCTCCTCGGCGGCGGGTGCCGACAGGGTATCGCGCATGCGGTTCGAATTTGAGTTGGCGGATCCCAGCCATTTGGAGTCGGTCTTGGCATCGATAAAGCGGCTCGATTCCGTTTTCGATGCCTATCGCGTGCTGCCTGCTAAGAGCAGGTAGTCAGGTGTCATATCGGTAGTCGGCCAAATCCGATTAGAGGGGTGTTCCCGCCTACAGCGGGCCCCATTTTTTCAGTTTGGTTGAGGTGTTGCATGCACTGTAAAGCGAACTGCTTCGACGGTGGGTTTCCCCCGGCGTTTTCCGATCTTCACATTCCCAATGCCTGGTGCTATAAATGGCCTGGGGCGTATTTTTGCTGTGAGAGATTGGCAATTTGGAGGTTTGTGATGAGCGAAGTGTCTACGCCAGGAAGATTTGATGGGCAGACGGTTATTGTCACGGGTGCAGGATCGGGCATAGGGCGTGCCTGCGCTGTCATGTTCGCCCAGGATGGCGGTCGAGTAATTGCGACTGATGTTCTGCCCAGCCGCCTGGACGATCTTTTGAAGAGTAATCCAACTTTGAATTTCGAGGTTGTTGCTGGTGACATCGCGCTGGAGGAGACGGCGCAGAGAGTGGTTGAGGCAGCCGGAAGTCATGTGGATGTTCTTGCGAATATCGCGGGCATCATGGACGCCTTTATTCCCTTGGCAGAGCTTGACGATGCTACTTGGGAGCGGGTGTTTGCCGTGAACCTTACCTCTGTGATGCGTTTGACCCGTGCCGTGCTTCCTGGAATGGTGGACTCTAGGCGAGGGGCGATTGTCAATGTATCCTCCGAAGCCAGCTTGCGCGGCTCGGCCGCTGGAGTTGCCTACACCGCTTCAAAGCATGCGGTGAACGGATTGACCAAGAGCGTCGCCGCTTTGTACGGCCCAAAGGGGATACGGGCAAATGCCGTAGCTCCCGGTGCCGTGAGAACCAACATCGAAGCACCTTTCAAATCTGAGTGGAGCCAGGAGCGGCTTGGGCCGCTAATGTCAATAATCCCGACTCTTGCCGAGCCGGAGGAATTGGCGGCAGTGATAACCTGGCTCGCCAGTCGCGACGCAAGCAATGTAAACGGTGTCATTCTTCCTGTTGACGGCGGTTGGGCGGCACTATAAGAGGACCGTGAATCCTCATGGTTTGGGGGTTCGGGAATCTTCGGCGGTTCGAATATTTAGTCACGGGGTAGCGAAGTGTGGCTGCCAAAGTGACAAGCCGATGCTTCATGGTCCAGAAATCTCCTGAATCAGGAGCATAGGCGGCAAGGGTGTGATTCCTCATTTGAGTCAAGATCAGTTTGATGAGAAACCGGAGTCTTTCTGGTATGCCACGTGGCTTCGGCGGTTGGTACGGGAGATCGAGGCAAATGTTGCTCGAAGCAACAGTGAAAGATCCGAGGTGGCAAACAGTTGACTGTACTTTCGAACAGGATAGGCGGGCCAGGTGGGAGGAGACGACCTTAGCCCAGCCAGCTTAGGGGCGGGAACTCAACCAAAGTCTGCCCTTGCCATCAATGTTCGCACGGCCAGTGCTGATAGAGCCTTCATGGTGGTCCCCGTGTTTGGTCGGCTTGGATGGTTGTATCTGAGGATACGAAGACGCCATAATCTGTGCTGTGGCCTCTGTTTGCAGCATAGCGCGTGAAAAAAGGCTGGGTTTTGCGGTCTCGTCACGGTCGTATGTTCGGTTATGTGCCGAATGGCTTTAGGCTCAATTCCTGATTATGACAACGCAGTGTTAGTGATGCTTGGATCGTCTTACCGTGGGAGTGTTTATGGAATCGAAGCCCGTCATAGAAAGCACCTCGGGAGTCGAGGCTAAGGGTCTTCGGAATCGTTATATCGGTACTGTCTCCACGGAGGATATTGGCAAAAGAATCACTGTATGCGGTTGGGTGTCCCGCATACGCGAGCACGGAGAGCACCTGGTTTTTGTAGACGTTCGTGACTACACCGGACTCATTCAGGTGGTGGGGCACTCTTCCGTGGATCTCCGTTCGGAATACGTGGTTCAGGTGACTGGAACTGTCTCAGCGAGGCCGCAGGGAACCGAGAATCTGGCGCTTACCACTGGACAGGTGGAATTGACGGACACTGAAATCAACGTGTTGTCGGTTGCCGAACCTCCGCCTTTTTCTTTGCAGGACAGGTCAGAAGTCGATGAGGCCACCAGGCTGAAATTCCGATACCTCGATCTTCGCAGGGAGAAGATGCAGCAGAATCTTAGAGTGCGGGCCAAGATAAACGCCGCCATCAGGGCTTCGATGGATCGCCAGGGTTTCACTGAGGTGGAAACCCCTCTGCTTTGGACTCCAACTCCTGAAGGCGCCAGGGAGTTCGTCGTGCCGTCGCGCCTGCATCCAGGGTCGACTTATGTTCTGCCTCAGTCACCCCAGATCGCCAAGCAGCTGCTGATGGTGGCTGGATTTGACCGGTACTACCAGATTGCCCGCTGCCTCAGAGACGAGGATCTCAGGGCTGACCGGCAGTTCGAGTTCACACAGCTTGACCTTGAAGCTTCCTTCATTACCCAAAGGGATATTATGGGTTTCATTACTGACGCGGTGATCGCGGCTTCGGAAGCGGCCGGCATGGCCATTGACAGTTCGATTGGCGAGATCACCTGGAAAGACTCAATGGACCGTTACGGGGTCGACAAGCCGGATATGCGTTTCGGCAATGAGCTGATCGATGTTACTCACGTGTTTGCCGGTACTTCGGTACGGGCTCTGAGCGCACCCTGTTTGAAGGCGCTGGTGGCGCCGAATTCCGCCTTGTTGACGAGGTCGAGGCTAGACGCCTTGGTGGAAAGGGCCAAAGGTCTCGGAGCCAAGGGTCTGCTCTGGTTGAGGGTAGTTGCAGGTGCTGACGGATTGCAGCTCGATTCACCAGTTTCGAAGTTTCTCACTCGGGAAGAGGCGAAGGGTTTGATTTCGGCGACACTGGCATCGGAAGGGGACATCGTCCTCATTGTCGGCGACATTTGGGACAAGGCGTGTCAGATTCTCGGGCAGCTACGTCTTGATCTTGGCCGAAGCCAGGCCGATCCCAGTGAGTTCAAATACGTATGGGTGGTGGACTTCCCGCTTTTTGAGGGAGTCGATGAAGATGGAAAGCTGATTTCCGCGCACCACCCATTTACCATGCCCAACGAGGATGACTTCTTCAAACTTGAAAGCGACCCGTTGTCAGTCAGGTCGCAGTCGTACGACCTGGTTCTCAACGGCTGGGAGCTTGGGTCCGGGAGCATCCGTGTCCATCGCGGTGATATACAGTCTCGGATATTTTCACTGCTCGGCATTTCCGAAGAAGAGGCGAATAGCCGTTTCGGGTTTCTTCTGGAAGCGTTCACTTACGGTGCTCCTCCCCACGGTGGATTTGCGTTCGGCATCGACCGGCTCACCGCTCTTTTGGTGGGGGAGGATAATATCAGAGAGGTCATCGCTTTTCCGAAGACTCAGTCGGGTTCGGATCTCATGACCGGAGCTCCAAAGAGTATCGAGAGGAGAGTCTGGGACCTACTGGGGCTTGCGGTCAAGCCCGGTAAAAAGGATCTTAGTTAGTTCCATCTTTTGTACTACGAGGAGGGGCGTGTCTTATAATTCGTCCGGTCCCATCTTTGAGGAGCCAGCCAGAAGTCACGGTCAGCCGCTGGCGGCAAGGTTGCGCCCGAGGACTTT
Organism: Actinomycetota bacterium; assembly: GCA_027366165.1. Lineage (GTDB taxonomy): Bacteria > Actinomycetota > Acidimicrobiia > Acidimicrobiales > Acidimicrobiaceae > SCQM01. Next base: position 20,638 of record DAHXKX010000128.1, read on the forward strand.
GTCCGAGATCGTCGGCCATCGGGAGTATCTCGGTCCAGACGGTCTGATCGGAACTATGGTGGTCTCAAAGAAGTTGAACTCTCTTCTCCTTGCGGGTCCTCCCGGGATTGGAAAAACCACAATTGCAAAGGTGATAGCGTCTGAGTCGAGTTACAGGTTTGTCCCTCTCGTGGCGACTTCACTGGGCGTAAAAGAGATCAAGGAGGCGATACAGGACGCACAGCGCGCATTTCAGATCCAGGGCGCAAGTACAGTGCTGTTCATCGACGAACTGCACAGGCTCACCAAGGTGCAGAGCGATGCCCTGCTGCTGCCTGTGGAGGAGGGGACCTTTATTCTGATAGGGGCCACGACGGAGAATCCCTGGATGGAAGTGAGTCCAGCGCTGCTCTCGAGATTTCTGGTGGTGGAACTGTCGATCCTTGGCCAGGATGAGGTATTTGAGATTTTGGACCGTGCCATGATGGCGACTAACGCGAAGCTGAGCGATGGCGTAAAAGACTTAATCTTCGGCATATGCGGTGGTGATATACGCAGCGTAATTAATACCTTTGAAGGAGCGCTGACCGTCGCTTCCCCCCGTTTTCCTAATGGCGGGATTGAAATATCAGAAGGCGATGTTCGGTCTGTGAAGAAGAGCGTTTCTCATGGACTATCTCGCTCGGATCACTATGAAATGATTTCTGCTCTGATCAAATCAATGCGGGCATCAGATGCCAATGCGGCGCTGTATTGGCTGGCCCGACTTCTAGTGAGTGGAGAAGACCCGAGGTTCATAGCCCGGAGGCTGCTAGTCTTTGCCTCTGAGGATGTTGGTTTGGCGGATCCCGCAGCCCTGGGGGTGGCACACGCGACGATGTACGCCGCGGAGCGGATTGGGATGCCGGAAGTGCGAATAAATCTTGGTCACTGCGTTTCCCACCTGTCATTGGCACCCAAGTCCAAGGCCAGCTACGAGGCGATAAACAGCGCGCTTCATGTGGCGGAGAGAACCGTGGGATGGCCGGTCCCGCAGCACTTGCGCGGCGTGATAGGGGAGATAGAGGTTTCAAAGGGCAAGGAACGGGGTTCACAGGGCCAGCCAGGCCGGTTTCCCAATGGGCTGGCCGAGATTGAATTTCTGAAGCTGGATGGTTTGGACTAGCAAAGCGATTTGCTGATGAAAGAGGTTTTAGGTGACACTCTCGCAGGTTGTCGACCTTGTGGTAACGATTGTCTTATTGGTTCTCCTGGCGATGGCGGGAGTGATGCTGTCGAGGGCGATGGCCATTGTTTCCTCACTTGAGCAGACATTGCGCAGACTGCAGCACGAGATGACGAACCTGGTGGAGGAGGTTTCTGAGCTCGTGGACGATGCCGGAGAGGACGTAAACAAGTTCGAAACACTTTTGGACGCCGCGAATGCGGTGACGAGCTCTATGGGTACTGCATCAAAGCTTGCTTATTCGGCCGTGGCCTCCCCCGTGGTCAAAGCCAAGGCGCTACGTGCAGGAATATCTAGGTTGGTACTGGTATTCAAGTCCCAGCCCGAGAGGCGAAAAGGTGGGAGAAAGTGACGAAGCGGCTGCGATGGTTTATTTCTGGGACCGGATTCGGGATTGGCGTGTCAGATTCTCGGGCAGCTACGTCTTGATCTTGGCCGAAGCCAGGCCGATCCCAGTGAGTTCAAATACGTATGGGTGGTGGACTTCCCGCTTTTTGAG
>DAHXKX010000141.1 GCA_027366165.1 Actinomycetota bacterium
CAGAATTGGGATGTGACTTAAGAGTTAAAGGGCTACAAATAGGACTGGGGGTATTGGCATCAGGTATCCCGTTCTCCAAGCGCTTTCTGAATAGTGACCAAGCGTGAGGTCGGATTGGACAATTGAAACTAGCGGAATTGCGGACATTCTGGCCTGGATCAATGGTGCTTATTTTTGCGGCACGGGCCATGCTATTCACCTTAAAGTCTTAAGTGGCGCTCAGCTGGCGGTCTCCTACCAGTGCAGTAGTGGCCCTTTCGAACCAGTCCCTACGCCGCTCTACCTCTCAGGCTAAAAGTTTGGCGATTGAGCACTGGGCACAGTTCCTGCGGTTCGAGCACCTGTTCTGTCTGGAGAGCCTTCGTTGGAATCTTCGTTTGCGCTTGGTCTCGCCAGGAGTTAGGAACTCGGGCATCAGCAGGTGGATGCCAGCGTAAGTCCTAAGGGTGGAGGCTATTCCCATATCTCTATACCGGCTGCAGCCCTGGCGTCGTCGCGTTGAAGCGCTGGAGCAGGCTGAGTGGAGCTCAGCTATTACCTGCACGAGCAATTGAGAGTTACCTTGGCTGTGAACAGAGGTGTCGATCTGATGTCAGGTACCTGTTGGCGAGGTGGGCCTAAATCAAGGTACAGTCATGGAGGGATGCTGATGTGTGTATCCCATCCTCTGGGTGCGACGGTTTAGTGGCTGCTGTCACTTCTGCTTTTGACCCGACAGGGGAATCCGGGGGTTTGCGGTCATGTTGTAGTCCGTGTTCGTACCTATCTGAACCACGCTGAGAGACTATCCCAATTAATCGGGGTTTATTGGTGTGCCCACTAGAGATAGTGTTAGTTGACTGATGTCGAGGACGAACCAACGATGGTACTGACGGTTATTCGGCTCTCGTCGTGTTGCTGAATTTCTTTGTCAGGCCAACCTGACCGGGAAACAAATTGACTTAAAGTTATGCTGGATTTGACCATAGCGCATTGGGGGCATCATGCAAATTACAACAACTGTCAATGGCCGTTCATTCACGGGTGAAGTCGAGCCTCGCATGCTGCTCGTTCACTTCCTCAGGGATGTGCTAGGACTGACCGGGACCAATGTTGGATGTGACACTACTTCGTGTGGCGCCTGCACGATACACCTCAACGGTGAGTCAGTGAAGTCTTGCACGGTTCTCGCAGTGCAAGCAGATGGCAAGGAACTTACGACCATCGAGGGTATGGCGACCGAGGCCGGCCTTCATCCTATCCAAAAGGCTTTTCAGGATAACCATGGGCTGCAGTGCGGGTATTGTACTCCGGGGATGGTCATGGCTGCGGCCTCATTCCTCAAGGAGAACCCTAAACCTACAGAGCATGAGGTGCGTGAGGCGTTGGAAGGCAATCTCTGCAGATGTACCGGATACCACAACATCGTCAAGTCAGTTTTGGCAGCTGCAGTCGCAATGGAGGGGGTAGTTCGATGACAATCTTGGAGACTGGCTCATCAGAACGGGTGACCGGAAAGCGTTTGCTGCGACGTGAAGATCCCGAACTGCTTACTGGAGAGGCGAAGTTTGTCGACGACATCGTTCAGCAGAACGCTCTTTATATGGCAATTCTCAGATCGCCCATGGCCCATGCAAGGATAGTCGCGGTGGATACTGCCATTGCGAAACGCATGCCTGACGTGTTCGCGGTGATGACCGGCGAGGAACTCAAGTCTGACTGGTTTGCACCTATGCCCTGTGCCTGGCCAGTCACCGGAGAGATGAAGAACCCGCCTCACTATCCAGTGGCAGCGGACGTTGTCAAGTACGTGGGTGATGCCGTGGCGGTCGTGCTGGCTTCAAACAAAGTTGCTGCTATCGATGCGCTTGCTGCAATCGATGTGAAATACGAGGCTCTGCCGGTCATTGTCGCTTTGGAGGATGCACTTGCCGATAAGGAGCTGGTGCATCCTGAATTGGGAACCAACACTAGCTACGTTTGGAAGTTGGAACCCGATAAGAGCAAGGTCGATCAGGCTTTCGCATCCGCCGCCCATGTAGTTAAGAGCCGCTTTGTGCAGCAGAGACTACTGCCTTCGGCCATGGAGCCAAGAGGAGTCCTAGTGGTGCCTCAGCCTTATGGCAGTGAGTACACCATTTACAGCTCCACCCAGATACCTCACATACTGAAAATAATGCTGAGTCTGACAGTTGGTGTATCGGAAGCAAAATTGCGGGTGATAGCGCCTGCGGTGGGCGGAGGTTTTGGCTCTAAGTTGAACGTCTATTCCGAGGAGGTCCTTGCCCTCACTTTGGCCCGCAAGTTTCACAGGCCTGTTCGATGGACAGAGGAACGAAGCGAAGGTGCGCTGGCGACGATTCACGGCAGGGGTCAGATCCAAGAGATTGAACTCGCTGCGGAGGCTGACGGAAGGTTAATGGCGGTCAAAGTGAATCTTATTGCCGACATGGGCGGATATCTGCAGCTGTTGACCCCTGGAGTACCGCTGCTGGGAGGTTTTCTTTATCATGGCCTGTACGACGTTCCAGCCTATTCCTTCACCTGCACGGGCGTGTTTACAAACAAGACTCCTACGGACGCCTACCGTGGTGCTGGCCGGCCTGAGGCAACGTTCGCAATAGAGCGAAGCATGGACAGCCTTGCAAGAAAGGTTGGAATCGATCCGGCAGAAATTCGGAGAAGGAATTTCATACCCCCGGAAAAGTTCCCTTACTCCTCTGCTCCTGGACTGGTTTTTGATTCTGGAAACTACCTGCCAAATTTGGAGCAGGGCCTTGAAAAGGTTGGATATGCGCAAATCCGTGCCGAACAGCAAATAAGGCGATCTCGCGGCTCGAAAAAACATCTTGGAGTCGGCCTTTCGTGCTACGTGGAGATGTGCGGACTGGCGCCTTCGAAGGTACTTGGTTCACTCAGCTATTCCGCTGGTGGTTGGGAGTCGGCAACAATTCGTATACTTCCAACGTCAAAAGTCCAGGTAGTGACTGGCACTGCGCCGCACGGTCAAGGGCATGAGACATCCTGGTCGATGATTGTGGCTGATCGGCTCGGAATAAGTCCGGAAGATATCGAGGTCCTGCATTCCGACACTGCGATCGCACCGTATGGGCTTGACACATACGGGTCGCGTTCACTGGCAGTTGGCGGATCTGCGGTGTACTTGGCCACTGATAAGGTCCTGGAAAAGGCCAAATTGATTGCGGCCCACCATCTAGAGGTCGCCGCCGAGGATCTGAGCTACAAGGATGGGAGCTTCGCAGTTAAGGGCTCGCCGGACAAGGCGATGGCCTTATCTTCTGTGGCATTCGAGGCTTTCACAGCTCACAATCTGCCTGAAGGACTTGAGCCTAACCTGGAGGCCACGGTGACATGGGATCCTCCGAATTTCACATTTCCGTTCGGAACCCACATTGCCGTCGTCGAGGTGGACGAGGAAACTGGCGCAACGGAGCTGCTGCGCTATGTCTCGATCGACGACGTCGGTAACCAGATCAATCCGATGATAGTAGAAGGTCAGATTGAGGGCGGAATTGCCCAAGGTGTGGCCCAAGCGCTCTTTGAAGAGGCAATCTACGACGGGTCTGGTAACCTCCTCAACACCACGTTTCTTGAGTATTTAGTTCCATCTGCCTCAGAGTTTCCAAGTTTTGAGTTGGGAAACACTGTCACTCCGTCTCCAACGAATCCGCTGGGGGTCAAGGGCGTGGGTGAAGCGGGGTGCATAGCTTCTCCTCCCGCAGTAATCAATGCAATTGTCGATGCCCTTTCTGTATTTGGGATTGAACACATAGAAATGCCAGCCTCACCGGAGAAGGTCTGGTCAGCTATCAGTTTTTCCCGTGGCAACAGCCGATAGGTCGAGTTAGGAGTCTCAATGTTTCCAGCTTCATTTGATTACGCGAAGGCAACTTCTGTGGCAGATGCAATTTCAATCCTTTCTAGTGTCGACGATGCCAAGTTGTTGGCCGGCGGGCACTCCCTGCTGCCGCTCATGAAGCTGCGATTGGCCAGTCCCGGCATGATTGTTGATATCGGGTCATTGACTGACCTCTCCTATATCGAAGATAAGGGTGACTACGTCGCAGTAGGAGCATTGACCCGCCACCATGACGTTCAGAATTCGCGCCTTCTCAAGTCAGTTGTGCCGATTTTGCCATACGTTGCGTCAAGGGTGGGTGATCCGGCGGTCCGTCACCGCGGCACCATTGGCGGTTCAATTTCTCACGGAGATGGTGCCAGCGATTTGCCGGCAGCGGTGCTTGCCTTGGATGCCAAATTTGTTCTGATGGGTCCAAAAGGGGAGCGGGTGGTTCCGGCTTCAGAGTTCTTCGTTGGATTTCTGGAGACTGTGCTCAGCTCGGATGAACTACTAACTGAGATTAGAGTGCCAAAGTTTAGTGGCGGCTGGTCGTTTCAGAAGTTCAATAGGAGAGCACAAGACTGGGCGATTGTTGGCGTCGCCGCGGTGAACAATGGTCATACCAGGATATCGCTTGTCAATATGGGGCCCACCCCGCTACGCGCAACTGCCGTGGAAGCAGCTTTGGCTGACGGTGCCTCAATCGAGGTTGCCAGCGGCAGAGCGAGTGACGGGCTCGACCCACCTTCAGATCTGAATGCCTCCTCAGAGTATCGCCGCCACCTTGCGGAAGTGTTGGTTAAAAGGGCCCTTGCTGAAGCTCTTAGATAGGGTTTCTGATACTGAACGGCATGCTCTAGGCTGGTAATGTACTGTTCTACAAAGACTTGGAGTATTCGTATTGTCGTTGTCAGGCATCAACAACAAGCCTTTTGGCGTGACCTCACCCGCAGAGCTTCAGGCGAAGCTGGCTGATTATGAGTACTTGGCGGATGAGACTCTGTCAACGACGATATTTCTTTCATTGGCGCTCGCCAGGCCTCTCTTCCTCGAGGGAGAGGCTGGAGTGGGCAAGACGGAGGTGGCCAAGGCGCTGTCCCGATGGCTTGGGACGGAACTGATACGTCTCCAGTGCTATGAGGGCATCGATGTTTCTCAGGCCCTTTATGAATGGGATTACTCCAAGCAGCTTCTGCACCTTAGAGCAGCAGAGACAACCACTGGTACAGGTGAGCATCCAAGTATCGAAGCATTGGAAGACGAACTCTACGGTGAGAGGTTCCTTCTGAAGCGGCCCATTCTCGCAGCTCTATCGGCCCCTGGTGGAAGGCCGCCGGTACTTTTGATCGATGAGCTCGATCGGGCTGATGACGAGTTTGAGGCCTTCCTGCTGGAGGTATTGTCTGAATACTCTGTCACCATCCCCGAGCTAGGTCAGATCAGAGCTGCAGTGCCACCGATCGTGGTGATCACGTCAAATCGAACCCGCGATGTTCACGATGCCTTGAAAAGGCGATGCCTGTACTGTTGGGTTGAGCATCCGACGTTTGAACGGGAAGTGGAAATTGTCAATTTGCGGGCTCCGCAGGTTGGTGTCGCCCTTGCCCGTCAGGTTGCGGCCATGGTGGAGGGTCTCCGGACTATGGGCTTGTTCAAACCGCCCGGGGTCGCGGAGACAATCGATTGGGCACAGTCTCTGGCGATACTAGGTGTGATGGAACTCAATGACCGCTTGGTTGAGGAGACTCTGGGGAGTGTATTGAAGTACAAAGAAGATTCTGAACGTGTCAGGTCGAGTTCAATCAGCGATCTGGTTCGCTCTGCAGTGAAACGTGCGACAGAGGGATAGCTGAGCCGTGCAGGATTTCACGAGTGCTGCTGTTGGATTCGCGAGGGTGCTGAGAGGCGCCGGTATCGGAGTCCCAACTGATCGGGTCGCTTGGTTTGCGAAGTCTCTCGGGATCTTGGGTGTTGAGTCAAGGGAGAACGTTTACATATGCGCAATGGCAACTCTTATTTCCAGACCGGAGGATTTTGCGGTTCTCAACGTCTGTTTCGATTCATGGTGGCTTTCACGCCGGGCAGATTCATTTGAGTTGGCTGCTGATGAACTCAAAGTCGCCATAGAGGTTGATTCTGCTGACGATGAGCAAAAGCCGGAGTTGGAGGAGTTGTCGGAGGAGTTCGAGCCAGACCTCACAATCCGCCTAAAGTTTTCCGGAGCCGAAGTCCTGGCAAGCAAGGATTTTGCCAAGTGCACTGTGGCAGAGCTCGAAGAGGCGGCCAAAGCAATGGACAGGATTGCATTGGTTGTGCCCCGGCGGCACACGACCAGAATGGTTTCATCGCGGTCGCGAAAGGGACCGATTGATATCCGAAAAACCGTTAAGGAAGCAATATCGCATCATGGCGAGCCGGTACGCGTACGGCATCGGAATCATGGAGAGAGGCCAAGAAGAATTGTGCTTCTGTGCGACATTTCCGGGTCCATGGACCCGTATGCAAGAGCCATGATTCGTTTCTTACATTCGGCGGTGATCGGTGGAATAAGAGTGGAAGCGTTCACTTTCAGTACAAGTCTTACGCGAATAACCAGGGAGCTGGATTGGAAGGATCCCGATATGGCACTGTCAAGGGCGGGCCAGGTTGTGAAAGACTGGTCAGGTGGCACCCGAATAGGTGAGGCATTGCTGGAGTTCAATGAGCAGTTCGGCATTCGAGGAATGGCTAGGGGCGCGGTCGTGGTTATCATGTCTGATGGATGGGATAGGGGCGAACCAGAGTTGGTATCTCGTGAGATGGCCAGGTTGAGACGGGTTGCTCAGAGGATAATCTGGGTGAATCCACTCAAGCACACTCCCGGTTATGCGCCACTGGCCCGAGGAATGTCGGCTGCGCTGCCATACGTGAGCGATTTCGTCGAGGGACATTCGCTGAGGTCACTTGTCCAGCTTGCGGAGGTGATAGCCAAATGAAAGAAATTTTGTCAGATATTGACCGATGGCGTAGCCAGGGAAAACGGGTGGCAATCGCGCGTGTGGTTGGGATCGAGGGCTCGGGTCCCCGCGATATTGGCGCGACTATGGCTGTCTCTGATATTGGAGAGGTTGCCGGATCCGTGTCGGGAGGTTGCGTCGAAGGTGCGGTTGTGACCGAGGCGCTCAAGACCATGGGCATTTCTTCGATGCCCGCTGGAGGCTCCACCTTGGCCATGGGTGATCTAGGTGACGTTGACCGGGACGCAATTGGCTGTCCAACGATACAAACGTTTGGATACTCTGACGATGAGGCGTTTGCGGTGGGACTGACATGTGGGGGCACACTTCACATTCTGATTGACCCGGATCTTCCTCATTTCTATGACGAACTCGAGGAAAATGTAAAGAATGAGCGTCCCTTCGTTTGGGTCACCGTGAGTTCGCTCAATCCCGCTGAGGCCGGAGATTATGAGATAAGCGAAATTTCACCTGAGGGAAGAAATGCGTTCTCACTAAGTGGGGAACTTCCAGTACTCGGAGTGTCAATGTTGGTATATGAGGATGGTTCTCACACCGGCTCGCTGGGAAGGGATGATCTCGACCAGGTCGTGATACGCGATTCGCTTGGTGCATTGGCAGTTGGGAGGACCGACGTGCGCCATTATGGCCGCAATGGTCAGGCGCGGCACCAGGAAGTGGGAGTGGTTCTTGAAGTGTTCGCGCCGCCTCCAAGGATGATCATTTTCGGAGCGGTTGATTTCACCGCGGCCCTTGTGCGGGTGGCAAAGGTACTTGGATACAGGGTCACCGTCTGCGATGCCCGACCTGTTTTCGCCACCCAGGCCAGATTTCCAATGGCAGATGAGGTGGTTGTCGATTGGCCAGACCGATATCTGGAAAAGGATTTGGACTCTTTAAGCGAACGTGATGCGATTTGCGTACTTACCCACGATCCGAAGTTTGACATCCCTGCCATTCAGAAAGCGCTGCAGAGCAAGGTCGGCTACATCGGTGCGATGGGTTCCCGCCGCACTCACAGGGAGAGAACAGAGCGACTACTTTCGAAGGGGATTCCTTTAGAGACTCTTGAAAAGAGGGTTATGGGACCGATCGGTCTCGATATTGCGGCCCGGACCCCCGAGGAGACCGCAATATCTATTTGTGCCGAAATTATTTCTAAGAGGACCGGCCGGTCAGCGGTATCATTGAGTACTACCGATGGTTCAATCCATGACAGAACGTGATTGAAATTGACTACGTCCGGCTTACTTCTATGTGGTGGCGAAGGTCGCCGGTTTCATGGCAAAGTGCATAAGCTTATTCATCCTTTGGACGATTCGACCGTGATCTCTGTATCTCTGGCGGCGCTTTTGGGAGCCGGGTTCGAGTTCAATATTGTGGTTGACGGCGCCGTCGATGTCGGCCCCTATTTGACCACCGGGGTAATTCATGTGCACAATACCGACTGGAGGAATGGCATGGCGTCATCGCTACAGGTCGGAATCGATGTTGCAAGAAAATTGGGAGTCGAGAGGGTTGTTGTAGGGCTGGGAGATCAGCCCGGAATTCTGAGTAGCAGTTGGATGGCAGTAGCGGAGTCAAGTGATCGGCCGATTGCGGTTGCGACCTATCATGGACAAAGAAGGAACCCAGTCAGACTTGACAGCTCGGTATGGGATCTGCTGCCTCGATCAGGGGACGAAGGGGCTAGGGCTCTATTTAGAGCATATCCAGAGCTGGTGGAAGAAGTGGATTGCATGGGGGATCCACGTGACATTGATACCTTGGAGGATTTAATCAAGTGGAACAGCTTTTGAATGAGTTTTCCGTTGCGTTACCGATTGAAAAGGCATGGAGGATCCTGACGGATATCGAAAAGATCGCGCCGTGTCTTCCCGGGGCTGCCCTTGAGGAGATCGATGGTGAGACGTACTCCGGTTCGGTTAAGGTGAAAGTAGGCCCGATCGTAGCTTCTTATAAGGGGAAGGCGAGCTTCATCGAGATGGACCATGCCACACACAAGGCCGTGCTGAAGGCTGAAGGCAGGGATACCAAGGGTCAAGGCAATGCATCTGCGACCATCACAGCCGAACTGGTGGCGGATGGCGATAAGACCAAGGTCAAGGTGACGACAGATCTTGCTATCACTGGTAGGGTTGCTCAATTCGGACGTGGAGTCCTTTCGGATGTCTCCTCGAAGCTAATGGGCCAGTTCGTGAACTCGCTTGAGGAGTTGATCGAACATGACGCTCAACCTTCTCCTGTTCAGGCGACTACGTCGGCAGAGTCCAAGCAGGAGGTGCCGATTGAGGGCGGGAACGGTTCAAAAGCCGCTACCACCCCTAGCGAAGGCCCAAGGAAGATAGCCCATAAGGAGGCTGAACCGGTGGACCTTCTCAACATGGCCAGCAGCTCACTCAAAAGGCGGTTGGTCCCGGGTGGGTTGGGCGCAGCCATACTTGTGCTGTTCTTGCTCGGGCGGCGCAGGCGGAAGAGCAAGATCCGAGCGCACAAGAGCTAGTTGCAGATGGTTGAAACTGAGGCAAAGGCAGTCGAACGGCTTTTGGGCAGAAAGCCCAAAGGCCCCTGGACTGTGTGCCTTTATGATCTTGATGGCGAACCACTGGTATTGGAAACATCACCGATTTTGGATGATGGTACTCCAATGCCAACGATCTTTTGGCTGCTGGGAAGGGAATTACGTCAAGACGTATCGAGAGTGGAGTCACGCGGGGGCGTCAAGTGGGCCGATACTCATATCGACATGCAGGCCGTCGCGGATTCCCATGACCGTTATAGACAGCTCAGGGACTCCAAGATACCAGATGGCTACTCCGGAATCAGGCCCTACGGAGGGGTTGGTGGAACACGTGTCGGGGTCAAGTGTCTGCATGCCCATGTCGCTTGGCAACTGATGGACGGAAATGATCCAGTTGGATTGTGGACTCTCGGAGAGATCCAAGCAACAAGACTACAGGAAAGTTGAACCGGGTATCCCGGCCGTTTCTAATGGCTAGGTCTTGTTATATGGCTTCAGGGTGATCTCGAGTCTAGGCAGACTTGCAAGCATTAGAAACGGATCGGACCCAAGATCGAAATTGGGGTTGTAGTAGGGATCATTCATGATCTCTGATCTCCACTTTAATGCGCAGTAACTCAACTCTCCTGCAGCACGCAACTTCTTGAACTCGTTCTCATAGTCCATTCCACGGCTTTTCGACTCATGGTGGATCAGACGCGAGTGCGGTGTCCATGCGATCTTGTTTCCTGACGCACGCAGTTTGAGACAGAGGTCAACATCGTTGAAAGAAACAGGAAGTCTTTCGGCATTCATTCCACCAACCAGTTGATAAAGCTTGCGCTTGATCAAAAGGGTAGCTGCAGTGACCGCGGACAGTTCTTGAGGCATAAGGTTCCTAGAACAGTAACCCGGGTCATCCGAGGCGTCTCCAACTCCAATATGTGCCGCTATACCACCAATGCCTAGGGTCACGCCAGCGTGCTGAATCGACCGGTCCGGATAGAGAAGGAGCGATCCCGCTGCACCGAATCCAGGAAGAGAGACAAGTGAAACCAGTTCAGTGAGCCAGTCCGATTCTATGATCTCGGTATCGTTGTTAAGTAGGCAAACGAACTCGCTGTCAAGTTGATCAATCAGCCAGTTGTGCATGTCCGAATAGTTGAACGGCTTATCGTAGGTGTGAATCTCAGCTTTGTGTTGCAATTTGAGTTCCTCGAACAATGCCAGCGTTCTAGCCTCCACGGATTGATTGTCGATTATGTGGATGCTGTAATTTGTGTACTTGGTGAAATTGACCAGCGAATTGATGCACCGCTCAAGCACCTCGGGGGTGTCGCGGGTCGGAATTATGACTGCGACTTGTGGCACAGGTTCAGGAACCGGAAAATGAACACGGTTATTGGATGAGTCGGGATTGCGGTCTATCCTGGCGCCTGGACTCCATGAACTGAGAAACTCTTCCAGCGCGTCATAACGGCTAAAGGTGTCGCTCTCTAGGCCGGGTCGCTGCACATTTTGCGGATCGCGGGTGAGTCTCTTGTGGTAGAGAATTCTGGGAACGTGTTTGACGTTTTTCTCATCAATCTCCAGTGCTGCTCTGAGAAGGAAGTCGTAGCTTTGTGCACTTTCCGCTTCACCGCGCAGCTTGAGGACCTTCGCAAGTCTGGCACTCGCCATGACGATATGTCCCACGTAGTTGTAGCCTGTCAGGAGTAGCAGATTCCAGTCGGATTTGAAGTGGGGCAATATAAATCGATTATCTGTGTCTATGTAGTCTTCATCCGAATAAACAAGTTCTGTCTGAGGCCGCTCGTTGATCTTTTCCACCAGCCAAAAGAGGGCATCTCGATTCAACAGATCCTCTTGATTCACAAATGCGACGAAGTCTCCACGGCTTAAAGTGATCGCCTGATTGACTGCATTCGAAATCTCGCGGATGCCATTGTTGTATATGACCGTGATTCTGGGGTCAGAGTTCTCTAATTGTGCCAGGTAGCTGAGTGTCCTCTCCGAAGTGGAGCCGGCATCTGATACGATCAATTCAAGATGATCGTAAAGTTGGTCCAGTACGGAATGCACCGTTGCTGCAAGTAGGAGCGGATCGGCATCACGGACCCCTAGAACGACTGATACTAGGGGCTTGAGCAAAAAGGTTGAGATGAAATAGTCGGCATAGATCTCCTCTTTGGCTCCGATTGAACAGTTCTTGCCAAACCAGATGTCGTAATCCTCAAGGCCATACGGGCCGTCAGGGATTTCTTCGAGGGGTTTTATGCCAATCAGGTCGTCTTTAAGACCGTTAAGGAGTGAGGTAATTGACCGCGCAGCACTCTTTAGTCGTCGAACTGTTTCTGGATTAGGGGAATATGCCAGAGAGGCGATTCTGTGCGCGGTGGTTAGAGCGAAATTCCGAGAAGCAATGATTCGACTGGAGCGTCTGCTATCAATCTCAACACTGGTGAAGGAGGCACCCGCATTGCCAAACGCCAGTTGGATTGAGCGGTACCTCCCGGGAGGAATAAAGCCGATGAAATTATGTGCCTTTAGTTCAGTAAACAATACCGTTTTTGACTGGATCTCAACTGCCTCCTTGTTTTTGCCGCGGGCCTGATCCTTAGTGGGGATTTTGGCCGGCAAGCCATTCAGCAGGAGTAGGGGTGACGCTCCGTTTTCGAGGTGAAGTGCGTCGAACCTCACTGAGATTTCAGTCCAGGAACTGTAATCGTGCTCGCTCACCCAGGCGAGGTCGTTTCCAATGAGATTGAGTGCAGTCCTAGGTGGGGCGTAGAATAAATTCTCATCGCTCACCCGGTAGCTCATAAGTTCGTCTTTGGATATTGAAAGCGTCACTGAGACGGCTCTTTTGTATTCAACGCCAGCTTCTCCTCATTGGCAAGTTTGGAGGCATTATCGGTCCATCTGCGATGTTAGTCGAAACGTGCTCCTTAGACCCGTTGTACAAGGTGCAAGTATGAAGAGACCCGCATCGTCACCTACCAGATCTTGGCACGTTGGGAGTTCACTGGAGAGTGAAGTCCTGATCGAGGGAGAGATTCGGGTTATAGAAAGGATCAGGACGAATGTGGTGCTCCCATTTGGCTTCAAAGTAGTCTGCTTCTTTGTTCAATGACTCTTGCTGTTCTGGGCTGAAGCTGGTTCCCCGCGACTTGGACTCCTTGTGTATGACTCCTCCCGAGCTGGAGATGACAACTGCCTTGCCCATGTTCACCCGTACCGACAGGCAAAGGTCCATATCGTTGTAGCTGATGGCCAGACTTTCGTCCATGCCGCCGCTTGCAAGGTAGAGATGTCTAGGCATCAGCATGCAGGCCGCGGTTACCGCCAGGACATCCCGGGGAAAGGAGAGCAGGCGGTGATCGTCTTTGTCTTGTCTGCCGACAAGGTGGTGAGCCATCGGGCCTCTCAGCCCCCCGGTCGCTCCGGCATGCTGTACCGTGCCGTCCGGATACAAGAGCTTGTTTCCCACGATACCAATGTTTGGAAGATCAAAAAGTTCCACCAGCCGCACGAGCCAGGAAGGATCAAACACCTCGGTATCGTTGTTCATCAAGAGCACGTAATCACTGTTGAGTTCTGGGATGACCTGGTTGTGCATTTTGGAGAAGTTGAACTCTCGGTCAAAGGCCTTCACTTCGGCGAGACCTTCGTTAGCCAGGCCGTAGAGGTAGTCGACTGTCTCCTTGTCGTCGCTTTGGTTGTCGATGATGACAATTTCGTAGTTCTTGTAATCGGTAAGGGTGAGTATCGATTCGATTGCGGGTTTGACCAGATCAATCCGGTTTTTGGTTGGTATCAGGATGCTCACAGACGCCTTGGGGGGCGTCTTGCACCGCCAGCGGATTCCGCCGTATTCATTGATTTGCTCAATCACCAGCTCCGGAGCGTAAACCGTGAGTTGCAGATCTCTCGCCTTCCGCTCTATTGCCGATGTCGCGCACATCTCATCCGAAGAACTTGCCATCAAATGAATCGCCGGGACAGGTATATGTATAACTGAAGAGCTGATTGCATCCTGCGAAGCTTTGATCGCTGATGCGTACATAAGGCCCTCGAAGCCTGCCGCCTCAAGGTCGGGAAGTGTCTTGATGAGATCGAAAAGGAGAGAAAGTCTGGCCATTGAGGTCCGCGACGCATAGTTACGAAATATAAGCGTATTGGGACTGTTGTCGGGCTTGAACTCGTAGTCGAAAAGCGTGCCGTCGTCGGAAGCGTGATCATGGTCGAAGTAGACAAAGCTTGTTTGCGGAGAGACATGCTGCCTGCACAGATCCAATACATCTCTGGACACCGTGTCTCCTGCTCTCAGGTTGAGAAGAAAAGTCCGAGCAGGCAGCTCAGATAGTCTGAGCAAGACTTGACTCTCAGAAAAGGTATTTCCTCGGGACAGCGTTGGACCCGAGTCCGATTTTATTACAAAGATCGTTTCTTTTGAGAAGCCAGCGGAATAGAGTGCATTGAGTGTGGCAGACAGTGGTTGGTCCATCTGGGCTACTCGTCTGGCGTCTATTACCGCGACAAGTGGAAGCTGCTGCAGGTCTTGGTGGAGCCGAGTTCTTGGAATCAGAGTCTCGTATCTGCCGTTGATCCAGAGTGTGTAATCTGGATCAACTCCGAACCTGAGTTCGTCGGGGTTCGGAAAATTTCGGCTGGCCAATTCGACCACTGATCGAACCACGGCACCTGGTTTAAATCGTTCCGGCCACGGCTGGAATCGATAGCCGACGTTGTGTTTTGTAGCCGATCTGATGAGAAGCCGCGGGTTCGCGACCGTTACTTTCATCAGCACCTTGGCAACCTGGATTCGAGTCAATGGGGTGACTCTCGTTTCAATTTTCTCTGCACTGCATTGTTTTAGGGATGGGATGACATATAGGGACTTGCTAAGCCGCTCCACGCTCACAGGCGCCGCGAATAAACTTGAGCCGTCGCCGACAGAGCTAATCAGCTTAAGCGGGACTGGAATATTTTGCTCCTCATCGCTGTCTGAAGCCACGAGGAGTTGGGGCAGATGGAAAGGTCCGGCTCCAACTATCCGCAGTTCGAAGAGGCCCCACTTGGAGTTGAGTGCTGGAACCGTCAATGGTCCTACTAGAGTGCCGGCGGGGAGGAACACCCGATCACTGGAGACGAAGAAGCGCTTTCGGATGTCAAGTTCTGTAAATTCGCCAAGTGCGTGAGATCTGTAGCTTGACAATTGTGGCCGGCTTTCTAGCGATACTTTCAACTTAGGCGATTTGTCGATTACTGTTTGATCGGTTTGCATTATAGCTTTACGTTCGTGCTGGAATTAGTCTATGTTTGTGGATGCTTTTATTGGTGTGCGTAGTGCGCTACTGGCTTGAAGGAAAGCGCGTCAGTCTGAAGCCCTTGGCTATAGACGATTTCGAGGATTGGAGAGAGGTCAGAGTTCGCTGCAATGACTGGCTCAGAAAATGGGAGCCTCGTACATCTGTTGGGGGATATCAGCTCTATGACAGGAGACTGTTTGGGGCACGATGCGCTACCTCGGAACGAGAGCGGCTCAGTGATTCTGCCTATGCCTTTGGACTCTTTCTGGGTGACAGATTCATCGGTGAGACCAACATCTCTTCGATCCAGAGGGGACCATGTCAGACCGGAAACCTCGGCTACTGGATCGACGAGGCTGTAGCAGGAAATGGCTACATGCCAGAAGCAGTTGCCCTTGTACTCAGGTTTGCTTTTGAGACGATATCACTGCACAGAATTCAGATTTCAATCATACCGAGGAATTTTGCGTCGAGAAGGGTACCGGAGAAGCTGAATCTGCGCCTGGAGGGGATCTCTCTCAAATACCTCGAGATTAACGGAACTTGGGAGGACCACGTTCATTACGCGGTTACACAGGAGGAATGGGTCAAACTCAAACCAGCGTACAGGCAACTCTACTTCAGCAACTGAGCTCAAAAATAGTGGCACCGCCATCCTGTTGTGGGTCAAGATGGCGGTGCCTGGGTAGAGATCTACTTGGGTTGGCAAACAACATCCACCAGGGCTGGCTTACCCGTGGACGTTACCCATTCTGCCCCTCGGCGCACAGCAGCTTGAACCTGGTCTGGATCTGTTATCGGCCCCTCAGCCCACCAGCTGAAGGACCGTGCCAAGGCGGCGAAGTCAGGAGCTGGTCCATCGATTTCCATGCCGATATTTGCCCGCTCCATCGGCGTTCCCCTCTGCTTGGCCAGGCGTTCCTGGTGCTCCCAGTCGTTGTAGTATGCGCGGTTGTTGAACATGACTACAAGAAGTGGCAGTTCATATTTCGCGCCGACCCAAAGAGCACCTGCATCAAACATCAGGTCACCATCTGGCTGAAGGTCAATGACCAGCCTACCCGTTCCTTTATGAGCAAGGGCCACACCAAGGGAAATGCCGATCTGGGTTGCAGTCCCTAAATGCACTCCTGGGTGGCGATATGGCTTGTCAAAGTCCCAGGTTCGTTTTGCCCAATGTGACACCGTGTTGGCCGTGAGGACCCAGTCGTAGTCTCGCGCCACCTCCCAGACCTCAGATGCCAATCTGGAAACGGATACAGGCGACATGTCTCTAGCGGCTTGTGCCTGCTCTTGCCACTTCTGCCAGATTGCATTGTGCATCTCCGTCAGCTCGGCTTTGTAAGCCGTTCGTCTGGCCTTCATTTCGGCAGTGTCGCTTGATACAATACGTCTACATGCGTCAAGCAGCAATGGTAGTGCGACGGAAGAATCGGCGGTCACTTGAATGTCGACCGGGATCAACTCCGCATAATCCTCGCTCCAAGATGAAAGGCCAAGGTCGTTGAAACCCAAGTCGATAACGGCTGCGTTCGAAGGAATGCGGGAGACGACGGTCCTGCTGATCGAGTCAAGTTTCTGAGTGGCCTTGCCCATGTCTTTCACGTCCAAAAAGAAGAGGCAGTCCGTTTTTTCGAGAGCTCCACTATCTGTAGATTCGAGTGGATGTTGGTTTGGGAACGAGTGCCTTATCCCGGTATCTATGACCCCTATGCCAACCAATTCCGCCAGTTCAACCAGCTGGTGGAAGGCCTTTGGATCTCGCCCAGCATGCCCAACGATTAGTACCGGTCGCAGGGACGAGCAAAGTTTGTCTGCCAGTGCTTCGAGTGCGGCGGGGTCTGGACCGACTGCAGCGGGAATCTGTGCAAGCTTGGCTAGGCCGGACAGGTCGACCGGGTGGTCGATCTTTGTCTCTTGCAAACCGGCATCCAGTGCCACATACACCGGTCCAGCTGGCTCGCTGACAGCAACACGGTGAGCTCTGGCCATAATGCCAGGCACCGATGCGACACTTCGTGGCTCGTGATCCCATTTCGTGTAATTTCTTACTGCTTCTCCCTGAACGTTCGCGGAATGGATCCAATCGATGTTTGGTCTTCTATGATCGTGGACAAATGGGCCGGATCCTCCCATGATCATCACGGGAACTCTGTCAATGTACGCGTAATAAACGCCCATCGTTCCTTGCAAGAGTCCTACCAGGTCGTGAAGAATTACTGCCATCGGTTCTCCGGATGCTTTCGCATACCCGTGAGCCAGCGCGACGGCGATTTTCTCATGAGGGCATTCGATCATTTCCACTTCATTGCCGCAATAATTGACTAACGAATCGTGCAGCCCTCGAAATGATGAACCCGGATTCAAGGATACGTACTTGTAACCCAATCCACGGACCACCTCCGCCATGACGTCCGAGCCCCATGTATGGGAGTCATATGGAGCATGCTTCATTAAGCCTCCTGAGTGTTGATTGAACCGCAATCAAAGCGTGATCGAATGGACTATATCAAGAAATTCTTACTGCAACAATCAAAATGGTAATATGGTTATTTTTTTAACAGTCTTGTTGGTAAAAGGGTCACAAATCTCAGATGAATAAGGTGTGGTTGCTCATACTATGCCTGGTTGAGTCAAAATATTCGCAAATTACAACATCAAGTGATGAAATATGGAAAATCGTTACATAGCGTGGCGGTGGGTCTGAAACCTGAGAATCAATTGAAAAAATCTTCGATTCAGTTCGGCGCTCGATGCAGTTGTAGCGGTACGGGTCAGGCTGACTTGGATTAATCATTTGAGCCTGACACGGTGTGGCCGCATCATCGCAGGTAAAGCGCAATGTCAAACATATAAAGGAATAAGGGTAATACCTAATTGGGTTCGATTTGCGATATCGAGCCGTGATAGTGATCGAGGTTTCGGTTGGAATCCGAGGTGAAATGGGTATTTGTTTTGCCTGGAGTCGTTGCCAGTGATGTTGACGATGCTGTGTGCGATCTATAAACTCCACTGCTAATCGTTACTGGTGCGTGACGGTTTTCGGCCAGATCGTGCCATTAAAACCTGGGGGGATATTAAATGCGTTTTCGCTTTGCGGTGGGCGCGGCTGTTGCTAGCGCGACCCTGCTCGCAGCCTGTGGCTCAAGTTCATCTGCATCAAGTACGGCAACAACTGCTTCACCATCGACTACGAGTTCTGCTTCTACTACTGCTGGTTCATCGAGTTCAAGTCCGCCGAATATACCTAACAACCCGTTCGCGGGTAAGACTATAAGGCTGATTTCTTCCGGTGCGGCTGGTTCAACCCACGACCTTGCTTTGAGGGCAGCAGCGCCGTATCTGGCAAAGTACCTTCATGCAACGACGGATGTGGTTGACATGCCTGGTGGTGGTCAGCTTCTCGCCTGGAACTACATTTCAAAGGCGGCACCTGACGGTCTTACAATTGGTACGACGGACATACAGGGTCTTCTGGCAAACAGATGGGAAAAGGTCCCCAATGAGACTCCTAATATTCAAGACCTGAGCTACCTTGGATTTGTCGGTGGCGGTGTGGCTGGAGGAGCGAAAGTGCTTTTTAGCGTGAACACCAACAAAGCACCACTGACCAACATCTTTACGCTGGTGCAGGACCACACCACCAAAGTCACTTACCTTGGCTCCGTTGGTGACGTCTCCGTTCCAATGCTGTTCAAGATCTACAACATCCCATATACGGCTTTGACCACATACTCTGGTTCGTTGGCCGAGCTGCAGGGGATCCTTCGTGGTGATGGAGAGCTTTCCTCCAAGACCTGGGGTGGATCGTGGGCTTCGTTCGTGACATCGGGCAAGGGCAAGGTGCTCCTAGAGTTCTCGATGAGAAAGACTTGGGGAATCGATCCCAACGTGCCAACGCTTGACACACTTTTGCAGAAGAATCCACCTGCGACAGCTTCCGAAAAAGCAGCGTTGGAGGCAAATGCCAGTGCGCTCGATGCTGGTATGGGACTGTTCGGTCCTGCTGGAATTCCAGCCAACAAGCTCGCCATCTTGCAGGCCGCCGTCAAGTGGACAGTAGCACAGCCCGGCTTTATCGCTCAGTCTCAAAAGAGCAAGCTCTCGACTGCTTATGAGAGTCCTCAGCAGGAGATGGCGGCCATTAACGCTGGCATCAACCCAACCACTGAAGCAACGATTAGGAAGTTTGTCCCGTTGAGCACGGGTGTCGCTTCATGAGTCAAATTTCGACTAGTCAACCGACTGTGGGAGGGGTTGAGAGTTGAACTACTTCCAGTCTCTTTTGAGTGGTGTTAGTCACTTTGGAAGTCCGACCACCATGGTGGTCATGATTCTGGGAACACTCCTAGGCGTTTTTGTAGGAGTTGTTCCCGGACTCGGTGGGATAGTGTTGTTGGTCGTCCTGCTGCCGTTTCTTTATAACGTAAATCCGGTGATCGGGCTCGCTCTTTTGTTGGCCTCCCATTCGGCGATTTACTATGCAGGATCGACTACGGCAATTCTCATCAATACACCAGGGGCCCCCGAATCTGCTGCGACCTGTTTTGATGGTTATGCGATGACACAGAAGGGCCAAGTCGGACGTGCCCTGGGGATTTCCGCCGCAGCCACAAGCTACGGTGGCCTGTTCGGGGCTGTCGCAATTCTTGTTGCGATTCCGGTCATGGTGAAGCTGGTGAACATATTTCATCCACCGGAATACTTCTTCCTGACCATTTTGGCGGTGGTGCTGATTGGGCAGTTGCAGTCTGGCTCTCCGACAAAGGGCATTCTTTCCGGCCTGTTCGGGTTTCTGCTCTCCTTCGGGGGCGCGGCAGCCAGCACGGGCACCCTGCGGTATACCTTTGGCCTGCTCGGTCTCTATGACGGAATCAATATTGCGGCGGCGGCGATTGGACTCTTCGCAATCAGCCAGATGTTCGTACTGTTCGCTGCCAACAAGAATGTTACTGGGCGGGAGCGCATCCACCTAAGCCGAAAGGAGGTGTGGGGTAGCGTCGGAGGTGGCGTCAAGGAACTGTTTCAGCATAAATGGCTGGCAACCAAATCTGCTTTCATTGGTGTCATGTGTGGAGTCATTCCAGGAATTGGATCGACAGCCGCCAACTTCCTTTCTTACGGCTATGCGATGCGCTCATCAAAGCATCCTGAGAGGTATGGAACGGGAATTCCTGAGGGAATTATTGCTCCTGAAGGTTCTTCAATCTCGAAAGAGGCCGGTTCACTGATACCCACAGTGGCTCTTGGTGTGCCAAACGGCCCGGCAATGGCGATTCTGTTGGCGGCTTTTTCGATTCTGGGACTCCAACCCGGACCAAGCATGCTGCATCAACATCTGCCTCTCGTATTTTGGATGGTTGCCGTTATCGCCTTTTCAAGCATTCTCGCAAGCGTGCTGGGCCTGGGCCTAGCTCCCCTGCTTGCTCAGATTACAGTGATCCCAGGCAGGGTATTGGTGCCATTCGTCCTAGTTCTAGCATCTATTGGCGCTTATGCATCGACGACGGAACTGCTTCAGGTGGTTGTGATGATGATCATGGGGGCCGTAGGCCTTGCCATGCGAAGACACAACTACTCTCTGCCAGCGGTCATTGTCGGCTTAGTGCTTGGAGCCACCGCGGAGAATAATCTTATTCTTACAATGAAGATTTTCCAGTGGCGCTTCTTCGAGAGGCCCCTATCTGATCTGCTTATTCTAGGTATCATCGCGGTGATCGTGCTTGGAATTCGTAAGAACCGCCAGATGCGCAAGGGTAGTGGGGTTGGCGCTGATGGTACCAGCAAGGAGGAAGTCAAGGTTGACACCAGCCCGCTGCCTCTTGGCGAGGTGCTATTTGATGTGGCTTGGGTCGTCGGCGCGGCAATCTATATCATCATCGGGATGACGTATCCGTCTCCCGCCAGTACTGGACCGGTCTATTTGGGAAGTGCGGCACTGCTTGTCGGAATCCTCCAGCTCATTGGAGCCTTCGTTCCCAAGTGGCGGCGAGTGACCCATGGTGATCAACAGGTGCATCAAATTGCTACGCTGATCGGAAAGGAACCCGAACTACAGCTGTCAGGAGTGTCAGCCCCATCGCCGTCAGAGTCGGCTGGACATGGCGGAGTTCAGACTGGTGCAACGCTAGTTGAAATGGTGGAGGAAGCCGAGGAGGTAGCCCCATCGCAAAACGCGATCGGCGCGGCCGGTTCGGCTAAACAGCAGGGATTTGCAGTTTTGATGGCGGCGATACTAATCGGCCTTATCTATCTTGTCGGTTATATGATCGCCACTCCGCTTTGGACATTGGCTTACTTCCTTTTCGTACGAAAGTGGAAGATCCATTTGTCGTTGATTGCGGCTGCAGCTGTTCTTGCAGTCTTCTACTTGATTTCACATCTGCTAACGGGAGTTATATTTCCGGCCGGCATGCTGTAGGTCGATATTTAGGCACCAAGCGGTTTCAACAGCGATGGTTATGCCAGGTCATTTTGGGTGAGGAGCCGCTCCGCAATTTCGGGGTGGCTCCTCACCGTTCTCTGGCTTGACCTTGTCCCAATATTCGGAATAGCCGATATCTAACAGAGAGAAAGCAGCTCTTGTCCCATGTCGGGCGGGCAGCGGGTGGCGTTCGATTAGCTGATTCCAACCGAACTGCCGCGCATAATGGTGGTCATGGGGCCTGAAAAACGGAACCGGGTCCCGGACGCCGGAGGCTTTGCACCCTGCGTCTCTTCTTATTTTGGGGAACTTCAATGTATCGCGGATGGTGCACTACTCGTAGCTCGGAAAATAGGGTTTTAGAGGTCTTTGCCGTATTGAGATTGGTGGTGCGCGAATTGCTGACTTCTCGGAGTCGGCACCTGTCGTCGGCAGATCATCATCTATTATCGACTAAGGCGTCTGTGTTGCGAATTCGAGGATTTTGATGGCATTAGATTTGGATATTCTTGGTGTGAGTTTGGGGCCTTATCCTCATAAGTGGGACTCCAAGGACGCAATTCTTTATGCCCTTAGTGTTGGTTCCGGGGCTTCTGAACTCGCTTTTACCACTGAGAATTCTCACGGAATTGCGCAGAAAGTTTTACCGACGTTCAGTGTGGTTGGGGGCGGTCCGGCAGTAATGGACATCTGGAACAAGATTGGCTCGTTTGACCATTCGAAGTTGCTTCATTTGGAACAGCAAGTGAGAGTTGTGGCTGATTTGCCTCCGGCGGCGGAGGTCGAAACCTTTACGCAGGTGGAAGGTATTTACGATCGAATTACCGGCGCGTCCGTCGAAGTAAAGTTCACCACGTCGGACGCACACTCTGGGCAAGTGCTTTTTGAGACGTTTTCTACCGTGTTTATTCGGGGTGAGGGTGGCTTTGGTGGCTCCAGGGGTAACCGAGTGAAGGCAGTCGCATTGCCGGACAGGGATCCCGATTTTGTCACAACTTACGAGACTCAACCTATCCAGGCGCTTTTATACAGGCTTAACGGAGATCGTAATCCGCTGCACTCGGATCCAGAGTTTGCGCGTCAGGCGGGTTTCGAGCATCCTATTTTGCATGGCCTGTGCACCTATGGATTCGCGGGCCGTGCATTGCTGGGCTCATGTTGTAACTTTGACACGTCGTTGTTTGGTTCCATGTCAGCCCGTTTCGTTGCCCCCGTCTACCCGGGAGATCTTTTGACTACGACGATTTGGCGTACCGAGGAGGGAGCTGTATTTCTTGTTGAGAACCAGGCAGGTGTTGCGGTCCTTGAGCGTGGACGGTTCACCTATAGAGGGGTCTGAGATAAAAAGTGCGGCAAAGTGAATTTGTTTGCAGCACAGTAGCCTAGATTTATTGACTAGTTTGCCCGGGTGGCGGAATGGTAGACGCAGGGGGCTTAAACCCCCCGGGCCCGGAGGGGCCATGCGGGTTCGAGTCCCGCCCCGGGTACGTTGGGTTAGTGACAAAACTAACCTGGTCATAACGACAAAAGTCACACCCTGGAGGTCAATTATGGCACTAGGGTTTGACATGCAAAATGGTAAGGTGCCCGGGGATGAGGTTGGGCTTGACTTGAATTGGGTGACTCGTTTCGCCCCTTGGGGACAATTGGGAGATTCAGTTGTTCTTGGGGTCCCATCAGTCTTATTCCACGTTCCTTTGTGGAGGGCAAGCTGGTCGGGTAACACATGTCACCTTTGGACATTTCCAAACCGCAGGAGAGTTTAGCGATCGTAAACGTTTCTGTCGGGACAACGTTTTCGCGTGAGAGCGTGTTTTTACTTCAGCTATGTGTATTAGATAGCCTTCACAGTCGATGTGTTGATTGCCTGGCTCAATGGATCTATGAGCGGCGCGGACATTGTTGAGCAGTAGCAGCCTCTGAGTCACGAGTGCTCCACCGCTCCCATCTGGTGGCCAAGCTGATCTATTTGGTATTACAAAATAAGAGAGTGTCAGACTTTTTATCAAATAGTTCTCTATTATTTCTAGGGTTACGAGGCCCAGCTTGTCTAAAGGACCGTCCAGAGGTCAGCAATCCTGGGGGTTCTGACATCTGGTTGACTGGATGATTTGCAGCAGGAATTACCGTTCGGTTTAATCTTCGGATTTCTACTGGTGCTTCAGGGATTTCCGACGGTCTAAGATGGGAACCCAACCTATCAGTGGGCTGGAATCCGCGGGTAAGATTTGTCTGGTCGCAAGCCAACGTTGATAATTGGTAGCTTGGAGATGTGTGTCTGATCGCCGCAGTGGTTTGCTGGAGCAGCTCGAAGGATGGCCGGTCAAGAACTATGCGTGCTTCGTTCTCGACATCGCGACAGGTTCAGAGGAAGTTGTTGGGGACTGGGACAAAGTTTTCAAGTGGGCGTCTGTCAGCAAATTGGCAAGCGCGCTCGGGATATTGTCGGCGGTTTCAGAGGGTGTATTCAGGCTCGATGAGGTACTGTCTAATGGGTCCGTGCTCTCGGATGTTCTGGCTCACGCATCGGGGCTCGCAACCGAGATAGACAATTCCGTTGACATCTTCAGTCAAGGACCTGTTGTCCCGCCCCGGACTAAGAGAATCTACTCAAATTCTGGCTTTGAACTGTTGGCCGCCAGCCTCGAAGTCACCGCCGGATTCTCTTTTAAGGACTACCTGTCGGAGGTCTTGTTTGAGGTGGCGGGAATGGAGACAGCGGTCATCAGTGGTGATCTATGGCCAAACGCTGGGAGCAGTGGTGCCGCAGCGGGCGTACTTGGCAGCCTCAAAGACCTTCTCTATCTTGCCAGGACTCTTATTGTTGGTACGCCATTTGTGGACTTGGATTTGTTGGAGTTGGCCAAAGCCCCATACCTGCCTGAGTTGTCCGGCATACTGCCTGGCTTTGGTGAAATGACTCACAACAATTGGGGGTTGGGGATTGAAATCAAGGGCGACAAGTTCCCTCATTGGACTTCGAGGCTCAACTCCCCGGCTACCTTTGGCCACTTCGGGGCGGCGGGCACGTTTCTGTGGATAGATCCTGAACGTGACCTCGCTGTAGGTGTTCTCACTGACAGGGTTTTTGGTCCGTGGGCTCAGAAGGCCTGGCCGGAGTTATCGAGCTACGTCGTCGAGGCCTACTGATCTAATAAGATGTGCGAATTTGGAGGAGATTGCATGGAACTTGCTCTGGAAAGGCGGATCCGATCATCGATGAGGCTTGGACTTGAATGTTTTCGCTACCTGGCCTTAACCGAGACTCAGCCAGCAGAGGCGCTAACTAGGTTACCTTTCGAGTCAAGGAGCAATGTATCTAAGGCGGGGTGGCCAGCCGAGATTTCCTTTGCCGAGTCGTCCAGTTCGCCAAGAGAATCCAAATGCAGGACTCTCATGTCATCCAAACGAGTCTTGAGAACTGGTTCTCCGCGGCGAATGACTGTTGTCAGCAAAGGTCGGAACTTCTGGTTCCCTATTGTGGGTGGCTGGCCTTCATTCGTTGCGGAGTCGGTTAGTTCCAGAAACTCCATCACGGCCTTGTTATCAGAGTCGAATACGCGCCAGGCGAACTTTCTTCCGCCCAGCGTTTCCTTTGCTGCCGAGGTCTTAGCAACGGGTTCCAGAATTCGGCCGATACCTTTATCGATTGCGACCAATTTATAGACGAAGTTCGCTGTTGGCGCGCCTGATCCAGTAACCAGTCTGGTGCCCACGCCGAAGCCATCGATCGGCGAATGCGCAAGTTGCTCAATGCTGAACTCGTCAAGGTCACCGGAAATGACGATTTGCGTCTTTGTGGCGCCAAGTGAATCCAGCAACTCCCGGGCTTTGCGGGATTCACTTTGTGGATCTCCGGAATCGATTCGTATCGCTCCAAGTGATGTTCCGGCGACGGAAACCGCGTCTTTTATCGCCTCTTCGATGTTGAAGGTGTCCACCAGAACGGTCGTGCCTGCACCTTGAGCACTTATTTGTGCCGCGAATGCACTCTTTTCGTCGTCGTGTGCCAACATGAACGCATGGGCTACGGTGCCGGTCGTTGGGATCGCGTATAGTTGGCCAGCCCTAAGGTTTGATGTGGCTGAAAAGCCGACAATGTAGGCGGCGCGTGCCGCACTGACGGCTGCCTGCTCATGGGTACGCCGTGAGCCCATTTCCACCAAACGGCGGCCGCCGGCGGCTGAGACCATTCTTGAACCTGCCCCTGCCACGGCGGAGTCGAAATTCATGATGGATAGGATGACTGTTTCAAGCAAAATGGCCTGACCGAACGGAGCGTCCACGCGCATTATCGGTGAAAAGGGGAAGTAGACATCACCCTCTTCATATGACCAGATATCGCCGGTAAAGCGAAATTTAGACAGGTACTTCAGCGTTTCTTTGGTGAACCGCCCGGAGCTTTCCAGGTATTCGATGTCCTCGGAATCAAATTTGAAGTCGGCGATGGCTTCGGTTACCCGGCCCACGCCCGCCACGACCCCGTAGCGCCGTCCTGCTGGCAGTGAACGGGTGAATACTTCAAACGAACTCATCCTGGATGCCACGCCGGAGTGCAGACTTGCTTCCAGCATTGTCAACTCGTATAGGTCTGTCAGGAGCGAGGTTGTCATTTCACTTCTTGTGTTTTGAAAGGTTTGGATCCTATATCTCGGATGGCTCTATCGCCGGTGTTTCGGTCTTTCTCTTCGCGGCTGAAGCATTCTTGAACAGAATGACGAGGTAGATTGCCGATGCAACTACGACGACGATCGAGAAGACTTCAACTGCATCCCAAAGCTGGGGAACCGCCAACCAAAAATACTCGTCGCTGAACCGCGGAATGTTCCAAAGCAGTGTGGCAGCGCCAATGAGCGCTCCACTCGGGGCATTTCGCTCCCTAAAGTACTTCTCCAACCTCAAGAGCAATAGAAAGACGACAAAGTCTTCCATCGCTTGAAATATCGGCACTGGTATTCGGTACCCAACCTGACCGGCATATTTCAGGCCATACCAGGCATTGGTTGGTCTTCCTCCACCATTTATCATTAGCTGCGGTCCCAAAAGTCTTCCCATTGCCCATGCTGACACCAAGACCGGCGCGATGAGATCGAATGCCTTGGCGAAGGAGAGTTCGGGTGCGAGGCGGTTCTTAAAATAGATGGCGGTAGGTATTGCTCCCGCTAGACCACCATAGGACGAAAGTCCTCCATGCCAAATAAGCACAATTTCACCAGGATTGTGAATGTAGTAGGTAATATTCGCTATGACATGAACGATCCTGGCTCCAACAATCGCCCCGGCAATTATCCACAGGAATGATTTGTGCAACCACTCGGGGTCGTAGCCATTATTGCGGAGCCTGCGCTCGTAATAGCGATAGGCAAAGTAGAACGTTATCGCCAATCCGATCCCATAAGTGTGGATGGTTAAAGGCCCAAGGTGAAAATCTACGGGAATGGGACGCATTCGGGATTCCTTGCTATTTGAGATATGCGACAAGCTCAGCTAACATTCTATAGGCCCAGCCACATTATTTAGTCTCGGCGCCAATTCTGCTACCCAGGCGTAGATGTTGTTTCTCGAGGTTGCAGTTGGCGGGCACTGCAGTTTTAGTAAGGGCTTGTTTTCTATCGAGAAGGTTGTTCCATGGACTCGACGTCGTTGTTTCGACTTGATGAGAAGGTAGCCATTGTCACCGGCGCCTCCTCGGGGATCGGTGCTCACCTTGCTGAGGTATTAGCAAGCGCTGGGGCCCAAGTTGTGCTCGCCGCCAGACGCAAAGAAAAGCTCGAATCGGTCATAACCTCAATCGGGGAGTCGGCATCCGGCTTCCAGTGCGATGTAACCAAAGACTCAGACCTTGAGGCACTGGTGGACTTTGTGGTCAAGAAGTTTGGGAGGATCGATATCTGTGTGAATAACGCCGGAACCAGTGATCCCGAGCCGGCCGAACAGGAATCTCCCGAGAAATTCAGGTCGATAATGGCCGTCAATCTTGAGAGCGTGTTTGTTCTTTCACAGCTGGTGGGACGGGTTATGCTGGAGGCGGGTCAAGGGTCAATAGTAAATATATCTTCGATAGTTGGTCTTCTCGCATCTGGGCAAATTCCCCAGGCATCCTATGCCGCGTCAAAGGCTGCGGTGGTGAATTTGACGCGCGAGTTGGCGGCCCAGTGGGCTCGTAGGGGAGTACGTGTGAATGCAATTGCTCCGGGATGGTTCCCTTCTGAAATGACCCATGGCATGTTTGGCGATCCGCACGGGCAGGATTTCATCCGTAAAAGGTGCCCGATGGGGCGAACTGGAGAGCTTTACGAACTGGACGGTCCTCTCCTCTTGCTGGCCTCCAAGGCAGGGAGTTACATTACGGGAGAAACCATTGTTGTTGATGGAGGCTGGTCGATAATCTAGGCAATTCGCGACACTAAAATCGCTTCAATGTGGGTTTCATAATGTCAAAATGATCTTTCCAAGTTTTCCAGGCTTGGCGAACATCTCGTAAGCTTGCTTGACGTTGGCAAGATCGAAAGTGGCCGCGACTGTAACTGGTGTTTTCCCAAGTTCACAGAGTGGCATTAGGTGTGTTTTGATCTCCTCCGCTAGCACCGCCTTTGCGAATGTTTGACGGGCCCTTAATGTGGAGCCGAAGATTCTGGCTCTCTTCCCCATGAGCACACGCAGGTCGATTTCGCTTTTGGCGCCCGCCCCTACCCCAATAACGGATAGCCTTCCTTCCATGGCCAACGCGGCCAGGTCATCTTGCAGATTGATTGCGCCAACGAGTTCCAATATGACGTCGTATGGTCCGTTGCCAGCAAGATCAGTTGGAAGGATCGGCTTGGCGCCCATCCGACTAAGGGCTTCATGATGCTCTGCATGCCTTGCCGAAGCCGTTACCTTGGCGTTGATCGCTCTGCCCAATGCAATGGCACTTAGGCCGACTCCACCAGACGCACCATTAATTAGCAGCCGCTCTGACAGTTGCAGGCCGGCTTGTCGGATCAGGGCATCATAAGCTGTGAAGTATGTTTCGCAGAATCCGCCTGCGCTGGTCATGTCGAGGCAATCGGGTATAGACACGGCATTTGAATAATGGATCTTGCACAGTTCGGCCTGGGCGGCGCCACCTATGACGCCCATTACAGCGTCTCCGGCCTTGAAGCCGGAAGCCTGCCTGCCCACCTCCCTGACGACACCTGCAAATTCAAGGCCCGGAATCTCTTGAGGAATGCCTGGAGGCGCAGGGTAAAAGCCTTTCTTTTGAAGAATATCGGCGGCATTGAGGCCCGCGGATCTCACCTCCACCAGCAGTTCTTCCGAACCGCATATGGGATCTGGAACCTCGTCTACCGTGACCTCATTATCAACAATGACGACACTGCGCATTTATCCCTCCACAATTTTGCTTGGGTGTAGTCTACCGAGAGGTCGGAATCCAAGGTGAACTTTATACGCGTCCGGCACCCACTGGAACACCAGCCCAGAAGATTCCCGACACCTCAACTGGCGCCGATTCATTCAGTGCCTGAATGACCTGGCCACCCCCAATGTATATTGCGACATGGCTTATTGGAGAGTAGTAGAAAACCAGATCACCTGGTTGAAGTGCGGCAAGGGATACCCTTGAGGAATCACTGTACTGCGCTGCTGCTGAGTGGGGCAGGTAGATGCCCGCCTTGGCATAGATGAATTCGGTCAGACCAGAACAGTCAAATACGTTAGGTCCTGCTCCGCCGAACACGTAACGCTTGCCAAGTTCTTGCCGGGCCCAAGAAATAGCAATGCCAGCTTGTCCTCCGGTTGCAGTTGGAACAGAGCTGACCGGAGTTGGCGCAGCAAAGCTGGAAGGAGTATTCAGGATTATTTGCTGTGCCTTAGCTGCGGCTTGTTGAGCCAGGTAGGTCTGCTGTTGGGCAACGAGAGTGGCTATCGTTGAGTTTACCGAAGCGAGTTGTGCGCGTTCCTGGTCCGAAGCCGATTGAGCGGCATTTTTGGCTGTTGTTACCTCGTTGAACACAGAAGCGGCCTGCGCCTGCAGTGACTTTAGAGATGTTTGTTGAAGTTGCAGACTCTGTGTTGCGCCCTGATATAGCGCGATCAAGTCAGTCTGTGAATTTGTGACCGTGTTCAAATATTCCTGGCGTACAGAGGCTTCCGTGGGATTTTCGTTGAGTAGCGCCGAGAACTCACTCAGATTTCCACCAGTCACATAGGCATTGATCGCTTCCTGGGCGAGTTGAGATTTGATAGATGCGATATTTGACTGAGTTTGCGCGATCTGTGCTTGGGCGGCGCTAACTTTCTGAGTGGCTTGCGAAAGAGATATTTGCGCCTGGTTGTATTTTTCAGCAAGGAGGGAAACTTGCCCTCCAAGGTAATTCAATCGTACGGCTATTGCAGCAGCCTGCGCTCTGGCATTGGCGATAGTCTCAGCATTGGCAGTACCACCACTTGGTAGCAGCTGAGCGAGTGAAGCTGCCCCCACCATCACGACGGCCAGTGTGGTTTTTCTTTTAAGCGAAGTCCTGGGTTTCAACTTCACCTTTGAGAGCATCCAAAGTGGTATCACGACGCTGATGAATCTAGTCCGCTCAAGGTCACGAATGCCGTTTATTTTGAAATAATTCAGGTATAACATACAAAAGCGCTGGTAGGTGCCAGTAAATTATTCAACAGGTTTGTGAACACTGTCGGTCACCGTTTGTGGACTGCATAGGAGAGCGTTCTATTATCTGTGGTGCATTCAATTAGCTAGTTAAGTTCAATTTGACTAGTTTTGTTTTGTTGGGTTGCGGATTGTTGAGAGGTGAGGTCACGAATGTCTCAGGAAACAGAATTTCGAATCGAGCATGACTCGATGGGCGAGGTGCGAGTTCCAATTAATGCCAAGTGGCAGGCCCAGACCCAGAGGGCGGTAGAGAACTTTCCAATTTCGGGGCTGCGAATTAGCCGATCACTCATTTGGGCTCTGGCAACAATTAAGGGAGCCGCTGCTAGGCAGAACGCCAAGCTGGGAGTGATCGACACCGAGGTTGCCGAGGCAATATACCAGTCTTCAGTCCAAGTGGCCAATGGTGAGTACGATGACCACTTTCCAGTCGATGTCTATCAAACTGGCTCAGGTACTTCGTCAAATATGAACATGAACGAAGTACTCTCGACAATAGCCGGGGAAATGCTTGGAAAAACTGTCAAGCCAAATGATGACACCAATGCGTCGCAGTCGTCAAATGACATCTTCCCGTCAGCGATTCACCTGGCCGCTACAAATCTTCTAAAGAACTCGCTAATCCCCGCCTTGTATAATCTGTCGGACGCCTTGAGTTCAAAGAGTGTGGAGTTTCAGGATGTGGTTAAATCAGGACGCACCCATCTTATGGACGCCACTCCTGTAACCTTGGGCCAGGAATTTTCCGGGTATGCTTCCCAGGTCAGGTATGGGGTGGAGCGGGTGAATTCACTCCTTGCCCGCGTCGGCGAGCTTCCCCTCGGTGGTACCGCAGTTGGCACCGGTATAAATGCCCCGGCTGAATTCGCACGTGGAACTATTGAGATTCTGGTTTCATTGACAGAGCTTCCCCTGTCAGAAGCCCGGGACCATTTTGAAGCACAGAGTGCCAGAGATGCGTTGGTCGAAGCCTCAGGGGTATTGAGAACGATTGCTGTTTCGTTTTACAAAATAGCTAACGATCTGAGGTGGATGTCATCTGGACCACGCTGTGGACTTGGTGAGATTCATCTCCCTGATTTGCAGCCAGGATCCTCAATCATGCCGGGAAAGGTGAACCCGGTTGTGCCAGAGGCGGTGTGTCAGGTGGTTGCTCAGGTAATTGGTAATGATGCGGCGGTAGCCTTTGGTGGATCCGCGGGAAATCTGGAACTCAATGTAATGCTTCCAGTTATTGCAAGGAACATCATAGAGTCGATTTCCCTGCTTTCTTCTGTCGCAAATGCGCTGGCTGAAAAGTGCATTGTGGGGATTGAAGCGGATCGTGAGAGGTGTCTTAGCTACGCCCTGTCGAGTCCCTCAATCGGGACCGCACTCAACCCATACATCGGATATGAGGCAGCCGCAAGGGTGATTAAGAAGTCTCTGAAGGAAAAGAAGGACCTTCGGGCAGTGGTACTCGAAGAAGGACTCCTGACGCCTGAAGAGGTCGACAGGGCGCTCGATGTCATGGCAATGACAAGGGGTGGAATCCTCAAGTGACGATTCTTTGGTAGCGACCAAATAGCCAGCTGGGGCGTGATAGTTTCAAGTCATGAACCCTCTGGAGCGGCTACGATATCTTGCTCGAATTGATGGCGAGGATCCGATGGATCTCGCCATCGAAGCGACATATGTTATTGCTGAGCTGGCTCATGACAGGTCTATGCTAGTGTCGGCTCTGCGCAGACTATTGGATCGGCATTGCGATTACGGAATCATGTGGATGCTCGCAGCTCGTATCGCTGGGTCAGTATTCCCGGAGGAGGAGGCCTGGAATCTTATCAGCGAGTTTTCCGCTCCAAGAAACATGTTTGAACTGGCAGACTCCTCTCCAGGTCTTCAGGTCACCCGAAACGGTCAGATAGCGTTCGAAGGGGAAACCTTTGGAACAGTCGCCACTGGTATGGACGCAGATCCAAGAACTGCCTGGCTGCGTTTATACCCCGCAGGGTCTCTCGTAGTCGTGAGCGACCTGGTTTCTTCTCGCTTTGCCGTCGTCCCCGCCGGCATAGTGCCCTTGATCAACGACGCCGTCCAGCATGGTTGGAGCGGGCGGTTAACTCTGAGGGCAAGTGATTTTTCCCTTGCTGCGGGAGTTATCCGTGATTCGCTCGAATCACGTCGTCTGCAAAACGCGGCAAATCGGACAAAGACCGAGATCGTCGCGCTCGATAGCTCATGTTTGGTCTTGTACCAGGGGAGCCCAACCCCTCCTGACGCGATTGAGCAGCTGGTCAGATGGCGTGTTCCCCAGGAAATGTTGAGATCTGCTGGACCAATGTTGGGATGACCTTTTCTAATATGTCTTTCGTTTCTTATTGGTATTCAAGGGTTCGCGGTAGGTGGGAATGTCTATGAGTGGTGATGACG
Organism: Actinomycetota bacterium; assembly: GCA_027366165.1. Lineage (GTDB taxonomy): Bacteria > Actinomycetota > Acidimicrobiia > Acidimicrobiales > Acidimicrobiaceae > SCQM01. The sequence goes on from DAHXKX010000141.1 coordinate 32,136, forward strand.
GGTCAAAAAAGTGGGGTTTTGGTCATTTTGCCCCTCTGTTTTTGATTGCACGTCCCTTGCAGTTCGAGTAGTTTTTCCTCCATGGGACAAATCATCGAATTTCCAAGTAATGGAACGTCTGCCACCGGGTATTTGGCTTCGCCGGAGGAAAAGTTGGCTCCTGGAGTTGTTGTGATTCAGGAGTGGTGGGGTCTCGTCGACCATATCAAGGACGTATGTGACCGGTTTGCTGCAAACGGATTTTATGCACTTGCACCGGACCTCTATCACGGAACTGTGGCAAGAGAGCCGGATTCTGCCATGAAGGCCATGATGGCGATGGAGCTGCCTCAGGTGGCAAAGGACATGAGTGGCGCGGTTACCGAACTGCTCAATCGCAGTGGTGGCACAAGCGTTGGCGTGGTTGGGTTTTGCATGGGCGGAGCATTGGCGCTTGTCCTTGCAGCAGACCGCCCCGATGCGGTTTCCGCCGTCTCGCCGTTTTATGGCGTCGTATCCTGGCCGAATCCAGGGCCAGATTTCAAAAACCTGTCGGCCGCAATTCAGGGCCACTATGCGGAACACGATGACTCAGCATCGCCTGAAGCTACGAGGGCGCTCGAGGCGCAGCTTCATACGATGGGAAAGGACGTGGAGTTTTTTATCTATCCAGGAACGCATCATGCATTTTTCAATGACGCTAGACCCGAAGTGTATGATTCGCAGTCGGCAGGACAGGCCTGGGACAGATTGATTCCGTTTCTCAAGGAGCACATTCACTAGTCGCTATTCCGGCGCGGCTTGAAAATAGGAACGGTGTCAACACAGTGTCGACTTTGGTAGAGGACTATCTTTCCCTTGGCTTGGAGCTGAACAAATATATCGACGGATTGGTCGATGCCTATTATGGCCCCAGGGAGTTGGCTGACAAGGTCGACAGCCATGCGAGAGTTGATCCGCGGAAACTGGTGGAGACTGCCCGAGAGCTGATTGGAGCCATTGACTCTCGTGTCGCATTGGATGCTACGGAATATTCGCACGACCCCGTTAGGGTGGCGTGGCTCCATGCTCAGGTGGTTGGGTTATTGACAACGGCCCAGAAATTGGCGGGTGTGAAGGTTGACTACCTGACGGAGGTGGAGCGTTGTTACGGTATACGCCCAAGACGTGTTCCACGTGATGACATCGATGAAGCGCTAAGGGTGTTGGACAGCCTAATTCCTGGCGCTGGCGCGCTAAAGGACCGGCTTGTCGCATACCGTGAGTCGTTTGTGGTGTTACCTGAGAAGCTCAAACCCATTCTGATGGATCTTACGGAGGTTTTCCGGGAGCGGACATCTAAATTGTTTGGACTTCCCGAGGGGGAGGATTTGGAGTTTGAGATCGTCACTGCAAAGCCATGGTCAGGTTTCAACTACTACCTCGGCAATCTCAAATCCAGGGTCGCCATCAATGCCGACCTGCCAATTCTTTCGACGTCGTTGGCCCACTTGATTGCCCATGAGGCCTATCCGGGCCACCACAGTGAGCACACGCGCAAAGAGGTGAATCTGTTCAACAAACGTGGGCAACTTGAGGAGTCCATCTTCCTTGTTGGAACCCCGCAGTGTTTGATTGCGGAGGGTCTGGCAGATTTCGGGCTCGAGGTTCTGCTGGGCGATGAGGAGTTCACTATTGTATCCGAACTGATGATAAAGCGGGGTATAAACTATCCGGATCAAGAGTTGAAAGAGACGCGGTCCGCATTTGAGACCCTGTCAAAGGTGCGTGGCAATGCGGCCTGGGACCTCCACCAGGATGGGGTTCCTGTCGATGTGGTGGTGGAGAACCTGGAAAGAGACGCGCTTTTATCCCGACCGCGTGCAGAAAAGGCGGTGGAGTTTCTCACCGATCCAACTTGGCGCGCTTATATCACCTGCTACGTGGAGGGATATCAGCTTGTCAAGGCTTTCGTGGGATCAACGGATCGGGTGCCGGATTCGACCAGAGTGGCGCGTTTTAGAAGATTGATAACTGAGCAGGTGCTTCCAAAGGATCTAGTTTCGTAGGATAATGCGCATCCGTGGTTTGTGTTGGACTGGGAAAATCTTGGAAAGTTCAGTATAATTTCTCAAATGTCCGAACGTTCCCGTAATTTACCGCGCCGATCTTGCCTATCGGTACCTGGGTCTTCCCAAAGATTCTTGGAAAAGGCCCCCACAATCAAGGCTGATATGTCATTTCTCGATCTTGAGGATTCGGTGGCGCCGTTGGAAAAACCAGCCGCTAGAGGTCAGGTTGTCCGTGCCATCCGTGAACTCGACTGGGATGACAGAGTTCTTTGCGTCCGTGTCAATGCCTGGGATACCAGGTGGACCTACGCTGACGTCATCGAAGTTGTTGGTCAAGCAGGCGAACGCCTTGATGAAGTCATGCTTCCCAAGGTTCAAAGTGCCTCAGACGTCATAGCTTTGGACCTTTTACTTACTCAGGTTGAGATCAATTCCGGCCTTCCCAGAGGCCATATAGGTATTGAGGCTCAAATAGAGTCCACCAAAGGGTTGATTAACGTCGAAGAGATATGCGCTTCCTCTCCACGGCTGGAAACCATAGTTTTCGGTCCTGCCGATTTTGCAGCATCGATGGAGATGCCCGTTCTGACCGGTGGCGTTCAAATCAGTGAGTATCCAGGTGACCACTTCAACTACGTCTTCTCGAAGATCCTCATGGCTGGCCGGGCAAATGGCCTTCAGGTCATTGATGGCCCGTTCCTAAAGATCAGAGATCTCGATGCTTTGAGGGACTACTGTTACAGGACAGTTACTTTGGGTTATGACGGGAAATGGGCACTCCATCCTGACCAGGTGACCCTCATCAATGAGCTGTACTCTCCATCGCAGGAGCAGTTCGACAGGGCGATGGATATTTTGGACGCCTACAAGGCCGCTACCGAGGTGGACCTACTGGGTGCTGTCATGTTTGGCGACGAAATGATCGACGAGGCCAGTCGCAAAATGGCGACAAAGTTCATCGGCCGAGGCGAACGCGCTGGCATGGTCAGATCGGCAAAGTAGCTCAAGTATTAGTATGTTTTGAACAAAGTTGGGTTGTGGCAGTCATGGAGTGTTGGGACTGCCGCGACTCGACATGAATTTGCGGTTATATGAGAAAAGATACTGCAGCAAAGGCGATTCCAGCTCCCAGGACTCCAACGTATATCGGCACTATGGCGCTGGCGGACGCTGCCACAATGCCGGAAACCACCACTTCAGGTCCGCTGTGAAAGTGTGACAGCACGTACTTTGGAAGCAACCAGAATACCGTCACTTCAAATGCCGAGAACATGATGAACGCGATCCCGATCTTCCTCAGCGTCCTGCTTTTCTTCGCGGATACGACGATTGCCGCCACCAGAAGCGCTGCACTACCGTATGACGAAACGTTTATGAGGTTGCCGATCCATCGAAAGTATTTTCCAATTGATGGAATTGAACTGCTGGAAATGGCATAGGTAAATGGGATCTTCTCGATCACTTGCTGTTGTGTCGGATTGTTGGGTGCAATGATCTGGGCCACAGCAGTGGACAGAGCCGGGCCTCCCAATACAATTTGCTGATCGCTCGTTCCAATAAAATGCTGCTGGATCTGCAGTGTGACATTTGCGAATTCGTCTGCGACAGCCGGTTGAGTCAACGCCCGATCGACGGCCGCGTTCAATTGAGCTGTGGGAATTTTCGAAAGAACCGGATAACTGTGTTCGACAGATTTCACGATCAGGTCGCTCAAGGCGGATCTGACTGTCGGATTCTTTAGTGCGGTGGTTGAGTAGCTTGGGACCTTTCCCGAAAGTAGAAGCGTTTGACGGATCACTACCGACGTGAGACATATCCAAGCGAAAATGAGACCAATGACGAGGAGTACCGTGGCAAGGCGTTGCCTTACAAAGTTCAAGATGTGTTACTCCCTCGGGTGCTCCTGCAAATGTCAACTCAAGAGTACCATAGACGAGGGAGCAAAGATCCAGACGTTCGAGTCACCGGCGTTCATGCACCCAAGGAGGTTTATGTGGTGGAAGACTTACTGCTTGATAAGCTTTCGAGCGATCACTTTTAGTGACAGGGTCTCGTCCGCTCCTTCGAATATTGACAGGACTCTGGCATCCACGAAGTACCTGCTGACAGAAAATTCTTCAGCGTAACCCATTCCGCCATGGATTTGCATGGCTTCGCGAGTGACCCATTCCGCGGCCCGGCAAACGTAAGCTTTGACCATTGAGGCTTCCAGTGATCCCTCTCCCTTGGCCATCAGGTTTGCCACGTGGTATGCGAACTGTCGGGATGCCTGTATTATCGCAGCCATACGGCCCAACTTCGCCTGTGTGAGCTCATAGTCCATGATCGGCAGTCCAAATACTTTGCGGTTGTTCGCATAGTCCACGGCAGCTTCATAGGCTGCCTGCATGACGCCGACCGCTCTGGCCGCGGTCTGGATTCGTCCGTTCTCGAAACCCTCCATTTGGAAGTAAAATCCTTTGCCCAGTCCGTCGTCCATTCCAACGAGGGAGTTTGCAGGAATCCACCAGTTTTCGAATGATATTTCATAAGAGTGCATGCCCCGGTAACCGATGGTCTCGATCGGCCTGCCCTCCATCCGCCCTGCAGTACCAGACGGACGGGGGTTCTGGTTGAACAAGAATCCTCTTCCATCACCCCGGGGCTTTTCAACAATGAAGAGTGACAATCCTTTATGTGCTTTTGACCGGTCGGGATCTGTTCTGGCCAGCAGCATGAGGACATCCGCTCGTGCTGCAAATGTGCACCAGGTCTTCACCCCATTTATAAGCCATCCGTCATCGATCCGTACTGCTGAAGTGGTGAGATTGGCCACATCAGATCCGTAGTCGGGCTCTGTCACCGCTACGGCGGCAAGCACTTCTGCCATTGCTAGTTTCGGGAGCCAGTGGTTCTTCTGATCGGGGGTGCCACCTCTGATCAGCGCTCGGGCCAGTATTTCTGGCCGGGTTATCAAGGAACCACCTGCTCCGAGCGATGCCCTTGACAGTTCCTCAGTGGCAATAACCATTGCGGTGTAATCGTGACCGCTGCCGGAGGCGAATCCACCAAATTCCTCAGGGATTGAAAGCCCAAAGGCGCCCATCTCGGCCAGTCCGGAGATGATGTCCTCCGGAATGTCCTGATTTTCTCTGTGAATACGGTCAGCCCGTGGGACGATCTTGTCAGTGGCGAATCTGCGAAACGCGTCCCTCACCATTTCGAACTCGGGATCTAGGTGCAGCGGACCCGATGACGTGGCCACTGACGCAACGAACTGCGGATCCCTGTACTTGTTGGCGAAGCTGCGGAGTTCATCGAGTGAACTTGAGTCAACGTCCCAATCCCTCTCCCGGCCAAAGGTCTTTGAGGCAAGATCGTGGGCCACGTCGGCAATGAAAACGCACACGAGCTTGGCTTCGACGCTCCCTTTGGCGCCATAGTCAAGTATGGCGCGAGATGCCTCAACGCCGGAGGCGATATGAGCTAGGTCATAGGCGACAACCTGATGCTGATCTGGATCGCCCTCAGCGGAAAGCCGCTGTATTGCCCTGTCGACAATGTGTTTTGCATTTTCAACGACTTGCGCTGCGTATTGAATATCAGGCTCGAACATACAGAAAGAATATACCTTCAAGCCGGGGGCTGGCTAATTGGCCACGTTGAAGCTATGAAGGCAAGGTATCTATCTGGTCACCCGGGCAATTGTGGTGACTACTGGCGGCAGCATGACAGGATCGTCCACAACCAGGACATCGGTCATGGCTTCGAGATACCTAGAAACAGCAGTGTCACCCAAACCGACCGGTGCCTCGGCCCAGCAGTCGGTCATCTCTAATCCCAGTCGATTGACAATTTGTGGAACCATGATGCCAATGTCCGGATGTCTCATAGAGCTGTTGAGAGCACTGATGGGAGCTTCACCGACTCGACCGGCTGAAGTGATTGCTTCTTGGATGACGATCCAGCCGCCGTTCTTAACTACGCTTGCCATCCGCTCGACCACTCTTTTCGGGTCAATCACCTGGAGAAGCAGGAATCTGCAGAATGCGAGGTCGACCTTTTCCGGCAGCACCATCTCTTCTGCTGCCTGAGTGAGTGCGATCACCTGAGTTTCGCGCGCTGCAATCTCGGCTACCTGGTCTCGGCGTCGGGGGTCGATATCCACCGCAAACACCCTGCCCGATGGCCCAACAATCTTTCCGAGCGCAACGCTTACGTCTCCACCTCCTGCGCCGACATCTACGCACTTCCAGCCTGCGCCAATTCCGAGTCGTTCTGTCGCGGTCTCTAGAGGTCTTCGGTAAACGTCGTCTCTTAGCTCAATTGCCACACGATTCGCCATAACTTCACGCTAGTGTAATAAGCCGTGAATGCGATGATGTTACTTTGTGACTCTGCCTTAGTGGCAGAGGGGAAGCTATTCATATTGGGCGGCGGCTGGACAGTGGTAGGCCCACAGCCGACCCCAATGGCAATAGCTTTGAAGCTTGACGTGTCGTGGACGGAACTCGAAGATCCGCACCACTGGGAGCTGTATCTGGAGGACGCGGACGGCAAGGAAGTTGTCTTTGACACCCCTGAAGGGCCGAGGCCGGTGGAGGTGAGAGGTGACTTTCAGGTCGGGCGCCCTCAAGGAGCGGTAGAGGGAGCTCCAGTCTCTGTGAATATGGCTGTGAACATCGGTCCCTTGCCATTCACCCCCGGTCAGCGCTTCAACTGGAAACTCATCGTCGACGGTCAGTCTGAGGAAGACTGGGTTCTTTCTTTCTCAACAAGATCATTGGATGACGTTGGTCTAGGTCAAGTTCCGGGAGTTCAGTAACTATGGCAATTTACGAAAGGCCTTTTGGGGCCTACCTTGAAGACTTCAAACCTGGTGACATCTACCGTCATTGGCCGGGAAAGACTATTACCGAGGCAGATGACCATCTCTTTTGCATGATCACCATGAATCACCATCCTCTGCACACGAATACCTATTTTGCCGAGAATGAGACTGTCCAAAAGAGGAATGTTGTCGTGGGAAATCTTGTCTACTCCCTGGTATTGGGTATGAGTGTTCCAGATATCAGTGGCGCAGCAATTGCGAACCTTGAGGTTGAATCCCTGAAACACCTTCACCCGACGTTTCACGGAGACACTATTTATGCGGAGACCAGGGTCTTGGACGTCGTCGAGTCCAAGTCGAAGCCAGACAGAGGCATTGTATCGGTTGAGACCAAGGGCTTCAACCAAGAAGGGCTTGAGGTCTGCTATTTCAAGCGTAAGGTTATGGTTTGGAAAAAGGAATTCGCACCTGCACGTAAACGTCCTTATACTGACGCAAACTGGAGCTAAACCTCCAACTGAGCATTGTTTCATCCTGACGCCAAAGATGCGGCAGATGACATAGATTGCTGATTGAGAAAATTACTGGGGCTTGTCGATCGGTATTTGAAACAGATTGTTTGAGGGTCCCAAAACTCATCGTCGTCATCTCGGGGTATTTCAATCGTCGACGTATCCCGTTGTCTCTTTCGAATTGAGGAATTTTGGGTTCTTCGAAATTGTGGCTATGGTGGTAGGTACCCATGGCGAGGCTTGAATTTTATGGAGTCAGAGGGTCTCACCCGACTCCTAATCGAGAGAATTTGAAATTTGGTGGAAACACTTCTTGTGTAGTTCTCTATGCTGACGCCGACGTAGAGGGTAAATTTCCGCTGATATTGGATTTGGGGACTGGCCTGACAAGATTTGCGGCTCGCCAGCCGCTTGACGGCTCCTTTTATGGCACCGCACTGCTCTCTCATCTGCACTTCGATCACATCCAAGGCCTTCCTTTTTTTGCGCCGATAGATAGAAAAGGAGCAAGATTAGCTGTCTATGGACCCAGTGAAAATGGTATCGGGTTAGCCGACAGCCTGCGGACCCTGATCGGCTCACCATATTTTCCGATTGTTCTGGCGGACCTGAGTGGTGAGATAGCTATCGAGACCCTCGATGGCGATGGCATTGTTCTCGACCAGCCTGGAAAGCCGAAGATTGTGCCATGCCTTGTCGACCACACAAATGCGACGTTCGGTTACCGGATAGAAGTTGACGACAAGGTTGTCGTGTTTGTGCCTGACCATCAAGCGCCTGGGGACAATTCGACTGTCAAGGAATCTGTCCTGGACCTATGCGCAAACGCCAACATTTTGATTCACGATGCTCAGTACACGCTTGCTGAATTTGCGGAAAAGTCACATTGGGGCCATTCGACGTTCGACTATGCATTGGAGGTTGCAGCTCAATCCAACGTCAAGGCACTGGCGTTCTTCCACCACGATCCATGCAGGTCTGACACGGAACTCGAGTCAATCGAACGGCGCTATCAGGCTAGTGAGTCGAAGAATGCAATCCAGGTGTTTGCAGCCCGTGAAGGTCAGACGATTCAAATCCAGTAGTTTTGAATTGAGAGCTTCGGAATCCTAGGTCGAGGTAATTTGGTGGTAGCTGAATTCAGCATTGAGGACTACAAGAAGGCCGTTGGTTCGTTTGTAACCGGCATCACGGTTGTCACCGCAGCCTCTGATGAGGGTCCGGTGGGTTTTACCTGTCAAAGTTTTACCTCATTATCTCTTGATCCACCGACAATATTGATTTCATTGGCACGGACTTCGCGAACCTTTTCAACCATCGCCATGCGCCAGAAGTTTTGCGTGAATATTCTTGGTACTGGTTCAGCCCGGATTGCCCATGACTTCGCATTTATGGATCCGAGCATCCGTTTTACGACTCATTCATGGATGTCCTGCGAAAGCGGCAATCCGGTACTGAATGCGGCATTGGTTTGGCTTGATTGCGAACTTGTGCAATCAATTGAGGTCGAAGATCACCTAATAGCGATCGGCAGAGTTGTTGCCGTGGGGCAATTCGATGAAGATAATGAGCCTCTGACCTATTTTCGTGGAGGCTTTGGCGGGTTCGTTCAGCTTCGGGATGCCTGACCACCCCTTTGCTTCCAGCCTAGCGATGCAGTTGATGTAGGAATCTTGAGTTCACCCGGTTGTCCAGGTTGCCATCGGCGAACTGTCGGTGGCGATAAGGCATATGCCAGTTTCTCCTTGTAAGATCTCAGCGAAGAGTGTCGAACCAAATGGCAAGGCGAGGTTGAACGTGGCCAGAGTTTATGAATCTGAACGGATAGCAGATGTGATGATAGTTGAGCCTCAGTCATTTGCAGATGACCGTGGCCGCTTTCTCGAAAGCTACAGGCGTTCATGGTTTCCACTTGGTCGAGAAATGGTCCAGGGGTCGCGATCCGACAAGACCGCCGGGTCGCTTGTAGGACTGCACTACCATCTCCATCAAGCCGACTACTGGTACGTTCTCCAAGGTAGAGCCCAGGTTGTTCTCCATGATCTGAGAGTTGGATCCGAGACTGAAGGCAGAACTCTGGAGATCGAAGCGGGTGATTCGAACGAAATCGGTGTCTTCATTCCGCCTGGAGTTGCGCACGGCTTCGTGGCCATCACCGACATGACCCTGACATATCTTGTGGACAGTTACTACAATCCCTCTGACGAACTTGGCGTTGCATGGGATGACCCTGAAATCGGCGCCAGGTGGGTCGTGGATTCACCGATTTACTCACCGAGAGACGCAAAAAACCCTCTTAGGAGAGATATCAAGGAGTATTTGCTTCCACGTGCAGTAATGCGATCCTGATCAGATACCCTTTAAGTGAGGATTCGTAGGTTCCCACATCGCAATGTCTTTGTGTGTTCTTACTTTTTGCCAAATATCGTGAAAACGGGGCCTTATTGTTGTACTTGCTCTAGCGACGGTAAGTCCGGAGGTAAGAGTTGGCTTTTTTTGTTTTGGCACTTTTGGTTTTGGTAGTTGTGATTTTCCTTGGAGCCGCGCTTTCATCGAGAGCTCGATCGGAGAAGAAATCTATTGCCAGTTTTCACCAGCACATGGATCAACTGTCTGGCGTCGTTAAATCTGAGAACCACCCGGATGAGGGTGCCTGTGAGACTGGGTCAGAACTTTTCACTTCACTTCCATCACATGTAAGGGTTGTCGGCAAAGCCACAGGAGCCAAAGAGTCCTCCTCATCCAAGAGACGTGTATACCGGGCGGGTTCTGTCACTGCTGCGACAGCCAGGAGAGGTCGTGTGTCCGCCAAGAACCCACACCTTGCTGAACGTCATTCCAATGAAATGCCGGTATCTCAGGTTCAGGCGAACCTGTACTCGGTTGATGCTCCGCCTAGGGGCGAGATGCCCGCGGTGCCTGTAGAGGACCCGGCCCCAGCGCAAAGGCGTGCGCGGTTGAGCTCAAGCGTCAGGCCAGGTGGTTCGAAAGTACATACCGAGATCCTGCGATTCGATGATGCCGCGCAAGAAGTAGCTGAGGAGCAACCTAGTGCTCGATTTTTTGGATTCGATCGGCGGTTCAACACCAAGATCCTTGCAGCGGCATCAGTGATCGCACTCGCGGGTTTGGGGGCAGTTGTCATTTCCTTAAGCTCCTCACATCCAAATACGTCGGGTAAAAGTTCAGTCTCCGTCGCATCGACGAAACCAGTCGGTAAGTCAAACTCGACTACGGCCACCACCGAGGCACCTTTAGCTCCTTCAGGCCCGCTGACACCGACGACTGCCGATAATGTGGGTGCAACTTATTTTGTGAACGCGCCTTTGATCACGATTGGGATTAGTGCATCTGCGCCAGCTTGGGTTGAAGAGTCTGTTGCACCGGGGTCGAAGGTGCTGTGGGAGGGGATAATTCCAACCGGCGGAATCAAGACCTTTACACTCAATAGTTCGATGTGGATCCGTACAGGAAATGTAGGTGTTCTTACCATCACAGCCAATGGGCAGCCGGTCACTTTCTCGGCAGCGCCGGGCGTATATGATTTCACCTTCAGACAGGGTGTCAAGGCTTAGGGGTGTTCGCATTGACGAATACTTTGTGAAGTGGGTGAGTGGTCACCATGAGCCGACCTTTATCCACATTCGGGCTACTAGGTCAACCATGGAATTTTTATATCAAGTTTCATTCAAGATCTCTTGGGGAGACACTCTGGCGACAGTCTCTACTCAAGCTCGAGCGCTGACAGAATGAATGCATAGACAAAGGCTTCATCGTGCCAGGTCTCGTATCTTCCTGAAGGGCCTTGATGACCGGCGCCCATCTCCGTCCTAAGGATGATTCTGGGGTTGATGGTCTTGTCTCTTAGTCTTTGAGCCCACTTCGCCGGTTCCCAATATGAGACACGTGGGTCATTAAGTCCCGCAGTGATAAGCATGTATGGGTACTGAACTCGGACCACGTTCTCGTAGGGAGCATATGACTTCATGATGTCGTAGATCGCTTTATCGGTGACCGGGTTGCCCCACTCCTCCCACTCAAAGGTGGTCAGAGGCAGGGAGGGATCAAGTATCGTAGTGAGGCAGTCCACAAACGGAACTTCGGCAACGATTGCTCGATAAAGGTCAGGTGCCATGTTGGCAATGGCTCCCATAAGCATGCCTCCGGCACTTCCACCTCTGGCCGCAATTCTCTTGGGATCGGACCATCCCTGGTCTATGAGTGCCTTGGTGCAATCGATAAAGTCTGTGAAGGTATGAGGTTTCTTTTCAAGTTTTCCATCCAGATACCAGGCTCGGCCCATTTCGCCGCCTCCGCGGACGTGGGCGTAGGCGAACACCATACCACGATTGATGAGGCTCAGTCGAAGCGAGGAGAAAGCTGGATCGATCGAGTGCTCATATGAGCCATACCCATAGAGTAGCGTTGGATGGCCTTTTTCGTCTGGGACGATGTCTGACCGGCAGACTACCGAAATTGGGATTTTGGTGCCGTCTCGCGCATCGGCCCATACCCTGAAGGTGGTGTAGTTGGTGCCGGCGAAATCACCCAATACTTCAGTCTGCTTTAGAAGGGTGGATGACCCGGATTCTAGGTCAAGATCGAATACCGATCTGGGGGTGATCATCGAAGAGTATTCATATCTGAGCACTTTGGAGTCGAACTCCTCGTTCTCTCCGATGTAAATTGACGATACTTCTTCTGTTTTGGGCACTTCGTAGGCTGCTTTTGAACGCAGGTCTATCACACGCAGTCGCGTGGTTGCCTGATACCTCTCTTCTATGGCTATGAAGTCGGAAAAGACTTCAATTTCGAGCAGACGGACACCTTCGGTGGTTTCGAGATATGGTTCCCAGCATCTGTGGTCATTGGTGCCATGGTCAACCACCATTAGGCCAAAGTCGGGATTGTCGCGGTTCGTCACTATGAAGAACTGTTTCCGCCAATGCTCGACGGAGTATTCCAGGCCTTTCACTCTCTCACTGAACTGTTCAGGGGGCTTTTCGGGAGCAGAGGCGTCAATTAGGAAAATCTGGGTAGTGGTTTTCGATGCCACGTCGACAACTATGAACTTGTCGTCCTTTGTAGTTCCGATTCCGACAAAGTAGCCTTCATCGTCTTCTTGGAAGACCAGTTCAGTTTTACCTTCTGCCAGATCCAGTCTCCATACCTGATAGGGACGCATCTGAATGTCTGTTTTGGTGAAAAATACAAATTGGGAATCGAGTGACCAGGCGATGCCGTAATAGCACTCTTCAAGTTGTGCCAATATCCTTTCGGGCTCCGAGATGCTTCGGATCGTGAGGGTGTATAGTTCAGAGCCATCAATGTCCGTAAGATAAGCGATAAGGCCCTCATTTGGCGAGACTGACAGCCCGCCCAAGGCGAAGAAATCGTGTCCAATGGCTTCTTGATTCTCGTCCAGAAGGGTCTCCTCTGATTCCTTGTCCACCCTTCTTCTCGCGTGAATGGGATACTGTTTGCCCTCTTCAGTCTTAGAAAAGTAGGAGTAGTTGCCCTTCCGCACGGGAACGGAAAGATCGGTCTCCTTGACTCTGTCCTTGATCTCCACAAAGAGGCGCTTTTCCAGGTCCTCCAGCTCGATCATGACTCTTTTCGTATATGAGTTTTCCTCCATGAGTAGGTCGATGACTTTGGGCGATTCCTTATCGCGCATCCAATAGTATTCATCGATCCGATCGTTTTTGAAGTGTGTAAGGGTGACTGGGAGCTTCTCAGCTTTTGGAGGAGTGCCCGCTCTGTGGAACAAGTCTTCTAATGTCATTCTTGCCAAGACTAGTGGAAATTTATAATATCTTTCGGTTTGGCCTGGTTCATGTCTTGGCAAGGGCAATAAAAAGTGGCATAGTTATTACTATCCAGATAGGGATAATTTGTCAACGCCCTAGAATATATCTGTGAGAGTGATCCAAGAAGGTGTTTTTCAAGTTTTGAAGGCGGATCGATAATGTCTACAGCTGATCTAGATCTCGGCAAGTATCAACTTGGTTGGGCGGATGTCGAGGACTATGTCTTTAAGCCAAAGAAGGGTATAAACCAAGAGATCGTCAAAGAGATGTCTTGGATGAAAGGCGAACCTGAGTGGATGCGGGAGTTCAGATTGCGCTCTCTTAGGTATTTCGAGAATAAACCGATGCTTCCCTGGTTCGCAGTCAATATGCCCGATCTTGATTTCAACGATATTTTTTACTATATAAAGCCGACTGAAAAGCAGGTGAGCTCCTGGGATCAACTACCGGAATCCGTTAAGCGCACTTATGAGAAGTTGGGAATTCCTGAGGCGGAGCGCAAGTACCTTTCTGGGGTGACGGCTCAGTACGAGTCAGAGGTTGTGTACCACAAGAATAGGGAAGACCTTGCACTGCAAGGCGTCATTTTTACCGATATGGACACGGCTTTGAGGGAGTATCCAGATCTTGTCCGTGCATATTTCGGGACGATCATTCCCCCAAATGACAACAAGTTTGCAGCTCTGAACAGTGCGGTGTGGTCAGGGGGGTCGTTTATATATGTACCGCCAGGCATCAAGGTTGAGATGCCGTTGCAGGCGTATTTCAGGATCAATGCGGAGAACATGGGGCAGTTTGAGCGCACACTTATAATTGCTGACGAGGGATCGCAGGTTCATTACATCGAGGGATGTTCAGCCCCTGTCTATTCAACCGACTCTTTGCACTCGGCAGTAGTGGAACTCATTGCCAAGCCAGGTGCAAGGATTACCTATACCACGATACAAAACTGGTCAAACAACGTGTACAACCTCGTGACCAAGAGGGCTCGTGCTGAGGCTGAAGCCCGGGTTGAGTGGATTGACGGTAATATTGGTTCCCGTTTGACGATGAAGTATCCGGCTGTATACCTAGTCGGACCCAAGGCTTCCGGTGAGGTCCTTTCAGTGGCATATGCCGGACAAGGTCAGCATCAGGACGCTGGTGCAAAGATGGTGCATGCGGCACCAGAGACAAGCTCTACGATCATTTCGAAGTCGATATCCAAAGATGGGGGGACATCGACATACAGAGGGTTGGTCCATGTGGATGAGGGGGCGAAGGGTTCACGGAGCTTTGTCCGATGTGACGCGTTGTTGCTTGATGATCACTCAATTTCAGAAACCAAGCCATATATGGAAGTCAACGAGCGCGATTCCCAGATTGGACATGAGGCGACAGTTTCCAAGATCGGAAATGAGCAGCTGTTCTATCTCATGTCTCGAGGTCTGTCGGAGTCACAGGCGATGGGTCTGATTGTGAATGGCTTCATCGAGCCGGTTACAAGGACACTTCCGATGGAGTATGCCGTTGAATGGAGCCGGTTGATCGAACTTCAGATGGACGGTTCGATCGGATAGCGGCTTTTGGTTGTGCCAGAGACCTCCTAGCAAATCAAAAAGCTCCCAGCCTTAGGCGGGGAGCTTTTTCCATGCATCAATAACCTCCAGATCGCCAACGCACAGAAGTATGTCCGCAGGCAGGCGACCCCAGCTCCAAAGATACAATTCCGAAGCCGTTGCCTTGATTGCGGCATCGGCTTTTTGATGTCCCCTATCGATGGTCATGACTCCGTCCGTAAGCCTTACTGTCCATTCGGCATCTATGTCGGTTGCGTGCAGGTGCAGAGATCCTGGTAACGAGCCGACAAGGTTCCTTCGGCTGGCAATGGTGACTTCGAGTCTTTCGTCGATTCCATCCTTAGCAAACGGAGGTGTAAATCCGAACGGTATTGATTCAGCTGGCAGTGACTTAATGGCATTTACGCTTGGAATTCCCATGTGTGCGAGGTCGGCGTCAAAACGGTGGATTGCAGCCTCATGAGCCTGCCTCCTGATCATCCATTCAAGTGTCTGGTCTTTTCCACTCCAGTTCCAAGCCTTATAGTCG
>DAHXKX010000143.1 GCA_027366165.1 Actinomycetota bacterium
CCGCCCCTAGGGCAAAGGATACCAGGAGACCCAGAAAGCGCAAGGTTCGAGACGAGTCCGACAGGCCAACAAAGACGGCGACGGCTGGTCCTGTAGCGGAGGTTACGGTTTCTGGGGCCGCAGAACCTACAACCGACGAAAAGCCAAGAAGTAATGTGAGAAGCAGTGAGTCAGGCGGCGGTCGAGCTGCTGGTAGAACTAGTTCTAAAAGCTCAAGTAGAGTTCCAAAGAAGAGCTCAGTCGAGACAAACGAGGAGAATGAACCCGAAATGGAACCGGAATCGATGTCGCTCGCGGAGCAGGCGACAGTTGCGCAGAACTTTCTCGCTGGGATCTTGAATGAGATCGGTTTGGAAGGCACAGTTGCTGTTCAGGGTATTGAAGATGAGACGATCAATATATCTGTGACTGGCGCTGAACTAGGGCTGCTGATCGGCCCACGCGGAGCTGTGTTGTCGGCGGTTCAGGATATGACGAGGACTGTTGTCCAAAGGAATTCCGGGGGACGATCAGGCCGCATCGTTGTTGACATAGATGGATATCGAGAGAAGCGGCGGGTTGCGCTAGAGGCTTTCGCACGCAAGCTTGCTGAAGAAGTGCGGGATACCGGGGTCGGCAAAGTCTTCGAAGCTATGAGTTCTTCCGACCGGAAGATAGTCCACGACGTTGTAGGAACAATGGAAGGCGTGAAGACGCGCTCAGAGGGTTACGAACCTCGTCGATATGTGGTGGTCGAGCCGTTGACTGATGAGGCGCCTGAGCAGGCACAGGCCGAGTAGGATTGCGGGAGCTAACGGCTGAGCAGCGGATTTGGCTTACAGGGGCTCAGGAGATTGGGTTCATTGGGCCGAAGCCGGTTGAGTCAGTTTATGAACACGCATTAGGCTTTGCGGCCTGCATAGATGAGTTATTGAGGACGGATTTGCTTCCGTCCTCTTTTTTTGCGGCGGATCTTGGTTCAGGCGCTGGAGTTCCGGGTCTATTTTTGGCGTCATGGTTTCCTGAATCCAGGTTCCTTCTTGTCGATTCCATGAGAAAGAGGTATCGGTTTTTGGAGGAGATGGTGCTTTATCTCCGGTTGCAGGAACGGGTGGCAGTTTACGGGGGCAGGAGTGAGGAGTGTGTTCGGCTGACAGAATATCACACGGTATTTGACCTGGTCACAGCCAGAGGTTTTGCCTCGCCGGCTGCAACTGCGGAGAATGCAAGCGGGTTTCTAAGGCGGGATGGTATCTTATTGGTATCGGAGCCACCAGACGTGTCAGGTGTGAGGTGGCCCGAGGCTGGGATTAGCGGGTTAGGGTTTTCCTCCCCCACTTACAGGAGATTCGAATTTTCCTACTGTTGGATGGCCAAGAATCTCAAAGTACGTGGTAAATTTCCTCGAGGGGTTGGAGTGCCAGAGAAGTTGCCTTTGTTTTAGAGTGTTTCACGTGAAACAATTCGAGAACCTCTTTTGTGGTGTTTCACGTGGAACATCTCCTGAGCTTTAATTTATCTAGCAGGCGCAACCGGTAGTGAACCGGGTCTCCTTTGGGCGAGCTGGAAGGAAAAGAATTGTCTGAAGTGAATAGTGAAGTGCGGGTCATCGCTATCGCCAATCAAAAAGGTGGTGTTGGCAAGACCACTACTGCGGTCAATCTTGCTGCCGCCCTTGCCGAGCTGGGCAAACGGGTTCTAGTTATTGATCTAGACCCGCAGGGAAATGCCGGAACCGGTATGGGAATAGATGCTCGTTCGTTGGATTATACGATTTATGACGTGCTGATGAAGGATATAGCCATTGAGGACGCCATCGAGCCCACTGCGGTGAAGAATCTTTTTGCCTGCACATCCACGATCGATTTAGCGGGAGCCGAGATCGAACTTGTGTCCGCATTTTCTAGAGAACTCCGTTTGCGCAGGGCATTGGAGCCTGTCCTTGAGGACTATGACATCATTTTCATTGACTGTCCCCCATCCCTTGGACTTCTCACAATCAACGCTCTGTGTGCGGCGACAGAAGTCATGGTGCCGATTCAGTGTGAGTACTATGCGCTTGAGGGTCTCAGTCAGTTGTTTAGAAATGTGAAGCTGGTGCAGAATAGTTTAAACGCTTCACTGGATATCTCAACTGTGGTATTGACGATGTATGATGCCCGCACGAAGCTTGCTGAGCAGGTAGTTGAGGACGTGCGAAAGTTTTACGGGGAGAAGGTTTGCAAGATTGTGATTCCCAGAGCCGTTAGAATTTCGGAAGCACCTTCGTTCGGACAACCCATCACCGTATTTGATCCCACCTCGCGGGGTGCAATTGCTTATAGGGAATTAGCCAAGGAGGTTTTGGGTGTCTCGTAAGGGCGGTCTTGGTAGAGGTCTTGGCTCACTGCTTCCAATAGGTGAAAGGGGAGAAGACAGCTCGATCTATCGCGAGCTTCCCTTATCCTCGATATCCCCCAATACAAATCAGCCTCGGAAGGCTTTTGATGAAGAGAGTCTGAATTCGCTGTCGGCGTCAATCGCCGCCATCGGTGTATTGCAGCCGATTTTGGTCAGGGCAGTTTCGGAGAACAGTTACGAAATAATTGCCGGTGAGAGAAGGTTCAGGGCTGCGAAGCGTGCGGGCTTGGATAGGATTCCTGCGTTAGTTCAGAGTGCCGATGAGCTAGGCTCTTTGGAGCGCGCCGTGGTGGAGAATCTGCATAGACAGGATTTGAATCCACTTGAAGAGGCTTCAGCATATCAGCAGCTGATTGAGGATTTTGGGCTTACGCATGAGACGCTTGCATTGCGCATGGGAAAGTCTCGTGTGTCAATTACCAACTCACTTAGGATTTTGCAGTTGCCACCCAGTATCTTGGGCATGATAGCCCAGGGTTTGATTTCTGCTGGTCATGCACGGGCACTTCTGGGGTCGCCGGACAGGAGCTTTCAAGAGAAGTTGGCACGCAGGATTGTCGATGAGAGTCTTTCGGTACGCTCGGTTGAGGATGAGATTCGCAGAGAGCGGGAATCCATTTCGGATGTAATGTCTGTAGATGGTTCCGTTAGCAGAGTCCGGTCTGACGGAAGGCCATCAACCAAGCCCGCCGTAGTACTAGAGCTTGAGGACATCCTGGAAGACCTGTTCGCAACTAGAGTAAGGGTGGACTTCTTATCCAAGGACGTTTCAATCCAGAGGGGTAAAGTTGTTATTGACTTTGCAAGCCTTGAAGACCTGGAGCGGATCTATAGGGTGATTATGGCCAATACGCTCGATCAAGAGTAAAGGGTTAGGATAATTCTCTAGTTAATGCACAGGGTGTGGATAACTTTGTGGATTAAGTTTATAGATGGTGACGAAAGTCACTCGAAGTCCACTCAGTTATCGCTTTTGTAATGGCAACTGCCGTTTTGGGACTGTGCAGAACCCAAAATGAAGCGTCCTGAATTGAGACCGTGATAGCGGTCATTCTGGTTTCGCGAAGCACCGGCACGTTAAGTCCTGTTACAACTACTTGCAGTCCACAATCTGGGGCGTTCATGTGCTTAGCTATGAGGCGTGCTAACGCCTTGCCTGATGCTGAGCTATATGAAAATCCTTGATAGAAGTGGATTTCCTGTTTTTCCGGTTGCTCCTCAATGTGGATGCAGAGATCGGCGTGTTGGGCATTGGAAAGGGTTGCCAGTTGAGAGGGGTCTGGGTGCATGATGACCTGTGCGTGCGCACCCTTGAACGCCAGCGTCGTTCTCAATAGCTCGGCAGGAGCGTCCATAAATCCTTGGTGGGTGATGGCGACGCTCAGCTCTGACAGCCGACGGGTTTGAAAACGAATTGCCTCTAATTCTTTCACTGAGTGAATGTTGGTAGATGATTGGCGAGAGACCCGCAAGAGTTCTTCAACACTGGTTGGTCCACAGATTCCATCAATTGGCATGCCGACATTTCGCTGGAAGTCTTTCAGAGCCCGAAGTGTGTCGGGGCCGAATATTCCATCGACCCGTCCGGCGTCGAATCCGAGGGAGCCTAGGCGGGTCTGCAGTGCCGCTACATCCTCACCGCGCATCATCGGGGTTCGGACGTAGAGGAGGCGGTCACCCAGCCGGTAGCCGGCCTCAAGTAGAGATTTCCAGGTCAGGGCATCGCAGATTCCGCTTTGGGGTAATGCCCGGGATTTTTGGAAAGCCAGGATTTGTTCTGCCAGATCGTCATGAGTGCGCGCGAAGCCGAGCGCCTCTAAGCGCGAGGTTATGTCAGATTCATTTGGCAGGAGTTCCCTTGGAGATCCACTGGAGTCAGGCTGTGATGTTATAGGTGCACTTCCAAATCTGCAAGAAGCTGCCCCTTCGGCTTTGCACCCACAATTCGTGCCACTGGCTGGCCTTCCTTGAAAAGAATAAGTGTCGGAATGCTCATTACCTCGAACCGCCGTGCCGTGTTCATCGCGTCGTCCACGTTCAATTTGGCTATCGTCAGTTTTCCATTCTTCTGCTCGGCTATGTCTTCCAGTATTGGAGCAATTATCTTGCATGGGCCACACCATTCAGCCCAAAAGTCTACGAGTATTGGCACGTCTGATGCAACTATCTGTTCATCAAAATTGGCGTCATTGAGAATAAGTGCGTTTTTTGCCATAGTTTGTCTCCAAGAGTTCGATTGATTGTGAATAGTAGGGTTGGTGTGTCTAATCTTCGGTGTGCTTGAGCCACTTCTCTATGTCAATCGCCGCCATACACCCTGATCCTGCGGCTGTTATCGCTTGACGATATGTGTGGTCCTGAACATCACCACAGGCAAATACGCCCGGAACGTTGGTTGCGGTTCCTTCATTTGTGATTATGTAACCGACTTCGTCCATATCAATCTGACCTTTGAAGATGTCGGTGTTGGGAGAGTGGCCAATTGCAACGAACAGCCCGGTTACCGGCAGTTCAGTCTTTTCGCCGGTGATTCGGTTGGTGACTGTGATTCCTGTCAGCGAACTCGCGCCATGCAGATCGGTCACCGTCGAGTCCCAGATGAAGGAGATCTTTGGGTTGGCAAAGGCCCTGTCCTGCATTATCTTTGATGCTCTGAGTTCATTGCGACGATGGATAATCGTGACGGTGTTGGCGAATTTTGTGAGAAACCCGGCTTCTTCGAGTGCTGAGTCCCCGCCGCCAACTACTGCGATGTGGTGATCCCGGAAGAAGAATCCGTCACAGGTGGCACAGGTGGACACGCCGTGTCCGATCAACTCGGTCTCTCGGTCGATGTTCATCAGCAACGATCGGGCCCCGGTCGAGATAATTATCGAGTCTGCCAGGTACCTTGGTTCGCTGCCAGTCTGGTTGTTGGTCCAAAGTTTGAAGGGGCGTTCTGAGAAGTCGACTCGTGAGACTTTTGTCGTGTCAAACCTGGCTCCGAACCGTTCAGCTTGGCTTCGGAAGTTCGACATGAGCTCAGGCCCCATGATTCCCTCTACGAATCCAGGAAAGTTTTCAATTTCTGTGGTCAACATCAATTGGCCACCAGGCTGGTCCGTGGTGGAGGAGGGCTCACCTTCGATGACTACCGGATTGAGATCTGCTCGGGCGGCATAGATTGCTGCAGTCAGACCTGCAGGCCCGGAACCAATTATCGCGACCTTGACTTTTTCAGACACTGTAACCTCGAATAGCTCTAAACCGTCGTTACCGGCGCTCTGTCCGCTTCATCCATAGCAACAAACCCAGGAGGGTCATAATTCCGCCGATGACAAAATATGCTATCCACACTCGATTTCCAAATGCGTAGACGTCAAGAATCCTGATTACGGCAATCGTTGCGAGGATTCCCACAACCGTAAGGACAACCAAAGCCAAAATGCCGTAGACGATCGCTCTCGTTACCTTTACAAGAGGTCCTACTGTCTTTTCCCGGAGCGTGCCCACAACAGATTCGATAGTGTCCGCCGTACGCGTTGACCAAGCATCTGTCTGTCCAACCGATTCATCTGGAGATGCCATAGTAAAATTTTCCTCCAAGGCCTGAGATCAATCTAGTTTGGTTTTACCGAACTTGTTCTGAGATCGGGTCAATATATCATCCGAGTGTTCTGAAGGTGATTCCCATGGTTCTCGGACCAGCGTGAGTACCGATGACCGGCCCGATTTTTGCGACCACCAGATCGCCTATGCCAGTTGCTGACTTCAACCGTTCGGCGAATTCGGCGACATCTGGAGCATTTGCATGAATAATTGCGAGATCGGTGATTGCCCCATAGCTGACAACCTTTTCGACAAGGTAATTAAGTGCTTTGCCTCTGGTCCTCTGTTTGGAGTCAGCCTCAACAACTCCGTCTTGGACGCTGATGATAGGCTTGAATGACAGCAAAGAGCCGAAGAGGGCTGCGGCCTTTCCGATCCGTCCCCCTTTGCGCAGATTGTCAAGGGTGTCCAAGGCCCCATAGGTATGAATATATGGAATTCGGCTACGAACGAGCGCGGCGATATCTTCGGCTTTGGCACCTTTCTTGGCTTCCATCGACGAAATTATTGCCAGGTTTCCCATGGCAAAGGTTGCCAGTCGCGAATCGATCACTTCGATTTTCAGCTCGTTGCCAAGGGCTTTTGAAGCTAGAGTTGCCGACTGGTAGGTCGCTGAAAGATCCGAAGACAAGGTGATGCAGACAACCTCGTCAAATCCATCCTCCTTTGCCTGTCGGAAGGCTGTCTCAAAGTCACCGGAAGAAGGTGCGGCCGTTTGAGGAAGGTCTTTGGAGGTTTCGCACAATTCCCAAAACTGGTCCGTTGTGAGATCCTTTGTATCCACGTATTCATGGTTCCCGAACCTGATTTTGAGAGGAACGATTTCTATTCCATGCTGTGTCACCAGATCATGTGGGATGTCGCCACCAGAATCTACAACAACCTTTACGCTCACTTAGTGACTCCTGTCTGTCAATGAGTCGATTTGGGTACCGACTAGTGCCACCAATGCAAAAACCACTGCTCCGACAACAACCTCAAGTATTACCTGCAGAAGAAGATGTAATCCAGTTGATACGCCAATTCTAGATATGAGGATCCTAAGTACTGCGTACATGGCCACGGACGCGGCCAGGGAGTTGAGCCATGGCCTCAGGATTGCAGATCTGGCGGGGGCCAAGCCCCTTCTGGCGAGAGTTCCCAGGCCAATTGCAAACGCGACCGAATAAGAGATGGATAGTGACAGTGCAAGGCCAAAGGCGCCATAGAGGTGGTGCAACAAAATTGCAAGAACTATGTTTGAGCCATTTTCGATTATGTACAGGAAAAAAACAATTTTCGTATGTTTGATTGACTGGTACGCCTGTACCACCGCAAGGTAGCCGGCAAAGCCCGGCAGTCCGTAGGCAAAGCCCTGCAAGGTTCGAGTAGTCAGTTCGACCCCGGTTGAATTGACCGCGCCGTGGGCCAGTAGCAGCGTAAGCAGCGGCCTGGCGATTGCGAGGTAGGCAAGAGCGGCAGGAATCATTATTGTCACGGAGGACCTGAGTCCCATGCCTAGTCTCTTCTTGTACCTCTCGGTCTCTCCTCTGCTGTAGGAGTGAGCGAGCTCAGGCATTATTGCAGTCATTATTGAATAAGCGGCGACGCCATATGGGAGCTGAAAGAAGATGTAGCCGTAGGAGTAGGCGCTGACCGTTCCGGGCAGAGAGCCGTCGGCTATTGCAAGTACTGAGAACAGTGCCACCTGATTGGCTATGACAAAGCCGATTGTCCAGCCCGATATCGACCTGATCTCCTTGATTGCTGGATTTCGAAATTGAGGGGTGAAACTGAGCCGTGCCCTCGCTTTTTGGAGATAGGGGATTAGAAACAGAAACTGCAGCGCAACCCCGGCGGTTGTTCCCAGTCCCAGCAAAAGGACAGGGAGTGAGAAGGCATGGATTGTGCCCAGTTCCAATGATTTTTTTAGGGCCGAGAAGGTTAGAAAGACGGCTATTGCGATGATGTTGTTGACCACCGGCGCATAAGCCGGTGGTGCAAATATGGACCGGGCGTTCAACATGGCTGTGACGAGTGCAATGAGGCCGTAGAAGAGTAGTTGCGGGGCAAAGAAGCGAAGCAGAAGTGTCGCGACCCTCTGTTGTTGAGAGGCAATCTGAGCGTGATTTACTATCAGATAGAGGTGGATGATGCCCGGTGCGGCAAATTCGAACAGGATTGTTCCAACAACTAGCAAAACCAGGCCCACACTGAAGATTGATGAGATGGCTTTCCAAGCCGCTCTGTCATTTTCCTTTGCTAGGTGTCCCACGAACACCGGAAGGATCGAAGCCGAGATTATTCCCCCGAGCAGCAGGTCATAAATGATGTTAGGGGTGTTATTGGCGAGGTTGAATGAGTCGGAAAAAGGTCCAATTCCAAGTGCATACGCCAAGGCCAATAACCTGAGCAAACCGGTCAGCCTGGAGACCAGTGTTCCTGAGGCCATGGCCAACGCATTCAGTTTTGCCGATCCAAAGCCACGGCTTTCTGTTGGTCTCCGCATGGTCGACATGATCGCTAGATCATTTCCTGCACTAGGCGCTTGTTGCGCTGATGTCCACGTCTTAAGGACTGGATCCACCACAGAGCGAGCACCAGGAAGGCACCGAGCGTCAAGATGACGCTTGCGGCTGAGAATGCTGTGGAGCGGATCTCAATTGAAGTATGTGCTACAACAAGCTGGCCGTCGACGGTAAACAGCTTGGCTGAGATCAGGTAGATGCCGAGTGTTTCTGCGTAGATAGGTATGGACAGAGTTGTATTAGGTCCGTTCAATGTCACCGGAATCCTGTTGCCGTCGGGAAATGACAATCTATCGGAGGTTATCACCAGTACCCCTTTGAATGGACGTTTCAACTGCGAACTGATGGCAATCGGTAGCTGAACCTTTCTGGCGGTGACGGTAAAGGCCTTGTTAGAAGCCAACGAGACCAATTTCGCCACCTGGGAGACAGCGGTCTGACTTTGTTGGAGGAATCCATTGGACACAGATGTGGAGAGTGTGGACGCAGCTGAGGCCAGCAGGCTGTATCCAGCCTGTGTCAGGTTGCTGTTTTGGCCAAGTGAAGAGTTGAGAGCCGAGATGTCATTTGCCGTGGTCTGGAATCTCGTTGGATCAAGGATTGAAAATGGCGCCGGACTCGATAGCTTTCCGAAGCTTAACTGTTCTGAAGACGTCATTGAAAAGGCCTTGTTCACATCGACGGTCCTGACGAATGGGGATGCGGTCAAATCGGCGAGAATCTGTGTCAGTTTTGCAGCGTCTTTTGAGTTAGAAACCTGCATCAAGGCGCTCACAACTCTTGGATTGGCATCGTTTGGCTGATCAAAGTAGATCTGTGCGAGATCTGTGGAAAGCTGATTTGCGCCTTGATAGGGAACCGTACCCGAGCTAATGTCACTTTCCAGCTCGCTATCCACTGCAAGGACGGTCAAATCTGTCGACGAATCGGTGGAAATCAGAAACGGTTTGGAAAGAGAGAACTTCTCGCTGAACGGAACGAAGAACTTGTCCGGCAGCAGGACTTCAGACACTCCAAGGGTGGAAAGTATGTGGGCGGTTTTAGGGGTAAGTCCGTTGTCGATGGTAATTGGACCAGGTGAGGTGAGATTCTGATGGAGGAACTGCGCGGCCTGGGTTCTACCGGCGGTCAGTTCTTGGCCGATGACCTTTGAGAGTCCAGAAGCTGCCAATTGGGGCAGGTTCAAAGGAACGAACCCAGAAGTGATTATCTGGTGGTTCGGCTTTTGCGTCCAAGCTAACAGTTGAGTCACTGTGTCCTTGGTAGTTGGTAGATTTGAGCTGAGCGCATCCTGCATCAGGGCGCCTGGGATATTGAGCGTCACGTTTGCGGTTGGATTGGCGTTTAGCGCCGTGACCAGCAGGGCAAGGGCTGCCAGGTCGTTTTGGGGGTTGCCGGTGAATGGGGCTTGCACCACTAGAGCAAAGTTTAAAGGTATTGAAGCCTGCGCCGGAGGCTCCAGCGCAATTTCTGTGAGTGCGGTTCCAACGATCTGCGAACCTTCCACAAATACCGCCAGCATTGGGTAGACGCCCGAGCAGTCTGGTGAACAATATGGAATCTGAATGTAACTGGTAGGCCCTGATCCCGTAGTCGGCGCACGCAGTTGGGCGGTTTCAGATATTTCGAAATCAAGCTTAGGACTTCCAGTGGAGTCCTGGGAAAGCTGAGTCAGGCTCACCGGAGGCGATGACGCGATTGGCAGCGATTTGAGTCCATATTTCATGATGACCTGGAATTCGGATCTGGACTCGATTTTCGGAAAGAGCTCCAATGATACCGCCACGTCACTCTGATTTGGCAGAGAAGAGGTGTCAAGGGTCATTACTTGGGGAGTCTGAAGCTGAATCCAGGTTGGACCTTTCGAGATGTGAAGCGAGTTCTGACGCGTTGGCGTGGTGGCGGTGGGGGAGTGGCTCACCTGCGTCGTCGTGGTGGTGACGGTGTGTGACTTCTGCGGCTTTTGCTGGAGCAGGAATACGCCAATCAGCAGGACCACCAATACGAGGAGCATTGGACCCCGCCATGGCGGAACACGTCTAGACCTTTCTCGACTGGAGTGTTGACGTGCGCTAGGCATTTCGGTTTAGGATCCAATGAATATTGAATTCAGATCGTGCATGGTCAATACCATGAAATAGAACGCTAGCCACAAAAGTCATCTGCAAAGACATTTCCGAAAGCAATTCAGACGTCAAGGTCGAACTGCAGGATGTTCAACCTTTCCTTCATGAGTAGGAATCCCATCTTCAAGTAAAAGGTCAGCGCCCTCTCGTTTTTGGTCTGAGTGTTCACATACTCTTCTCGGGCTCGCCAGAAACGGAGCCACTCGAACCCATCATCGACCAGCTGCTGTGCAATGCCTTTGCCCTGGAAATGAGGATCGACTGCCAGTCGTTGGAGGTAGCCCTTCTTGTCGCCAAAGCCGGTTATCGCGTACCCGACGATCAGACCCGGTTTCGAATGCTGCTGATACAGCGCGACCCGGAATCTTGCTCTTGTGGTCGCTTCAGCAGCTTCGCGAAGGCCGTCAGTGTCCATGGTCCAAAAGCTGTCAAAGCACTTCTTGTCAAGGTCCGCCACGCTCCCCAGCTCTATCTTGGTTGGCTTGCGGATGTGGATCCCCTCCACGCCGGTTTTGGCTTGAGACGGTGTCAAGGAGTGCTTGAGGACGTGGAGCTGTTCCTTCACGACGAAGCCACACCGAAGAAAACCCGCAATTTCATGGTCCATCAAGGCGCCCGAATAGATGGTGTGGTACCCAATTTTGCGGGCGTTTTCAATTCCTATCTCGATTGCCTTTGGATGAAGTTCTTGGAACGCGGTCAGGGGCGTGATCAGTGCCGCATAGTCAGACTTGTGCCAGGGGCTAACTCTGAGGTGTTGGCCATGTGCCTCAATTATCTCTGACGGTTTGGTATCCAATGAACTTCCAACTCTAAGCCACACTTAGCAATTGCAGCCTGCAAATGTTACATGAACAATGACTGTAGGATATATGTAGATGGTTATTTTATTTGGGACTCATCCGAAATACGTTGAGCACGACACCGGATCTGTTCATCCGGAATCTCCTGAAAGACTTGTTGCAGTTCGTCGCGGTATCGAAAGCAGCTGCGTCAAGGACGCCATCGAACTGTTTCAGCCCGAAGCGGCGACGCTTGAGGAGTTGGGCCGGGTCCACGAGCCATCCTATGTCGATGCGCTTAGGCGGTTCTGTCTGATGGGTGGCGGAATGCTCGATCCTGACACTGTCGCCAGCATTGGATCATGGGACGCCGCGTTATATTCTGCCGGAGCGGGGATACACGCAGCCCGCAAGATCAGAGCCGGCGAGGCCGATGCGGCCTTTCTCGCCGTGCGGCCGCCAGGTCACCATGCGGTCAGTGACCGTGCAATGGGTTTCTGCCTGATCAACAACATCGCTGTCCTCGCGGCGGACCTTGTTGCCAAGGGTGAGAAGGTTCTGGTTTTTGACTATGACGCTCATCACGGAAACGGTACCCAGGAAATGTTCTTTGAGGATCCGTCGGTGCTGTATGTATCTGCACACCAGTATCCTCAGTATCCCGGCACGGGCAGGGCCCGCGAGGTAGGGTCTGGTGCTGGTAAGGGATATACGTTGAATCTGCCGTTTCACGCGGCAACGACGGGTCCGAGCTACATGGAGGCGCTCAATCGGATAGTCGCGCCCGCAGTGGAGGCCTTTGCCCCCACCTGGACGCTTATTTCGGCGGGTTTTGACGCGCATAGGCGCGATCCATTAACCGAAATGGGCTTGACCTCGGGAGATTTTTGTGATCTTACCCTTTGGGTGAAACAGCAGATGCCATCCAGCAAAGTTATCGCCTTTCTGGAGGGCGGTTACGATCTGTCCGCACTGGAGCAAAGCACAGCCGCCACGCTGGCCGCACTTGCGGGAGAGACCATTAAGCCCGAACCGAACAGTGACGGCCCAATTGACTTTGAGATGCTCAAGGCGTTGGAAGAGTCCAGAAGACGCGCACTTTCCGACTAACAAGGTTCAGTCTCGGGCGGCTTGGCTGGA
>DAHXKX010000144.1 GCA_027366165.1 Actinomycetota bacterium
CGACGACAGCGGCGCCTGCGCAGAACGTGAGCTTGCAACTGGTAACTGAAAGCGCAAGCGGCAGCAAGACTGGGTATCCGCGATTTATCCCAGGAGATGTCACGGTCAACCAAGGTTCTCCCGTGACCCTGACCATTACAAGTTATGACGATGGCCCGGCGCCGCTACCGGCAAGCCTTGCCACTTATGAAACTATTCAGGGCGGCACGGAGACGGTTGATGGCACCGCGGTTACCTCAGTGCCAAATGCGAATATCTCGCACACCTTCAGCGTTCCGAACCTCGGCGTTAATGTGTTGATTCCGGCGGTTCCATCAGGTGCCAAGACAACCACCGTCACATTCACCTTTACCCCGACCAAGACCGGAACCTTTACCTGGCACTGTTTCGCGCCATGTGGAGACGGTGCTGACGGTATGGGCGGCGCAATGGCGACGATGGGTCAGATGGAAGGCAACTTCACAGTGTCCTAAGACTTATTCAGGCAGGACGTGTGGCCTAGCGCCCCAGTTCCCATGCGTCCCGTCTGAATAACTAGCTTGTGGCCGCTGCGAGTTCGCGGCGGCCACAAGCATTCAAGAAGGAAGCGGTTAAGGAGGTAGGTAGGACATGATGCGGATACGGAGGCATAGGACAATCGAGGCTAACGGTAGTTCGAGGTCAGTTGCCGGAGTGTGGAACAGGCGGATGGCAAAAGTTGGAGCTGCCGGTACGGTCGCAGCGGTGGGGCTGCTTCTTGCGGGATGCACAAGTTCCACTTCATCATCGCCAACCACGGCAAAGGACGTATCAGTAGTCAACTCTATAGTTCACGAACAGATGACGATCAAGACTGGCAAGATGGTGAATAAGCCTGGATGGCCGGAATTTGTTCCATCTGACCTCTCGTTTCCTGCTGGTTCAACAGTGGTTCTCACCATTGTCAGTTACGACGATGGTACAGCGCCTTTGCCTGCGGGCTCCCCCTATGGACGTGTCTGGGGATCGGATCCAACCTTCGGGGTTGTATCCGGGGGGACTGAAACCGTGGATGGCAAGCCTGTGACGGAGATACCAAATAACGAAATCTCACATACCCTCACAATTCCTGGTCTCTTGATCAATGTTCCGATTCCAGCGGTGCAGTCAGGCAAGAAGACGACAACGGTTGTTTATACCTTCAAGGTCAGCAAGACCGGAAGGTTTACCTGGCAGTGTGAGGCACCCTGCGGTAACGGTCCAACTGGAATGGGCGGGGCCATGAACCAGGATGGATGGATGCAAGGTTTCGTCAACGTGACGTGATCAGAGCGTGCTTAACCCTTTGCTTTGGGGCGTTGGCCAGCAGTGTTCGATTGGTTAGAAGAAGGTGGTTACTTTGTGTGACGAGAACTTCCCGGGAGATGATTGTGTATGAGGAAGCTATCAAATAACAAGCAGGCTTTAGAGGAACTGAAGGTGATTCAGGCAGAATCCTGTGCAAGCTCGATCGATGGACAGGGATGTCCAATCACTCCGGAACTGCTGTCGGATGAGCAGCCGGAATCAGATGAAAAAGATTTTTCAAGAAGGCGTTTTCTTAGCATGTTTGGTGCGGCCGCTGGTGCAGCGGCTGTAATAGGCACGGGCATTGAGTTTCTGTCATACCGTGCTTATGCCCAGGGAGCACCCGCGACAAATGGTTGGACCGGCACTGGCGGGATGACAGGTTCTGGTGCGGCAACCATGGCTTCATCAGAAGCGCCGCCAACTCACCAGTGGGCAATGGTAATTGATCTGCGCGCGTGCAATGGATGCAAGTCGTGCACTGCAGCGTGTCAAAAGGCCCACTACCTGACTCCAGATCAGACCTGGATCGACGTTTTTTCACTGACGGACTCAACTGGTCAGCAGTATCACATGCCAAGGCCTTGCATGCAGTGCGAAAATCCGCCGTGTTTACACGTCTGCCCGGTGCACGCAACCTTTAGACAGGATCAGGGCGTAGTTCTTGTAAACCAGGATCGATGCATTGGTTGCCGTATGTGCATGGCTGCCTGTCCGTATGAGGCCAGGTACTTCAACTGGAATTCGAATGTGACTTACCCCCCCCTGCCAGTGCAGCCGACACCAGAGTTTCCAGTGCCGCAACGGCTCGGAACAGTTGGAAAGTGCACATTCTGCGTAGGGAATCTCAATCACGGTCTGTTATCGGAGTGTGCCGCGGGATGTTCGATGGGTGCAATCTACAACGGTGACTTGAAGACAGATGTAGGGGTGAACTCCATGGGAACGACGATCAAGCTATCGAAGTTTCTTGACGAAAATGATGCGGTCACCTTCAAGCCCGAGCAAAACACCCACCCCAGAGTTTGGTACATATTGGGCCATGGGCAGAATCTCGACGCCGCCGCAACGGCTAAGTCATAGGGAATAGGGAGGAATCGTGAAAAAAGAAGATGTAGACGACAGGGCCCTACTTCCAGACAAAGCCTTTGGAAATGGGGACCACAAAGAGCGGGATTGGATCTCCGATGCCCGCAGGGCCGCAATTGCTCCAACGATTGGACGTACAAGTGTCAGGTGGCGGCTGTCTGTCGCTTTGCTCAGCCTGGTCGTGCTGGCCGGATTTGTTGCTTGGATCTACCAGCTGAAACATGGCCTTGGGGCGGCAGGCTACAATGACCAGGCATTTTGGGCAGTGTATATCGTGGATGTGATCGCCTTCATTGGTGTTAGTTATGGTGGCGCTGTAATTTCGGCAATACTCCGGTTGACGGGTCAGAGCTGGCGAGCTCCGCTTACCCGGTTGGCAGAAGGAACCGCACTGGTGACCGTGATCATAGGTGCGCTGTTCATCTTCCCTCACCTGGGAAGGCCAGAGCGCTTCTGGGAAATACTCGTATATGTGAATACTTCATCTCCGTTGTTCTGGGACTTTGTGGCGATAGGGACTTATGTTCTGGCGACCGTAGTCTTTTTCTACTTGCCTTTGATCCCAGACCTGGCGATTGTGAACAAGGTGCTTGGCAGACCGGATCGGCCGGCGCGCTACAGGCTCTACAAGGCATTATCGCTGAATTGGATGGGCAGCGAGCGCCAGCGCAGATTGCTACACGGAGTCATGAGTCTGGTTGCGCTTATCATCGTTCCCCTTGCGGTATCGGTCCACTCGGTGTTGTCGTGGGCATTTGCGACGACCAGCAGGCCAGGGTGGAATGAGACCATACTGCCTCCGTATTTCGTGATTGCCGCACTCTACTCTGGTACAGCCCTGGTTATCGTGGTGGCTTCGGCTTTCAGGAAGGGCTATAACCTACAGAGATTCATCACAAAGCGTCACTTTGTAAGACTTGGATACATCATGGCTGCCCTTGGCTTGGTCTACGCGTATCTGACGCTCGCCGACATGATGACCGATGGATATACCGGAATCACCACCGGCTGGATAAGCCAGACTGTCACCGGCCGCTATGCCCCCTGGTTCTGGTTCTATGTCCTTGTTGGAGAGGTGCTTCCAATAGTTGTGGTCGCGGTGAAAAGGTTCCGCAATATCGCGGGCTTGACGACAGCAAGCGTAGGAGTCGTCATAGCGCTTTGGGTAAAGCGAATTGTGATCGTATTGCCTCCTGTGACTCAGCCTCTAATTGGAGGTCACTGGGGTTCATATCACTTCACCTGGGTATCTGTGACGATCACTCTAGCGGGTGTTGCTGCAATACCGCTGGGATTGATGCTCCTGTTCCGGCTCATTCCGGTCATGTCAATTGACGAGATGGAGGAGATGGGCGAACTTGGTTCGGCCGAGCAGGTTTCAGAACACACGATTGTTGCGCAAGAACTCCTAAGCGTTGGTGCCAATAGCAACGGCCATAGCAACGGCCATGGCAACGGCAACGGTCATGTGCATGGCAACGGAATTCATGTACCTGAAAAGGAAGTGCAACTATGAAAAATCTTTGGAGATGGCTCATTGCCGCGATGGTGGTTGCCGTTCCGGTCCTAGCAATCTCAGGTACCGCAGTGGCCGCCACTGCGCAAAACAACGGGGTGCTGACACTTTCGATAAAGTCGGTTTCGGCAACCTCGGATGCCCTTGCGCTGTCAGTACAAGCGGGTGCGGCGGCTTCCGGACAGAAGGTGGAGTTCTTCGTCCAGACTCAGGAGTTCTCAGGACATGGATGGATGTCTGTCGGAAGCACGCTAACCAATTCATCCGGTGAGGCGACGTACACGTATACTCCGACATGGACCGGAGAAACACAGTTTGGGGCTGCTTTGGGCTCTGATGCTTCCATGACCGCACCCACTGTTGTCAAAACCTTCGAGGTTCTCAAAGATCCACCGGGGGTACCACAGAGCGTCATTGAGTATGCCAGGCCGCTGGGATCCATTGGAGGGGTCCTTGTCAAGAGTCTTTTGGCAATTGTCGCCATAATATGGATCACACTCCTAGGGTCACTTGCACTGGTCATTCGGCGCATGCCCCGCCTGGCGGAAGCGTCAGCCTCTAAGGCTGGCCAAATGGGGAGGCACTGAGAAAATGCAGATTCGGTCAAATGCAACTAGAAAGCAGTGGGCCATGCGGGCCGGGACTGTGGCCGGACTGGCGCTGATTGGTGGCTTTGCGGCTGCCTGCGGCACAACGGCTTCGTCAGCCAGTCAAGTGGCTACCATCGAGGGCAATGCCCCATGGATGACTACGCCATCAGCGAATTCGAGTTCGGGTCCTTCTCAGGTGGTCAACGTGACGATTGAAGACGTCACAACCCCCGATGGTTCGGAACCAGCATTCGTGGGTCCGAACGGTAAGGGGGCCGCGGATCTTTTCAGCGCCACCGCGGGT
>DAHXKX010000008.1 GCA_027366165.1 Actinomycetota bacterium
TTGCTGATCGAATAGGCGGTAAGTCCTTTCTCAATGCATTCACCGTCCTGATGTTTATCTGGGGAATCGTTTACTCCCACAGCACTGATCTTGCATTGCTCATCTCAACCACTGCAATCTCAGGCATAGATTGAGGTGGGGAAGACGTAAGTGCCGGCGCTCCGCGTCCATTCGGACCTGCGGAGCTGGCGCTGTTCGCACACCTTTCAAGCGATTCAAAACGGGCCAGAACCTTCTCCATGAATACCATCGTTTGATCCTTGATGGCTGCCATCGCAGCCATTGCCGCCGCACTTCCAGAAGTCATTGGACATAGTGGGATACCGTTTCCGAGCTCCAACAGCGGCCTGTCCAATCTTGCTGTGGTATTCGCGGTTATCTCCTTGGTTATAATTTTATCCTGCCTGAGCCTCCCAAAAAGCCGCGGACAAAGGGAAGACGAGCACCTCTAACAATAAATCGACAGTTTTGATAGCAAAATAATCTCTGGCGGAATTTTTTAACGCCATGGGCATGCGATTCATTAACTCCCTGTTTGTGATTTGGCTTCATCTGCGATTCGGAGTCGGCCAAACCTCGATTGGTCCCGTCTACACCCTCAGTTATCTGCTTTCGGCAACCATGGTGTGGGTAGCTTCAACTTTTGCGAGAAGATTTGGATCGGTTCGCACTGTTGTGATCAGCAGACGCATGGCCGCGTCGCTAATGGTGGTAATCGCTTTGTCGTAAACATTCTACATTGCGATTTTTTTCCAAATTATCCGGATCAGCGTGACTTTGATGGCGACACCAATTCGCCAGGCTTTCACCTTGTCTATGTTTCCACCAGAGGAACGCGGCTCCGCTGCAGGACTCTTCGGGGTCATACGACGCCTCGCAGGCACCACAAGCCCGCCGGTGGCAGGATTGATGTTTGAAGCCGGGGATCTTCAGGCTCCGTTCATCATTGGAGCCGTGTTCCAGATTCGCAGCGGCGTCATATATCACAACTATTTTAAAGACATGGAAAGGTCGGCAACAATTGCCGAATCAGCCCAACCGGAAGAAGACGACGACTCCAAGACCGGTGAACCCTTGGTAAAAGGTATCGGTGTTTAGATCCCTTAAAAGAGATGAACTTCAGCATAGCCTGGGAAGATCTGTGACAAATGATACACATTCTGCTGCTTCCACTTGACTCAGTTTGAGTCGTCGGTATAATGGTCGGATGAATTGGTGGGTATATCTGAGCCGTCGGCGTAGCTCAGGAGCCCTGTAACTCAGTCTGGGAATCGATGTGGGGGATAGGGACTTGTTTTATGCTGGTGCAACTTCATCTAAAGAGACAGGCCATCGTCGGATGGCTGGGTGTCACGGCGCATTGAGTCCCAGTAGGAAAAGCCCAGAGAATGTTTTGCGGGCAGTCGCATGCAAATCGTGAGATCTGCGCACGGGATGGGCCCGGCAGGGTCAAACCGCATCGACCAGTCCGATAAGCCCTCCTTGGAGTTCCACTATTTATCACTAGCCATTTCGTTAGAGAGAGTAAGGTAACCATGTCCGTGAGTGGCGAACACAAACTATCTGAATATGCGCCCGGAACGCCCGCAGCACTGGCTGGCATGTCCTTCCCAGCGCCTCGCCATCCTTTTTATCTCCGCCAAGAACGAACCACCGACGTCGAGGAACTGATGCCATTGGCAAGGTCTGTTGCGAGGAGACGGTACGGACGCGCTGCCCTCGGTCCCACAGTTCCAGGCGACAAGATCCTAATCATCACCTATCCCCACCAGAACGACATCGTCTATGAAGCGATTCGCCGCGCCCTTTTAGAAGAAGGCGCTGAGAGCGTGGACCGGATCGACGTTACCGACCTTGGAATGGAAGTAAAGACCTACAGTGCGGCTGAAGGTTGGCGTGAAATTACCGACCGCCTGCCTCCAATGGTTGAGAGCGGAGTGGAGTTCAACGTAGCCGCCGCCACCTTGAAAAATTACCTTGAGGACCGCCCTGGCTATACAGCGGTACTCGCCGGTGAAGCTGGCAGGCGTCACTGGAAAAGAGCCGCGGGACAGAGGGTCCGCAATAACTGGATGTATGCCACCTACGAGGATTTCATCTCCCGTGCGAACAGCTTTCCAGACGAAATTTGGCGCACCGTTGACCTAAAAGTCGTTGATTCATTCAAGGATGCAGCTGAGATTCGTAT
The DNA here is from genome assembly GCA_027366165.1 of Actinomycetota bacterium. Classification (GTDB taxonomy): domain Bacteria; phylum Actinomycetota; class Acidimicrobiia; order Acidimicrobiales; family Acidimicrobiaceae; genus SCQM01. Next base: position 2,189 of record DAHXKX010000008.1, read on the forward strand.
CACAAGCCCCGAGGGAACTGATATTGGCTGGAAGGTGACTGAAGAGCAGGCGGCCCTCTGGATTCAGGGGGCGTTCCAGTCTGGACATATCATAGGTTCAACGATTCAGGGAATTCGCTTCGGACACCCTGTTGAGACGTTCGTTCAACAGGCCGATTCGCTGTACAAGACCCTCAACGGTGTTGTTGCCGGGGTAAGCAACCATACCGGGTACTTTCCCCACATCGAGGTTCACATAGAAAATGGTCAGATCAAAAAGATCGTTGGCGGGGGACGCTACGGTGAGCTCTGGAGAGAAGTTGTGGAGAAGTACAAGGACTTCCACTATCCCGGCTTCCCATACCCTGGCTGGCACTACTTCAACGACGCATCGATTGGCACAAACCCAAAGAGCTATCGCCAGATCGAGACGTTGTGGAATTACAACGACTCATGGACAAACCTCCCCGAACGGGCTCAAGCCGGCGTAATTCATTTTGGGTTTGGCGCGGAACACTGGGATCAAACCTTCCTAAAGTACGCCAAGGACAATCATCTGCCAACAATGCACTTCCCGCACGTTCACAACGTCTTCGCCACATATAAGATCAAAAAACGCAGCACGGGTGAGTGGTACACGCTTATCGATAAGGGTCGTCTGAAGATATTGGATGAGCCTGACGTCGTTAGGTTGGCGCTAACCTTGGGTGACACGAGCCTGTTGGAGTACGACTGGATTCCTGCGGTACCTGGCATTAACTACCCGGGTGATTATTTCAAGGATTATGCCAGCGATCCCATTTCGTGGATTATACGGGATCAAAACGGTGAGTTCGCAACAAATACGGACGGCCGAAGGTAATGGCTGGAAAGATGCCGATCCCTGATGCGGGAAGAACCGCAGCTGGCGAGCCATTCTATCTACCAACGGCGGACGAGGTCAATCTGTTTGAGGCGGCCTATGCGGATAGGACACCGGTGCTGCTCAAGGGTCCCACCGGTACCGGGAAAACCAGATTCCTGGAATACATGACATCCCGCCTCTCCAACGTCGGAAATTACGGCAAAGTCAACCTAACCACCGTCAGTTGCCAGGAGGATCTCACGGCATCAGACCTTTTGGGAAGGTTCATCCTTGAAAAGGACGCAACCCGCTGGGTAGACGGACCTTTGACTGACTCGGTAAGAAACGGCGGTATCTGCTATCTAGACGAAGTGGTAGAGGCCCGCAAAGACGTAATGGTCGTTGTCCACTCCCTCACGGACCATCGCCGATTTCTTCCGATAGCCAAGTTGGATACCGTGATCGAGGCTCATCCATCTTTTCTACTGGTGGTATCCTACAATCCCGGATACCAGACGAGTATCAAAGATCTCAAGCACTCAACGCGTCAACGATTCGTCGCAATAGACTTTGCCTACCCGTCAGTGGAATTGGAGCGGCAGATCCTGATCCATGAAGGTGGGGCGCAACCGGATGTGGCAGACCGCCTTAGCCTGCTCGCCTCAAAACTAAGAAACCTCAACCAGGACTACCTTATTGAAGGCCCAAGCACAAGGTTACTTGTCTACTCCTCGCGATTGATTTCGAGGGGAATCAGTCCCAAGCGGGCGTGCCTGTCTGCAATTGCAGACGTAGTAACCGACGACCCAATTTCACGGGATGCAATAGTCGAAGTGATTTCAGCATATTTCGGTGATAGCGACGACTGATGGATCGTGCAATGAGTACCACAGACAGTGAATCTCAAGGGATGGGGTTGCAGACCCGCTCATTTGAGCTGTACTTCAAAGCCCTGACAGACACCGACGTTACCATAGAACAATATGCGGTGGAAGATAAGACCCATTATCCCGATACCCCCACCACCATACGATTGCCGCGAACAACTGACCCAATCGCCATAAGAGATTTCTACCGCCTTGCGCTGGCACATCGGGCGATGCACCTGCAACTGGGCACACTAGAGTTTGATATTTCAAAGATTGCCGACGAGCGAGTGAGAGGTGCATTGCAGCCAAGCACCGAAGGTGCGAGCAACCTCGAGATTTTTTTCAGCTCATTTTCCGACGTGCCGCTTGCTCAGTTGATATTCGAGATACTTGAAGATGCCAGGATTGACGCATCTCTCCCGCTTGCATATCCGGGCCTTGGCCGCTCACTACATATGGCCATGGATGCCGAAATGAAATCGAGGCCTGCCTGGGGTAATCTCCCTCCCCGTGGCGCAGCGGTGGAGCTGGCTCTTCGTCTGAGCATGGACCGTCATCTCCGGCAAATCCCCAGCGCGATTAGAGAGCCCGCGAAGGATCTGATCGAAATCTTTCGTAACATTGACTGGAACAACGCATCCGTAGAACAGATGGCCCTTGCCACCATCGAGTTGTACGGGCTAGTTAGCTCTCTTCCAAACCTGGGTGTCATTGATGGTTCGCGATTTGAGATAGTCAGCTCGGACCGTTCCTCCCCGCAAACCACGTTGGTTTGGCAGGACTGGTGGCCTGAAGGGGACCGCGTCAGATTGGAAGGCGACGATGTACTCCTCCTTTCATTGCCGGGCGTAGCCTACCGCGGTTCACTGGCGGCTTTCTTCACCCAGGCTCCCACTGCCTCTGGACCAGACCATCAGGCGCTGTATCGAATGCAGAGTGTCACCGGCGCAGATGACAGGATGGTGGATGTCACCGCCAATAGGTCCCTGACCGGACCACCAGAACCCCTTCCCCATGATCACCATGACGTCTCAAGACACCTTCACTTTCATGAGGATGGTGAACTCAAACCGCTTGGATCCAACACATTCATTTATCCTGAATGGGACGTCTTTTTAGGCAGATACCGATCTAACTGGTGCCGCGTTGTTCAGAGGAAGGCAAGCGCAGCAGGACCCATGGAAAGAAGCTCGCTCCAGATCAGGTACGCGAATGAACTGAGACGCCTTCGCCGGGTGATGGATATCCCTCCCTCACAGGCATTCGTGACTGAGCGTCGAACCCCAAACGGATCCGAAATCGACTACGATGCGGCGGTTGACGCAATGATCGACTTCCGAGCAGGTTGTGGTATCCATGACTCCGTTTATCAAGATCTCCGAAGAAAGAAGCGGGACATTTCAGTCCTGCTTTTGATCGATGTGAGTGCCTCAACAGCAGAACGCGTGGAAAATGCAGAGCCGATCAACCTTGGATTGTCATCCGTCATATCGTCTCAACACAAGTTGCGCCCACCAAGAATACTCGATATCGAAGTGATAAGTTCGCTGTTGTGCACTAGCGCACTTAGTGCGGTTGGGGATGCCTTTGCCGTGTGGTCGTTTTCAGGTACCGGAAGGGAGCAGGTCATACTCAGTGAAATCAAGGGGTTCAACGAGCCTTTTTCTGGAATATTCGTATCCAAAGCAGCTGCAATGAAGCCAGTTCACGCAACGCGGCTTGGCTCTGCGGTGAGACATTGTGGGATGGTATTGTCGAAACTGCAGTCAGACACAAAGGTCTTGCTTGTTCTCACAGATGGTCGCCCTTTTGATATCGATTATGGCAGCAGCTATGGGGAGGATGGATCTCAATCCTACGCACTTGCAGACAGTGACAAGGCGCTCTCGGAACTAATCCAAGCTGGAGTCGAGCCTTACGTTCTCACCGTTGACCCCAGCGGTGAGGAGTACGTGTCTGAATTCAAATCCGTCAAAGTTGAAGTACTCGACGACGTTAAAGCGCTGCCGGAAAAGCTCTTGCAACTCTACAGAAGTCTGATAGACAGAGAAGCGAAACCGGCCGCACGCAGAAGTTCAAATCATGGGGCAAGGAAACTTACCGGTCAAACATCAGGGGGAATCACTAGATGATCTCACATTTATTCACTGGGCTGACTGACCTCGGCACCCCTTCGGTCATGCTACTTTTGTTTTTCGGCATGGTGGTTGGAATGCTCGTTGGCATGTTGCCCGGTCTTGGGGTAGTCCTCGTTCTGACACTCATATTGCCCTTTGTCTATCACATGAGCGTTCTCGATACAGTTGCAATAATGTTGGCAACCCAGGCGGGAGCCTATTTTGCCGCTTCGATTACGGCGATTCTGCTGAACACCCCGGGAGCGCCTGAATCTTTTCCAACCACGTTGGACGGATTTCCAATGGCGAGGAGAGGCGAGGCCGGCAAGGCGTTGGCCATTTCCGCTACCTCCACCTGGATGGGTGGATGGATCGCCTGTATTTTTTTCATCGGCTTGATACAACTCGCAGGACCGTTGAACACCGTCTTTCATCCGCCGGAATATATGGCCATCATCATCCTTGCCATAGTGCTTATAGCTCAGACTGGCAATATACCGCTTTCCAAGGTTTTTCTTTCCGGTCTTCTCGGTTTGATGCTTTCCTTCGTCGGTTCTGATCCCGTCACCGGTGTGGAGAGGTTCACAATGGGCCTCCCAACCTTGTACAGCGGAATCGGGGTTGTCCCTTTTGCCCTAGGGGTATTTGCCGTGACACAGATGGTGAAGATGTACGGCAGCAGAAAGGCAGTCGCATCAGTTGACCTCACTCAGCTGGGAAAGGGTTTTCACGCCCAGGTCCGCCAGGGAATTGCGGAGACTTTTCGATCCTGGATTCATGTTGCCCGATCAGCGACCATCGCGACGCTGTTAGGGCTAGTTCCAGGAATCGGCGGATTTACCTCAAACTTCATTTCTTACGGGGTTGGGCAGAAGGTCTCGAAGCGGGGATCGGAGTTTGGCACGGGTGTAACCGAAGGGCTGATCTCCGCCGAGGGATCCTCCCTATCAAAGGAGGTCGGATCCCTGATTCCAGCAGTTGCGCTCGGGCTGCCTTCTGGTCTCGGAATGGTTATCTTCATCGCTGCCCTCACAATCCTGGGACTTCAACCCGGGCCCTCATTGCTCAAGGGTTCACCTGCACTCCCATATTCAATGATGTGGGTGCTGGCAATCGCAGGGTTGCTCTCCTGCGTGCTCGGGCTGCTCTTGGCTCCTCAACTTGCCCGTATAACGGGCATCAAGGGACCGTACATGTTCCCATTTATCATCGCCCTATCGGTGCTCGGCAGTTTCGCCGACGTGAACACGACAATGGGTATATATCTTCTCGTGATCTTCAGCATTGTGGGTGTCGCCGTGAGAGATCTCGGCTATTCGGTAGCGGCAGCCGCAATTGGCCTAGTTCTTGGAGGAACTTTCGACGACAACGTGCATCTTACAAATTCTTTATACGGATGGAACTTCATTACAAAGAGTCCATTGGCTGACGTATTTTTTCTAATTGCAATATATCTAGTCTTTTCGGCAGGCAGGAGGTGGCATAAGAACAAGAACGAGGTAGCACGCCAAGCGGTTAAGCATCCGTTGATGGAATGGGTGTTTGACTTGGTAATGTCCATATTTTCAATCATTTATGTTGTAGTGGGGATGGGTTATCCTGCACAAGCAGGTGAAATTCCGGTGGTTGTCGGATTTCTTGCTGCAGTGGTTTCCGTTTACCGGCTGGTCCTTGATTTTCGGGTTTGGCTGCAGATCAGGCACGAAGACTCGTTGGAGCCGACGCCGGGTAATGTTGGTCCCAAACAGCCCCTTGAAGGCAGGACGTTGGAACCAGAAGGTGATGAAACCTCTGCCGTTGCAGTAATGACGCGCATGGAGAACGAGGAGGAACCCCAGACCAAAAAGGACCGGCGGCAACAGAACAGGCGGGAACTGATTGCATTACTATGGTTCTTTGGATTCGTTGCCGGATCGCTGGTCGTCGGGTTCAAAATCGGGATACCACTTGTGGCGTTCATTTATTCAATGGTGAACAAGGATATCGAAAGCCTGACAAAACGCGCTCTCTTTGCAGTCTCTGCGACAATAGTCACAGGCGCATTGGCGTATGCATTTGTCCAGCTATTTCACCTGACCTTTCATGGATTGATTTAGCAAGTATCATAAAGTGCTTAGTCGCGAGTGCGCAAAGGGGCAGCGCTTAGAGGAAGGCGCGACAAAAGCGTGGCAATCATGCCATGCATGATCTAAATAATATTTTACTTTTTAGGAGTTATACATGATTAAATTGCGATTACATGGCAGCATGAGGTCGTCACGCTCAAAGGCGTCAGTGGTGGGCATTACGGTTGCTGTATCGGGTATGATACTGGCAGCATGCGGTTCAAGCTCCTCCGGCACGTCGAGCAACTCCGGCACTTCAAACTCTGCTGCACCTACGACCACTTCCGCCAGCGCCGCTGCGGCAGCGTACTTCAAGGGCAAGACGATAACTCTCATTGCACCCGACAATCCCGGTGGAGGATTTGACCAGTATGCACGTATTGTCGCTCCGGCTCTTGCTAAGTACCTTGGAGCAACCGTAAACGTTGAAAACGTCAACGGAGGTGGAACAGTCGTTGGCACCAACCAGATGGCGGCCGCAAAGCCAGACGGTCTTACATTGGGTGTCGTCAACACTGGTGGCGATATTGCCAGCTTGATTGAGAAGCAGCCAGGGCAAAGTTTCGACCTGACGAAACTCAGCTGGGTCGGCCAGGCTGGATCATCACCAAGCGTCCTAATCACCTCGCCAAACTCCGGTGTCACGAGTTTTTCCCAACTGCTCAAGGTTAAGACCCCGATAAAGGTTGTTGACGTTAGGAACGGAACTGGTGACATGTTCAACCGAATTGTCCTTGGGGCGTTCAACATTCCCCACACCTTTATCACCGGATTCACCTCAACAGGCACCCTCAAGCAAGGGTTCCTCGCTGGCGATGGACAGTACGCCTTTGAGAACATGCCTACCTTCCTCTCCATGCTGAATGGAGGCCAGGCCAAGGCGCTGTTGGTGACTACCAAGCCTACGCTTCCGGTTCTGGTTAAGGCGGCAGGCACTGCAGTGACGTTGAGCGAGGCGCTCTCATCAGCAACGCTCACAGCTCCTCAAACCGCAGCCATCAACGAGGCCATCGCGTTGAGCGCTCTGGACTATGACTTTGCAGGCCCTCCGGGAATTCCTGCCGCAAGGCTGGCAGTTCTTCGTGACGCGTTCCAGAAGGCAGTTGCCGACCCAACCACGGTTGCACAAGCAACCAAGGAGGGCGAGCCCCTCGGCTTCATTGACGGCGCAAGCGTTGCAACACAGGTAACTGCCGCGATCACCAATGGCGCAACAATTTCCACCTATGTGAACGGCTAACCAGGGTCTTCCTC
>DAHXKX010000012.1 GCA_027366165.1 Actinomycetota bacterium
GATCTCGTCCGCCAGATCGAAACTTACATCGCCCGCCATAACGCCACCGCCTGCCCGTTCCTCTGGACTGCCACCGCCGATTCCATCCTCGCCAAGGTCCAGCGAATTTCACAACTTATCGGTGGGACAGCACACTAGCGGCTTTATACAATATGTCTACGGTAATTGCATTTCAGGTAATAGGTCTTGCCATGGCTGTTGGTGTTTTCGTAATTGTGTATTCAATTGTTATTTATGAACAATATCAAATCACAAAGAAGTGCAAATTAGAGCATGGTGCCCTATCCACCGAGGATATAAAAGCGATTGAGGCATTGACGGCGATGCGGCGTAGATTTTTGCAAATATGTGTAAGATTTATTGTCCCAATGTTCTTGATTCTCATTTTGTTTTCTTTAGAACGGAAATAAGTAACGTTACCCCATTTCTCTCAGGTAACGCTACAAATGTCGACTTTAAATAACTTTGTCCATACTCTCAAATTATAATTGTCAAAGCGCAAACTATCACGTCACCCGATGCGAGCAGAAGAAGCGCACCTTGAGGTGTTGACGCCAACTTTAGAATGACCCCGTTGAAGGCGAAACGCCAATTTCTGGATGACCCCAGACGGCCAATGTAACCCGCGAGATTCTCAGCTCCAAAATCGGGTACGGCAGGGACATTGTTCGGTTGGCATGTGGGGTCATTTTTGAACCGGCCTCAACAACCTATGGCCTCCGTTTGAGCCTGTCCCACCAAGGTTTACATGTCGTACCTGCCTTCGCCTCACCGTCATCATCTCGAGCAGCATCAGAGCGCCCCGCCTTGCGAGCTGGTATCTCTCCGTAATATTCGCGTTTGATACGTTGATCCCGTTCGAATCCCGCCTTGATTCGCCGCGTAGACCAGCGCTCCGACCACTCGACCTGGCCGTGAGTGATCCAGTAGTGTGACTCACAAGGAAGGTTCCAACTGCCGATTGAAGGATAGATAGAGATCGTCCTTCCATCAAATCTGACATTCCAACCCGTAGGTGATAGCGGGGTTACAACCTTGTTCCCGCAACCGCACGGGCACAGGTGTACCATCGTCTTATATTTCAAAGAAATATAGACGGTGGCAGGTTCTAGGTTGTCGGGTATGAACTCAACGAACTCGTGCCCGACTTTCGTGTTGCTGGTTGTCATTGATCCTCTCGCGACAATTTGCTGGTGTTGATCACGTAGGTGCTATGGTGCTCGTGTTCCAAGTCACTGTAGAACCCACAAAACTTCTTCCAACGGACCACAGCAAGTGCCGCATTCAAACAGTTTAGGTCTGCAACCTGAATGTTGCGCGAATACTCGTTGTTTCCCGTTGCCGGTGCAAAGGACACCCGCTGATTACCCCTAACGTGATCCCGCTTCTGTGGAGTGCTCGTCGTCACGCGCAAAATGCCATGGAGAGAAGCATCGGTCTCATGTACACCCATACCGACGTCGATGAACGCGATACCAGCGTCTTCCAAGACCTTCATGACGGCATCCTTGTGCTCCCCGCTATCCGAGCAAATGAATACGAAATTCATTTCACGAAGCTCATTGGCGTTCGACGAGTCGACCCTATAGGGGTGCGTGACGATGCCGTTGCGGAGCTTCGAGTACAGAGTCTTGTAGTACTCAACCTTCAAAAGGTTGGGCTGCAGTTCCTCGACGCCTACTGCACCCGGGCAGCGGAAAGCGTTGTGTTGAAGAAACTTGTCGTCGTCAAATAGATGAATCTCCACAACTGGGGTCTTTGCTATGAGATCCAAGATATATGAGCCTGTACCACCTACACCTAGGATTGCGACCTTCCCTAACGCAAGCTTTGGCGAGAGGGCGTCAATGCCCGCCCGGCTCGATGACGAGTCGAAGTACTTGAATACGGGATTCTCATCGTCAGGGACGATGATTGGGTTGGTAATCGCAGTCGCGCTCGGGTCAATTGCTTTCGCCTCATTCGAAAGCATCTTGATATAGGTGGTCATCTTCTCGTAGTAGTCCGGATATCCTTGTCCATGAGTCGGTTTGCTCGAGAAGATGAAATTTATTTCCACTCCCGGTGCCAGAACTTGGCGTTTATCACTAATAGTAATGTTTGTCAGCGGATTGCCGCTGTGGTCGCATGGGCGTTCGCCCATGAAGGTCACTACATGATCGGCAGGCTTGATTGTTTTGTCCTGCTGCAGCGTAAGAACTGACACCAGGGTCCCACGTTTCACTTCCTTCATGTTGTTCACATACGGAACACTCCTGACGAGCAGGTGCGTGCCAGTGACGTGGATGTCATAGCCATCATTTCGCAGCCGTTTGAGATCAGGACTACGATCGACCAGTTTCTGTGACATTGAAGATCGTCCCATCTTTTACATGCACGGACTGCCCCGCGACGAGCGACCCGTCAGGTTTCTTACCCGCGGCACGTTCATACTCGACCGTGTAAGTGATCACCACGTTCGGTGGCGGATTCGGGAAAGCCAGCTTTACGACCTGCTCGTAGGAAATTTCCTTCTCGTCCCACGGTTTCGGCTGTGCGTTGACGATAATCGTCACTGGCTTCTCATGTTTCTCAGCTGTAGCATTCATAAATCACCTCTAGCACCAAGTTATTTGCACTTGCATCTTTATCCTTAAATCAGTGGCAGTGACTTCCTTGTAGTAGCGTCCATCGCGAGATGAACCAGATAGGCTCCACCTGCCACCAGCGCGATTGCCCTCAGAATTTTTTCGCCATCTGTCTGCGCGTCCCATAAATAGATCTCGCGCAGGACAAGCGCCAAAGTCACAGCAAACGCGATGCTGTGAAAGAACCTGCGATGATTAGGGTTAATCGCGGGTTCAACTAGATCGGGCAATGTCCCGCACAGTGCGCCACCTCCGGCAACAACAAGAGTTCGACCCGAGATTCGGTTTGTCCGGCCGTACTCTTCCAGGGCGGACGCAATTCCCAGGAGTAGTGCCGCCCCTGAACGATGTATGGCTGCATTGGGCATGGCTTACTTCTCCCTGCGGACCCCTTTGAAGGGCCTGGTGTTGCTCTTCACATCCATGAACCGTCCCGTGGAGTCGTCACGTTTGACCCACCGATCGATTCTGGGATTAAATGCTTGGGAACGGTCGCGTACGGCGCCATTCCGGTGACCGTCGCCAGCAGGGGGGTTAGTAGCCATGTGTGATACCTCCAATTTGGGCTTGAATTGCCTATGCCCGTGTACTATAGTTTACAACATTATAGAAAACACGTATGTTTGTAAACCGGAGGTTGCATGCTAGGGAACCGGCTAAAACAGGCCCGCCAGACGGCAGGCTTGTCGCTGCGCGTGCTCGCAGAAAGGGTCGGGGTCTCGGCCATGGCCATCTCCAAGTACGAGCGGGGGGAGTCCACACCCTCGTCTGACGTACTCCTGCGCCTCGCGAAAGCCTTGAACGTTCGAACCGAGTACTTCTATCGGCAGTCGGACGTCGAACTGACTGGGCAGCGCTATCGGGCGCACGTGGACTTACCCGAAAAGGATAGGGACCGCGTACTTTCAGACGTGCGTGATCAACTTGAGCGTTGGATCGAGCTAGAACAGTTTGTTCCAACTCCGTGGTCAAAACCGCTGAACATGCCGAAAGGGTTACCGGCTCGAATAGAGGCACCTGAAGAAATCGAAGACATTGCGAAGAAAATCCGAGAGGCGTGGGACCTAGGAACCGTCCCTATTCCGGATCTTGTCGAATCTCTTGAGGATCAAGGTCTCAAGATATTCATGACCGTGCACCATGCCGATCATAAGTTTAGTGGGATGGTCGCCTATGCCAATGACAAGCCAATAGTTGTGGTTGGTAAGGACTGGCCGGGTGACCGGCAACGATTCACCCTGGCTCATGAGTTGGGTCACTTGGTCTTAGAGGGGCGCCTTCCCGACAATCTGGATGCACATGCCGAAGAAAAAGCGTGCGACCGTTTCGCCGGTGCATTTCTCGTGCCCAAAGAACGGGCTATTGAAGCGTTAGGTAACCAACGTACTTGGCTTGAACCTCAAGAGCTATCCATGCTCAAGAAGGAGTGGGGACTGAGCATGCTTGGGTGGATCCTCCGTGCACGCGACCTGGGCATACTTCCCCAATATCGTACAAACCTGATGTGGAATCACTTCAAGGACAAGGGTTGGAACCTCAAAGAGCCCGGCGACGAATACCCGTCACAGGATTCACATCTCTACTCGCAGTTGGTGTATCGGGCGCTTGCAGAAGAGCATATCGGCGAATCAAAGGCGGCGGAGTTACTCAGTATGACCCTAAGCTCCCTACGGGCGTTGAGGAACTTAACCAGTCACACTGATGCTCCTAATAAGTGATGCCAACATCATCATCGACATGGAGGTCGCCGAACTAACAGAGGCGATGTTCAACTTGCCGCACGAATTCGCGGTACCGAACGTCCTATACCAGGAAGAACTCCACCCCGAATGTGAACCCCTGATTGAACTGGGGCTCCAGATATACATCCTACCCGGGGATGTTATGGCATCGGTCGAGCCGTTAAGGGCCGCCCATCGCCGGCTGAGCGCCAATGACCTGCTCGCAATGGTGCTAGCCCGGCACTTGGACTGCCCCCTACTCACCGGGGACCGCCACCTACGGGAGGCGGCGGCAGCTCTAAACCTGCAGGTCTACGGATCCCTCTGGCTTATGGCCGAGATGTTTCGAGCAGGAATCCTCACTATCCAACAAGTGGAGGAGGCGTACGCACTAATGCGCGCTGCCGACCGTCGGCTCCCGTGGGACGACGTCGAATTGCAGCTACAAGAAATGCGTGGGGACTAGCGCGCTAGAAGCAAATGGAAATGGCCAGCTCCAGGACTTTGCGCTACCAAGCTTAGGACATATTGGTTAGGAAGCAGCATTAGGAACATCCATAATGCATCGAAATTGCGCAAAGCCATTGTTCATACAAGATCCCTGGCTTTTGCAAGGACATAACAAGAAAACAGTAAACGCTACTGTCACCTTCCTAAGGTACGACGGTTCCTTCTATGCAATTACATGCACCCATGTTCTTAGTGCAGTATCAGCAGGTCAGACCCTTATGATTGCAAAGGGGAGATCCTTCATAAAGTTGGCAACTGCACCGGGACAATATATTCACGGAAACGCGCATGAATTCAGGCCGGTTCCGGCAATTCACGAAGACGCGCCGGATATAGCGATATTCCCGATGGTCTCCGTCTCTGAAGAGTGGTTTTCAACCGTTGCAGAAGTGACGCCTCATGAGCTTAGAGACGTGAACACATGGCCAAACCAAACGCTTTGTGAAGCATTTGGATACGCCACAAACCATAAGATTGAAGATCGCGGGTTACTCTCCACTCCTGGACTCAGTGTTGTTGCGACACTTGATGAGCCCAGCGACAAGCACACATTCTGGATTAGCTCCGTAGTCAAAGATGGATATCGCGGGTATGACGTAAGCGGGATGAGTGGGGGTCCAGTATTTTGCTCATACGGCGATGAACAGATAGTTTTCGGAATAGTGAAGGGAAGCCTAAGACCAAGACAGGGTTCACCGCAGGATGTGATAGCAATAGAGTGCGAACGTTTATCTACGTCGAGGTTTGATGGCTGGCTAGAACGTATCTAGGACCTCGAATGATCATGTGTAAAGCAAATATCGGCCTGAGTGCGTATTCCGCGCATGCCGGCCGGGGATTTCACCGGAAGGCGGCCGGGTGAAGCGGGACGAAGTTCACTGCGCTGATTCAGGGTTTCAGTGTCAACCGCTCCTGGCTTTGGACTTGCGGTCACTCTGAGGTTGGCATTATGGCGCCAAGCGGGTCATTTCAGGATTGGCGTCAACAAATAGACTCTTGAAGTGGACCCCAAAAACTGGACAGCAGCTTAAGTGGATTCGCGGCTCTACCCTAATAGCTTGGAGGTAGAGACATGAAACGGTCAAGACGGAACCATACGGCGTTGTTCAAAGCGAAGGTAGCCCTGGAAGCGCTGAAGGGCGAGCAGACCTTGGCGGAGCTGGCG
>DAHXKX010000013.1 GCA_027366165.1 Actinomycetota bacterium
CTTGGAGGCGCTGGTTGCTGACGAGATCAGTTCTGAAGCCAAGAACATCTACAGCCTGATTGAGTTGGAAGTCGTTGGTGGAACTGTTGGAACACCAACTGCCCGGGTCGTCATTCAACAAGATGGCAAGAGACTCGAAGCCAAGGCTGACGGAAATGGAATGATCGATGCGGCAGGCAAGGCAATACAGAAGGCAACTGGCATCAACACCAAGTTAATCGGCTTCACGGTCTCCTCCGTGACAGGTGGAGAGGACGCCCAAGGTGAAGTTGTCGTCCAGCTGGAGTCCGGCGAGTTCAAGGTCTCAGGGCGCGGCGTATCAACCGACGTAGTGGAGGCTTCGACCCGGGCATACCTAAATGCCGTGAACCGTCTGGCAAGGTCGATGGCCCGGAAAGATACACGCAATGTCGAGATAGGCCCTTAGACCTCCAGCCGCCCGGCCTAGGCGATGCGGCTGGATCATTCCTGCCGTCTGGCGTCTCGGCTTCCTACCTTCTCAAGTATCCTGCGAAGTTCAAGAAATGTGGACAATACGCTGTTGAGAACCCGTGCCGACTTTTTCACGTCCATTCCAAGATTACCAAGCACCTCAGAGACGAAATCCCCAATGGAGTCGGCGTTTTCCATATCCCAAAGTGCTTGTTCCAGACTGAACACAAGAATGTCCCTGGTCAGCTCTTCGTCGTCACTGATAGATTTGTGCTGCCCAAAAAGGGAGTGCTGGACTGAACTAAAAAGAACATCCAATGAAGCGTCGATCGGATTGATGGTGTCGATCTCGAATTGAGTCGAAGTGATCCTCATCCCTGGTTCTATGTGGCGGACCTCGGCATTGACATCGTCATCCTCTTCGAGCAATCCATCGCCACATAGTGCCTCCCAGCCGTCGGCCACTACCCTCCAGGAAGTACCGCAGCAGTCGCAATCAAGCCAGCCCCCACGGTGGACGGCCTCCAGGGTCGGAAAACCCTCGGCAATATACCACGGAGGGCAAGCTGGGCAGATATTTCTCTGTATAAGATCCTCAACGCTCATGGCATCAAGTTCGTCAGCCCAGCGACGCAGGCCTTCGAGGTCCACCCGGTGCTCTGTGCATCTCATGAAAAAAATCTGGTCGGAGCCTACCTCTCCGAGCTCGGCAATCTTCATCATCGGCTCCCTGGTCCAACGAGCCCTCGGAACCAATCTGGTTCCATATTCTTAAGGTACATCCATTTGTCAGCATATTCGAATAGTTTTTGCAAGATAAATGGTGGGATTCTCGAGTCTACCCAACAAGCTTGTTGTACTGATCCTTCGAGGGCGTTCCCCGGTAGATGGCCTCGCCTTCTGACAGACCGACCATGGAGTTAGCAATCGCAAGAAATTCTTCGGAGTGAGTGGCCACCAGAACCGCTACACCAATGTTTGCCTGATCTTTTATCTCCTGGATCAGAGAACTCTTGCCCTTTTGATCCAGTCCAACAAAAGGCTCATCAAAGATCAACAACCTGTGAGGCCGAATCAGCGCCATAGCAATTGCCACCTTCTGCCTGAGCCCGCGGGAAAAGCTGCTCGGAAGATCGTCCTGACGTTCAGCCAGCCCGAATACGGCCAACAACTCTTTGGCCCTGGCCTCCCAATCCGCTAGTCCATTTATTCTTGCCGAGAACTCGAGATGCTCAAGCGCGGTAATGTCGTCATAGAGTATCGGTGAATCGAGAGAAACTGAGGTCACACTCCTGGCGTCGTCAGACCCGGCCTTTGCACCAAGAATGGAAATCTCGCCGGTGTCGTATCCGACAAGACCCGTCACCGCTCGGACCAGCGTCGTCTTGCCCGATCCATTTGGGCCAACCAGGACCGTTATCTCTCCCTCTTTCACCCCGAAAGATACTTCTCTGAGAACTTCGTTCTTCTCGTAAGTCTTCGACACCTTTTTTACCTCGAGCACGGCACGAGATGCCATTGCGACTCCTTACCTAGCCATTGCTTAGTGAAAATTCATTGCGGCGCCTAATCCACGTCCAGGCAGCAAGCGGAAAGACCAGGGAAAACGTCCCTGCCGATATCGCAGTTGTATCGACGAGAGCACTGTTCAGGTCGTGCAGGTTGTATGCATTTACCATCGCCACAAATCCCGACGCGACGATAATGAACGGCAGTATCTCCATTATCACCGATGTTATTGCGACCACCTCAGGCATCAGCGCGGGCATGTTCGATGTTCTCTGTTTACGTAACACAGCCACCGCGGCACCAGCGGTCGATGCAGCCGCCAGCGGTACAGCGCTTATGAGACCCACGTGAACTGCCAATGCAAACCCGCTGAAAATTGACGTCGCGAGGGTGCCAATGAGTACGAAGATAATCATTCCGATGAATGGCACGAGCAGCAGTCGCGACTCGACCTTTGCCATGGAAACCCCAATTCCGGAAATGGCATCAGGCCGGTCGGCAAGCTGCGACAGTGGCTCTAACAGGTCAGTTGCGGCGACATAAAGGGCGACTATCGATATGGCCAAGGGAAGAAACGAGCCCGACCACATGAGACGCGCAGAGAATCCTGCAACTACAGCCAGAACGATGAAGCGCAATAGGCGTTCAACAGGCCACCTGAAGAGGGATTCAAGAGACCTTTTTGAGATGACGGCGGTCAAACCCCGGCCCAGGGAGATTTTGGAAAGAATGGAACGCCCACCCCTTGATCTTTCGCCTGAAAGCTGCCTTCTCAACAATATGACGGTGCGGATATCCCGCATAGTTGCAGCAAATCTGAGTGTTCCAACCAATCGTGCCCTGAATTCGAGCATCTCCAGGGAGAGTCCCGCAGCAAAGTACAAACCCGACACCAAAAGCAGTGCAGCGATTCCCACCATAGCCGCGGCTAGCGGCACGTCCCTTTGACTAAAGAACAACTCTCCGAGCCATGTACCTGGGAAGTAAGCCGTGTTGCCGTAAAGATCCAAGGCACTCCACAGTACAACTAGTGCACCGGCAACCGACGCGACGAGCTTATTAATTCGTAGCCCTGAGGCAATATATCCGCTCCCGAAGTAGCTCGCAACTCCAATCAGTCCAACCAAAGCGCCCTCGACCACCAGACGTAGAGTTCCGACACCGAGGGCCCGGTGCGCAATTCCACCAACCAGTCCTCCGACCAGAACGACGGGAGGGACAGAGGAGCGGACCTGAGACAAGGCCCTGGATCGGAGAAAACGCGATCTGGGAACACCCGACAGAAGGATCATCCTGACGTCGGCACCTTGCAGGGCAAGCGGACCTCCCCTCGACCCCGACCTGAGTCCAATGAGGACCACCAGTCCCAATGCCAGCCCAACATAAGACGGTCCATATTTGACCACCTCACGCTGAGCAGCGGACCCAAGCGGAGCAGATTGCAACAAGCCAACCAAAAGGGAGCTGCCCACCAACAGAGCAGCCCCAACCATATATGCCTTATAAAGTGCGTTTATGAGGTCAATCTTCTCAACAAAGTGCTGCCGGCGCGCCTTAGATAGATCTCTAAGTGCACCGACGCCGATCGGTTGTGTCATCAGCCGCCTGAAACGTCTTTGAGACCTGGCCTGCCAGATTTCATAAAAGGCATCATTGCTCTCAGTTGCGCGCCGACCGCCTCAATCGGATGTGCAGCCGCAGCCTTCCTCAGTTCGTTGAACTTGGGCTGACCATCCTTATTCTCCTGAACCCAAACCTTGGCAAACTGACCATTTTGGATCTCATCAAGCACTTTCTGCATTTCGGCCTTCACACCGTCATTGATGATGCGCGGCCCAGAAACCAGACCACCCCATTCAGCAGTCTCCGAAACCGAAAACCACATACCGGAAAGACCGTTTTCATATAGAAGATCCACTATCAACTTGAGTTCGTGCAAACACTCGAAATACGCAGATTCCGGCTGGTAGCCATTGCCCACCAGAGTCTCGTATCCAGCAGTTACCAGCGCTGCCAGACCTCCGCACAAGACGACCTGCTCTCCGAACAGATCCGTCTCAGTTTCTTCAGCAAAAGTCGTCTCAAGCACACCCGCACGGGTGGATCCTATGCCATGGGCATAAGAAAGCGCCACCTGCTTTGCCTTGCCTGTGGCATCCTGAGATACCGCAATCCAAGATGGAATTCCTCCACCTTCGACATAGGTGCGGCGGACCAGATGCCCAGGCCCCTTTGGCGCAATCATGATCACATCCACGTCGAGCGAGGGCTTTATCTGCTCGTAACGGATATTGAATCCGTGGGCAAATGCGAGCGCAGCCCCCTTTTTCAGGTTGGGCGCGATCTCTGTCTCATAGATTGCTGGCTGAGCGGTGTCTGGTGCGAGAATCATTACCAGGTCTGCCTGTTTTGTCGCGTCCGCAACACTTGCCACCTTGAGCCCGGCATTTTGAGCCTTGGCCCTAGATGACGACCCTTCCTTGAGGCCAACGATCACATCAATACCAGAATCCGCCAGATTCATTGCGTGCGCATGCCCCTGCGAGCCATACCCTACGATTGCAACCGTTTTGCCCTGCAAAAGTGAAGCGTCAGCATCCGCCTCGTAATACAATGTGGCCATTTCAGCCAGCCCTCCCGGTAGTGTTTTTCAATTTATTTGACTGACGCTCAAGCTTAGCCAGAGCCACACGTCCTGTTCTCTGTAGCTCCACAATTCCAAAGCTGGACAAAAGCTCAGAAAAATCATCAAGTTTGCTTGGCTCGCCCGTGGCCAGAACAGTCAGCTTGTCAATACCCACATCGATAATCTTGCCGTCAAAAAGCGCGACAAGCTCCATGACATGACCACGCGAGGAGATATCGGCATTCACCGTCGCAACCAACAACTCACATTCAACTGAGTCGGCCGGGTCCAGTTCGGAGATTTTGATCACATTTATCAGCTTGTGAAGCTGCTTCGTTATCTGCTCCAGAGGGGCCGAGTCCACATCGACAACGATGGTGATCCGGGAAAACCGGCTGTCGTCAGTTGGAGCAACCGCCAAAGAGAAGATGTTATAGCCCCTCCTCGAGAACAACTGGGCTATACGGGCAAGCACCCCCGCCCGGTTCTCCACAAGAACTGACAGAACATGGTGGTGTATGACGCCAGCGCTCTCGGACGCATCTATGTATGACCCGTTCCCGGGTATGTAAGAAATACTCATTTGCCGTTCAAACCTTCCGGGCCCAGAATAATGTTGTCATTGGTGACTCCTGCTGGAACCATAGGAAACACCTTCTCACTTGAATCAGTTCGAAACTCGATCACAACCGGACGGTCATTGATCTCGTTGGCCTTCTCAATCGTCGGCCCAACTTCCTCCGCATTCTCAACCCTGAACGACGCGCATCCCATCGCTTCAGCCCACTTGACATAATCTGGCAAGTCAGGTGAGAGGTACACCTCAGAATATCGCTCGCCGTAGAACATCTCCTGCCACTGTCGCACCATGCCCAAGTAGGAGTTGTTCAGAAGCGCAACCTTGATGGGAATTCGCTCCATAGATGCGGTCACAAGTTCCTGAGCGGTCATCTGAAAGCACCCGTCACCGTCGATAGCCCAAACTGTGCGGTCTGGCATTCCAACTTTCGCACCAATCGCAGCAGGAACAGCAAACCCCATTGTTCCCAAACCACCTGAATTTATCCAAGTATATGGGTAATTAAACTTCCAGTACTGAGACGCCCACATCTGGTGCTGGCCGACTCCGGACACCACAATTGTGTCGCTAGGAACAGCATCTCGGAGCTTCTCGATCACATACTGGGGTTTGAGTACGCCGGAAAGAGCCGGCTGCTCGTACTTGAGGGGATACTTCTCCTGCCACTGCTTGACGGTCTTGACCCAGTCGCTGATGTCAGTGCGCTGCTGATACGCGTCAGGATCGGCCTTGATGGCCCTGATGATGTCTTCGATTACGCTGCGACAATCACCGACAATTGGAACATCTGGACGTCTCAGCTTGCCAAGTTCAGCGGGATCGATGTCGACGTGAATCACCTTGGCACCTGGGGCGAATCCGTCGAGCTTGCCGGTGACCCTGTCATCAAAGCGACTTCCCAGCGCGATCAGGAGATCCGACTTCTGCATGGCGGTCACCGCAGTGTAGTTCCCGTGCATTCCTGGCATTCCAAGACAAAGTGGATGATCGTCCGGGAAGGCACCGCGGGCCATCAGCGTGGTGACCACTGGGATTCCGGTAATCTCCACCAGTTCGGCCAGAGCTTCCGACCCTCGAGCATTCAGCACGCCTCCACCGACATAGAAAACGGGCTTGGCGGACTCGAACATCATCTTCACTGCCGCCGCGATCATCTTCGAGTGGCCCCGGGTGTTCGGCTTATAGCCCGGCATATCCACCGAGGTCGGCCAGTACCAATCCATTTCGGCGTTGGCAACGTCTTTAGGGAAATCAATCAGAACCGGCCCTGGACGTCCAGTGGTGGCCACGTGGAAAGCTTCCGCGACCACGTTGGGAATATCATTTGCATCTGTCACCAGCCAGTTGTGCTTGGTGACGCTCATCGTGATCCCGGTTGTATCAGCCTCTTGAAATGCATCAGATCCAATCAAACCCGTTGCAACCTGTCCGGTGATCACCACGATTGGCACAGAGTCCATGTAAGCGTCGGCCAATGGAGTGACAATGTTTGTCGCAGCTGGACCCGAAGTGACCATGGCAACCCCTGGTCTTCCGGTTGCATGAGCATATCCCTCGGCCATATGTCCCGCGCCTTGCTCATGCCTTACAAGTATGTGCCGAATAGGTGAGTCGATAATGGGGTCATAGACGGGCAGGATAGCACCGCCCGGCAGGCCGAACATCACGTCGACGCCCTGCATTTCCAGACTCTTTATCAAAGCCTGAGCTCCAGTTAGCTTCATTTCTCACTCCCCGATAAACCAAAAAACCTCCCGATTGGGAGGCAAACAAGCACACGATGTTTTTGTCTCGCCGTGCGCTACTCGAAAACTACTACCACCAACAGACTGTTACTCATTGCAATTAACAATAGGGCAAATCTTGCCGACTGCCAAATGAAATCATCGACTTTTTGTGGAAAATGGTGATTTCACCACCATTTTCCACACTTTCTTGCTTTTCGACGGGTCTCTACGGCTCAGTTACGGCACCCTTGTCCGCTCCGGTGACCAGTCTTGCGTACTTGGCCAACACCCCGCGGGTATACCGCGCAGGCGGCAACCGCCACTCGGCCCGGCGCCTTTCCAACTCGCTTTCGTCCACCATCAAGTCGATCCTGTAGTTGTCGACATCGATTACGATCCGGTCGCCGTCTTTGACAAAGGCAATCGGTCCCCCATCTACCGCCTCAGGGGCAACGTGACCAATACAAAAACCATGAGTGCCGCCAGAGAACCTGCCGTCAGTGAGCAGCGCCGCATCCGAGCCACGCCCGGCGCCCTTCATTGCCCCGGTTACAGCTAGCATCTCTCGCATTCCAGGTCCGCCCTTTGGACCTTCATATCGGATCACCACAATATTGCCGGGCTGGATCTCGTCTGCCAAGATCGCCTCCATCGCGGCATCCTCGCCGTCAAACACTCTTGCAATTCCGTCAAAGTACGGAGTGTCGATTCCCGCCACTTTGACCACCGCTCCTTTGGGTGCCATTGAACCTTTGAGAATTGCTATGCCACCCACTGGATTGATTGGGTTTGACAATGGATGTATAACCTCGCCATCAGGAGCAGGAGGATCTACCTCGGCCAGATTCTCGGCCATGGTCTTTCCGGTCACGGTAATGCAGTCGCCATTCAGCAAGCCGTGGTCAAGAAGGTGCTTCAACACCACCGCTACGCCACCGACTCTGTCAATGTCGTACATGTGGTATTGCCCATGCGGCTTGGTATCGGCAAGGTGTGGAACCCTGGCAGCGATCTTGTTGAAGTCGTCGATGGTAAGGTCGACATCCGCCTCGTGAGCAATCGCAAGAAGGTGAAGCACTGCGTTTGTGGAGCCACCCATTGCCATTACTACCGAGATCGCATTTTCAAACGCCTCCTTCGTCATGATGTCTCTAGCTGTTATGCCTCGTCTCAAAAGCTCGACTACCGCTTGGCCAGACCTGAAGGCGTAATCGGTCATGCGATCATCCACGGCTGGGGTGGCGGCCGAACCCGGCAGCGACATGCCGAGCGCTTCAGCAACCGAAGCCATCGTGTTGGCGGTGAACATGCCGGCGCAGCTTCCTATTGTCGGACAGGCATGTGACTCGATAAGAGACAGCTCCGCTTCAGTAAGAGACCCGGTGCCGACAGCGCCAACTGCCTCAAATACCGAAACGATGTCGAGAACCTGGTGGTCAAGGTGACCTGGCAGGATGCTTCCACCATAAAGAAATACAGCCGGAACATTCAGGCGAGCTGCCGCCATCAGCATGCCCGGCAAAGACTTGTCACATCCCGCCAACGAAACCAGAGCGTCAAATCGCTCCGCGTGCATCATCGTCTCGACCGAATCCGCGATGACTTCCCGTGACACCAAGGAGGCTCGCATTCCTTCGTGACCCATGGAAATGGCGTCTGACACTGCAATTGTCACGAATTCGAACGGAAAGCCCCCGGCAGAGGTGACGCCGTCCTTGGAAGTCTTGGCCAACTTGTCCAAAGACATGTTGCAGGGAGTGACTTCGTTCCAAGAAGATGCGACTCCTATTTGCGGCTTGTCCCAATCTCCATCGGTCATCCCAACCGCCCTCAACATTGCCCGGGCGGGGGCTCGACGATAACCGTCGGTCACTTCAAAACTTCGCGGCTTTAACGGATTGTGGGGAATATTCTCAGGTGACTCATTTGACATAGCTAAAAGACTAAGTTAAAAACTTCTACTCCGCACACCTGGCATGAAAAAAATACCTTCTGCCGACAATCTGCCAACCCTCTAGGCCCTTCTGGAACGCAAAATCGAGGTCACGACTTTGCCATCGGCCTTTCCTTTGGAGAGTTTCATCACCTGGCCGATGAAGAATCCTGACAGCTGATCCTCTCCCATGGAAAACCTTTCCCACTCTTTTGGTGAACTGCTTATGACCTGATCCACCAAGCCCTCAAGGACTGACGCGTCAAGTGCCTCAAACCCAAGCGACTTGACGACTTTCTGCGGTCCGGACCCCGACTCCAGCATCTTTGATAGAACGGTCTTCGCCTGGGTGGCAGAAAGCTTGCCTTCGGATTCCATAATTACCAATTCACAAAAGTTGGCAACTGTCAGGTTGGCCAAGTTCCCAACGTCGGATGCCACCTCGTTAGTCGCCCTCGCCAGAGCCAGCTTTGGATCCGCCCCGCTTTCAACCGCCGCCACTACCAGATCATCCAGACCCAATCCCACCGCAGTCACGATTTGATCCAAAGTGGAACCTTTAGAAACGCTGTCAAATAGCGACGCCATTCTCTCCCGACGGACCGCAGGCAGCAGACCTATCCGGCCTTGTATTTCGGCTATCCACTCGCCTGACGGACTTAATGGGACAAGGTCTGGCTCAGGGAAGTACCGGTAGTCGTATGCCTCCTCCTTGGAGCGCATGGCCGTAGTTACTCCCTGGTCTTCATTCCAGTGTCTAGTCTGTTGTATGACCCTTTCGCCCGAGCTGATAAGTTCAACCTGCCGCTGCGCCTCATACCCAATTGCTCTTACGAGAGACCGAAGGGAGTTTAGGTTCTTTATCTCACATCTGGTTCCAAACTCCCGAGACCCCTGTCGCCGCACCGAGACATTGGCATCTACACGTAGCGATCCCTCTTCCATTTTTCCATCAGAGGCGCCACTGGCCACCAGTATCGCGCGCAGTTCGGAAACGTACTCACGGGCCTCGTCAGCAGACCGCAAGTCTGGCGCCGAGACAATTTCGACAAGAGGAATGCCAGCTCTGTTGTAGTCGACTAGAGAGTAGTCCGCCCCGTGGATGCGTCCTCCCCCACCACCGACATGGGTTGACTTGCCGGTGTCCTCCTCAATATGCGCCCGCTCGATTCGAACCATCTTCTTTGATAATGGCAGCTCAAGATAGCCGTTCTCGTTGATCGCCCGCTCGTACTGTGATACCTGATAATCCTTGGGCATGTCCGGGTAGAAATAATTCTTGCGATGGAAAATGGACTCGTCAACCTTGCAGTTGAGAGATAGCCCGATCCTTACAGCAAGCTCAACAGCATTCTCATTGATTACCGGCAGAGAACCCGGAAGGCCCAGGCATACTGGACAGATGTTGGTGTTTGGCTCCTGCCCAAAGGAGTTGGTGCAGCCACAGAAAAGCTTGGTCCTTGTTTTCAGCTCGCAGTGCACCTCAAGACCGATTACCATTTCCCAGCCCGGGATAAACTCCTTTGCCGCTTCTGAAGACATTGGTATAGCCACGATTCAATCCATTCCTGTCTCGTTACTGCGCTTGTCCAGATCTACTCCCAAAACAGCTTCCTTGGAATCAAGGGGGACCCCTTCTCCACAGCCCTGGCAACTCTGAACATGTTGACTTCACCAAGAGCCGGTGCAAGGATCTGGACTCCTATGGGCATCTCATTCTCTCCAAGTCCATATGGCACACTCATTGCGGGATGACCTGCAAGGTTTGTAGGAATTGTGCAAACATCTGAAAGGTACATCGAAAGAGGATCAGCAGCCTTGGCCCCCAATTCGAAGGCAGTAGTGGGCGCCGTAGGCGACAGTAGGACGTCGAAACGCTCGTAGGCCTTTTGAAATGAGTTGATTATCATCGTCCTGACCTTCTGAGCTTTGCCGTAATAAGCGTCATAGTATCCGGATGAGAGGGCAAACGTCCCCAACATGATCCTTCTTTTGACCTCAGGACCAAACCCCTTTGTCCTCGAAGAGATATAGGTCTCGTTCATATCCTGGCCGGCTACCCGCAGACCGTATCGGACACCGTCGTATCGCGCAAGGTTGGACGATGCCTCCGCCGGCGCGATCAGGTAGTACGCTGAAAGGCCGTAGCGGACCGCCGGAACTGAAATATGTTCGACCTTGGCCCCCTGGGCACTTAGACTGCTCGCCGCTTCGGTAATCGCCGTGCCCACCATTGGCGCCACTCCATCGATCAGCTCCTCGATGATACCTATGCGAAGGCCTTCAACTCCGCGATCGATGTCCGAGAGGAGATCGGGTACACCGCTCTCCAGGCTTGTTGAATCCCTGGGGTCGTGGCCGGCAATGACCTGCAGCATCAGAGCCGCGTCCTTTACGCTTCGGGCAAAAGGACCAATCTGATCAAGCGAAGACGCGAAGGCGATCAGACCGTATCTGGATACCATTCCATAGGTCGGCTTGACACCGACGATTCCACACAAGGCTGCTGGCTGGCGTATCGAACCCCCTGTATCAGATCCAAGGGCTAAAGGCGCGAACCTTGCCGCCACAGCTGCGGCTGAACCGCCCGACGAACCGCCGGGCACCCTGTTCAGATCATAAGGATTCCTGGTGGGTCCAAAAGAGGAGTTCTCCGTTGACGAACCCATGGCGAACTCATCAAGGTTCGTCTTTCCCAGCACCACCCCTCCGGCAAAGCTGATCTTTTCCACCACGGTAGCGGTGTAAGGCGGCTTCCATCCCTTAAGAATCTGGGAAGCACACGTAGTTGCCAACCCGCGGGTGACCAGATTGTCCTTGAGCGCCACTGGGACACCGGCTAATTCGCCTGGATCCTCACCCTTTGCGATCTTGGCATCCACCGCTTTCGCCGAAGCGATTGCCGCGTCATCGGTTATCTGTAGAAACGAGTTAAGAACTGGGTCTTGCAGCCTGACCAGCGCCAAATGCTCTTCAGTCACTTCCTGAGCCGAAATCTGCTTTGATCTGACCAGCTCGGCGATCTCAGCGGCACCCAGGCCGACAGTTGATGACATCATGGTGCTTCTCCGAGGATCCTGGGCACCATGAATCGGCCTCCTTCGGCAGCAGGTGCCTGAGACAGAACCTCATCGCGATCCAGCGAAGGGGCTTCGACATCACGGCGAAGAACGTTCCTTAGTTCAAGGGGGTGCGCGGTAGGCAATAGATCGGCGGTGTCCAGGGCCATAATGTCTCTGGCATGATCGAGAATCGCTGCTAGCTGACCCGTGTACATCAGCTCCTCCTCCTCGCTCAGCGAGAGCTTGGCAAGATTCGCCACATGATTAACTTCTTTTCGAGAGATACTGTCTGACATGCAACCCAATCTTATCTGAAGGAATACGGCAGCCTAGCAGAAGCCTTTGGAAGTTTCGGGATCAGACTCGCTTCAAATAGACACTTCACCACAGCTTAGAAATGCTGCTGACAGCTCATTAATCAGATCGGCATCGTAGTCAAGTGTTGCAACGTGATAGCTCCGTTCCAGCCAGACCCTGGTCAACTTGGCCGAATCGAGTGAACCCGCCAAAAGGTCTCCTGACGTGACAGGAACTACGTGATCCTGCTTCGACGAAAATAGAAGTATCTGATTCTTGACCACATCCAGGTGGTCGGCGATCTCCGGCAAAGCGTCGAACATGGAGAGTGCGGCACTTATCGGCGTCTGAGTGTAGGCAAGCTCTGGCGAATCAGGCTTGGCAATATCAGAGGAGATCCCGGGCACGGTCGTAAATCCACTCTCAAGGATCGACCTCAGCAATGTGGTAAAGCTGGCCGCGGGCGGTTCAACCAGCGGATTAACCAACACCGCCCTTCCAAATCCATTAATCCTTTCCAGCAGCTTCAGTACGATCGCACCTCCCATCGAGAGGCCGAACAGGTCCACCCTGGCACATTTGGTGAGCAGTGCCAAGGCCACATCAACGGCAGCTGCATACCAGTCGTCAAAGCTCTTATCAAACAAATCTTCCACCGCGGTACCATGTCCAGGCAGAAGAGGAACTGCAACACTTAGACCATTAGCTTCAAAATATTTTGCGGTTCCCAAAATCGAATGCGGCGATCCAGTAAAACCATGAATCATCAGCACGGCATGCCGACCTTCAAGATGCCCGCTAAAATATGCGTCCATTTCTCCCATTCGACTTCTCCTCAGCTTGTTGAAGTGGGGTTATGGATAGACTGTGTACCTGATACTATCGCTGACGCACTTGCCCTTCGCGGCAAAACAAAGGATCGCAGCTAAGCTTCCGTGCCCTTGGCCCGTGCCTGCACGAACAAGGAGATAG
>DAHXKX010000025.1 GCA_027366165.1 Actinomycetota bacterium
GTATCGGGAAAAGGTGCAACATTGCTCCCAATAATCGTCTGCCAGTCACTGAGATTGCTGTAAACCCCGTCGCTGCTATACGAGAACGCGTTGCACAGCTAGTAGTTGAAGCCGTCTATGACTTGGCGATTATTGGCCTGAGTGTCAGGGGTCAAGTCTGCACCTGGACCAGTTTCCACGTCCGCGAGTACTCTGGTCATCAGAACAGTACAACTCGGCGATGATCGTCCAACCAGCTGGCCTTGCCCCCATTCGGAGATACGTCTACAGCTGGTCACAGTGCACGCAGAGTATTTCCATGTCAACTGGTGATGCCACTATCTACGGATCGATGGGCGGCTTTTAACTCCGTGACCCCGTTGTGGGCATCCCACCTGTAAGGAGCAGCTACGTTTACTGGGAGGTCGGTGGCTACGGCAGCGTCTATAGCTTTTGATGGAGCATTCGAATGTGGCGTCTCTACGGGAACCTTGAGCAGAGACAGTTCTGAATTAGCCGCTTCTGAACAAGACCCGGTGGAATATGGCCGGAAACAAATTTTGTCAACAAGCTGATCACGTCTACCTATACCCAACAATTGTGCCAATTACCCAGGCTACCGTTGCGATCTGCATACTAAGTTGCCATCATCATGCCTCGCGACAATCACCTTGGTTGAACCGGCGGCTTTGGTCCGCCCCTTCTGTATTCGCCATCTCCCGGCGCCGAACCCGCCACAGTCAGCCGGTGTACTGCAAGTGCGTGGATCTCTGGATCCAAGGGACCTTTTTCCGCTGCCAGAACATTCTCCTCAAGATGGGAAATGCTTGTCGTCCCCGTCAAGCACAGATCTATGGCTTCACTAGTCAGTGCAAAACGGATCATGAATTCGATCCGTGACATTCCACCTAAGATTTCGTCTATTTTCGCAGATTCCCAAACGCCTTGCGCCTGACCATTTGCCATGCCGATCGGAATTGCAGACCACCTTTTTGCCACCGATCCCCTGCCCACAACACCTCGCGCAACGACGGCTTTGCCCACATTCGAGAGCTGGGCCGCTATGTCCTCATGCTGACGTTGGATGGCCGAGTATGGTAGCTGAAAGACACCCAGGAAATCGACATTTAAGAATTCCTGCACATACGGCTTTCTACTTGAGAGTCCGATATGGCGAATTATCCCACTTTGTTGCAGCTCTAGAAGAGTCTCAAGTCCGCCTTGCTCTTCGAGCTCATTCCTGGTGGGATTTCCATGCAACTGCATTACGTCGATATAGTCGGTTTCCAGACGGCGCAGGCTCTGGATGACACCCGCATGGATATTCTTAGCGGTATACAGATGAGAACCCTCCACCACATCATCATTCCCGACCAGACATCCGCACTTGGAGGCCAGAATAATCCGGTCCCTTGTTTTTCGAAATGCAGCGCCGATGCGCTCCTCGCTCAATCCGTAGTCGATTGATGTGTCGAAGTAGTTGATGCCAAAGTCGAACGCGGCGCGAAGCAATCTCGTAGCTTCACGTTGTGTCATATTGGGAGAGCGGGGTGGACCCGCCAACTCCATGCCTCCAAATCCCAGCCGGCTGACTGAAATGCCGGTTCCCCCAAAATCCGTCATAGGAAAACGATCTCTGGTGAATTCCGACGTCAGCGGTGCATTCGGCTCCAGCCCTCGTGAAATCATGACCCGTACTCCCCCGATCAGTTGGCAAATCTGCCACGTTGTATATCTCATCCGGCTCTAACGCGAAACAAAGTGTCAACTGCTAATTGTCACCGTCCGTCACTTCAGGGATCGCGCGACCGACAACTTCAGACATACGTTACCTTCTCCCAACTCTTCCCGCCCTAGTTCAGACAGTCAATGTCGTAACCGCCAATTTCGGCTCCACAGTGCGATTGGTCGCATCCTGGCTACCTCCTTGGATGGATATTGGCATTTGACGACTGCTTCCCAAGCCCCTCAAACAATAGCCTGACTATATTTGCCGCAACTTTCTCGACCGTGCCGGAACCCTCAGATACAATAGCTACTTCCGCCAAAAAGAGACTAAAGAAAAGCATCGTGATAGAACGACTTGCAACGTCAGGATCATATTCCTTCGACTCCCTGGCCCAATGAATCATTACATTCAGCGCCCTTGGAACACTTTTCTCAAATTTGCCCTCGCCGACTACCACCCATTCGCGCATCAACAACAGTGCATTTCCCTCTTACATCAGTACTGCCCCCGAAATCCGCGAAGGACTTTCACGGGCAGACACGTCCGCCTTTTCAACGGCCGTAATCAGCTCACCTAGATCTTCGAGCGCACGACTGCTGATGCTGTCAAGTAGTGCCCGTCTGGTGGGAAAGTATCGATAAAGGGTAGCCCTGCCCGCACCGATAGCTTCGCAACTTCCGCCATGGACATGCCGATACCGCCTTCAGAAAGCGCATGGGCCACTCGATCCAAGACTGCCGAGCGCGCCTAATCCCTTGGAAGCCGCATTCGATACGCCCACTGAACCTTTTCGCCGCCAATTTCCGCCAAACCAGGACCTGCATTTGCCTTCGGTCAATTCAATCTAAGCGCAATGCAGCCTCGAGTGAGATTTCTACGTCTCGCTTTGAGAATTACGTAACCGCCGGATCTATCATGAGTAGACAAATTTCGCTATTCAATTCATTGGCAATTTTGAGAAAAGGCTAACAATGAGTTCTAAACCAGCAGAATCGACAGGTAGCCACGAAGACGCTGACTCTTCCGTCCCCGGGGGGCATCAATCTCGAGTAGGACTTATAATTGGCGCCCTGATGCTGGCAATGCTTCTTTCGGCACTGGACCAGACCATTGTGGCTACAGCGCTACCGACTATAGCAGGCGACCTTGGAGGACTGAATCATTTGTCCTGGGTCGTAACTGCCTATCTGATCACATCGACTGTATCAACTCCCCTTTGGGGAAAACTCGGCGATCTATACGGCCGCAAGAAGCTTTTTCAGATCTCCATATTGATTTTCCTAGTTGGCTCGGCGCTGTCTGGGCTGTCACATAGCATGATTGAACTGATCTCGTTCAGGGCTCTCCAGGGAATCGGTGGCGGTGGCCTGATCGTTGGATCTCAATCAATAATTGGTGATGTCGTTTCGCCCAGAGAGCGGGGGAAATACCAAGGGTACTTCGGTGCGGTGTTTGGCCTCGCCTCCGTTGCCGGGCCTCTGCTCGGCGGGTTTTTCACCGATAATCTGAGCTGGCGATGGGTCTTCTACATTAATCTCCCCATTGGAATTCTGGCGCTGGCGGCAATTGCCACCGTTCTCCATCTCCCAAGATCCACCAAATCTCACCGCATCGACTACCTGGGAACGGTAGTTATGGGAGCGGCAGTAACAGGCCTGATCCTGGTAACCACTTGGGGAGGCACCACCTATTCCTGGCGATCACCGACAATAATCGGGGTCACGGCCGCCGGAGTTGCGCTCCTAGTGCTATTTATCTTCATCGAACGTCAAGCGAGCGAGCCTCTAATGCCTCTCCACTTATTCCGAAATTCGGTTTTTTCGGTAACCTCTGCTCTTGGCTTCATCGTTGGATTCGCCATGTTCGGCGCAATCATTTACATTCCCACCTACCTTCAGACGGTTTTCGCGGCGTCCCCAACTGCCTCAGGGTTGGAACTGCTGCCCCTGATGGTTGGCCTGGTAGGTACCTCGGTATTCACCGGACTGCTAATTACCAGGAGAGGTAAGTACAAGATTTTCCCTATTGCCGGGACTGCCGTTGTTACCCTGGCACTTTACCTGCTCTCATTGATGACGGTCACTACCAGTCTTTTCGAAGCATCACTATTTATGTTCATTCTCGGACTCGGAATAGGCGGTGTGATGCAGGTGCTGGTGATTGCGGTTCAGAACGCGGTTCCGTATAACTATCTGGGTACCGCGACTTCCACGGCGACTTTCTTCCGCTCCATAGGTGGTTCCTTCGGAGTCGCGATATTCGGCGCGATTTTCAACGCTCAGCTGACCAAAAACCTGCCCAAGTACCTTCCGGCTACGGTGATGAAGACGCTCAACAGTGGGAACATTGCAGCCAGCCCTTCCGCACTGGACCATCTACCGGCACCAATCAAATACGGCTTCACTCAGGCATTTTCACACTCGCTTCATACGGTGTTTCTGGTTGCTGTCCCCATCGCGGCAGTAGCCTTTCTTCTCTCTCTCGCCGTCAAAGAGGTTCCACTGCGGAAATCGGCATTCGTTGATGCTGACACCGAAGCCGCCAAGGCCAAGGAGAAGTGACCGACCCAGAGATTCATCTCACAAGTCAAGAGTAACGCAAGATCTGCGAACTGCCAGGCTGGCCGAAATCGAAGCTTTGCCCTCAGTTATCCTGGTGAACGGCTTGTTGCCTTTGCCTAGACAGAACCAATATGGCCAGTGGCAGAAGATACAAGAGTGACAGCTGCACCTCGATCGCGGGCTGGATCCGGAAATCGAACACTGCCGTTGCCCCAATGAACAATGTTGACACCACGACAGCGGCCACTAGCCTCGGTTCAGCCGCGAATCGCTCTAGATGACCGCGGATTTCATTCATAAATGACGGGTGCAGCGGACTCCATCCGAGCACCACGATCGAGACCAACAGAACAACGACTAATAGCAACACAACCGCCAACATCCCCGCACGGTCCGGCGTCACGATCACCCATGACAGAAGCGCATAGAGGACTGCAGCGGCTTCAGGTGAGAAAACTAGCAGGAAGACTACGGCCAGAAGCAGCAGGTAAGAACTCCAGAGTATCGGCGTGAGGACCAGAGCAATACCTATCATCCCAGCTAACACCAGTTGCTCGCTCTCGGTTACCCTATATCTCCAATAAATGAATATCAACAAGAGGCAGGCGATACTGAACGAAATGAGCTCCGACACACCTTGACCAAGGCCAAACGAACGAATTACGAATGAAGTCGAAAAGCCTCTTGCCCCCTCGTGGCGCGACAGCTGTCCAAGAAGAGACAGGTAGTGGCCGAAGGAAAGTGGACCACCAAGAAAACTGACTGCCCCCAGAAAAGCCAGAATGGCAAACGAGTATGCCAAAGCGCGGAATCGTCGAGTGATGATGAGCCAAATCAGTAGGGGCAGCAAGAATAGCTTTGCGAATGCGACTAACGAAACAACAGCACCGAGAACAAGAGCCTTCGACCTGAAACGCCAAGCCGTGGCGATTCCCAGAACGAAAAGCGGATTGAGAGTACCCATTTGCCATGAAACAATCGTGGTAGAAGCCGCCAGGAACAATGCATACGCGCCGGCCCTTTTCACCCCTAACATCCATAGCGCAATACCAACGCTGGCTACCGAGAGTAACACGAACGTATATTCCGCCTGAGATAGACTCAACCAAGTGAAAGGTACGAATAAATACGCAACCACGGACGGGTACACAAAGGCTGATCCGGAATAGACCGAAGGACTTCCATTGGCCGGATACGGAGAAATGTGGTGGATGGCGGCATCAGCGGCGGAGTACAAGACCTGAAAATCCGACTGATTGACCCTACTTTTGAAATATAGAACGTAGATAACGAGACCCAAGCCAAACACCAGCAGCCTGAAATATTCCGCAAAGGTCCGACTGAAAAACTTGATATTGGGCATTCCTCCACGAACCCTACCTGAGTCATGGTAAAACCTTCATGAATGGCAGTCGAACATTAGCCAGAATGCTTACCGATCAAAGGACTTGATTTGGAGTCTCAACCGTCTCGGTTTAAAAGCTCATCAAGTTTGATCAACGAAAGCTCCTCGGTTTCGTACGGGGAGTCATCTCCGAAACAATGGATGCAATTCTCCGAATGACGCCATGACCGCAACAATTTAGACCCGGCCTCATTCAAGACCACGGTGAACTGTTCACTATCAGCACTGAAACTGAGCTCGAAATAGGATTCCCACTTCGTGTGGGCAAAATCCGTTGAGGATGCCCGTCGCGCTTTTGGCCTTGGTATCCGCTTGAATCTCAGATTCCCTTCGTCAAAACACCATGAGGTGTGACAAGATTCAAAATACAACAGTCCGTTACTGTGCTTCATAACTTCCTCAGCTCCATACGTCGTCGCCCATTTTTGCGCTCTTAGTCTCTAACATCTGCTAGAACAAGATGTAGAAGTTCTCACGAAAGGCTTGGTAGTGCGAGTTAGCTTTTATTTCGATCCTTCGTGCCCTTGGTGCTGGTTGACTTCTAGGTGGCTGACAGAGGTCCAACGTTATCGCGATCTCGATGTCGCGTGGAAACCCTTTTCCCTAGAGATCAAGAATACCGGAGTTGATGTACCAGCACAGTATAGACCCGGAATGCGCCTCGGTCTAAGGGCGTTACGGGTTATTGAGGCGGCAATAGCAGAAAACATCGCTGACATGGACTCCATTGGCCGTTTTTACGCCGCGCTGGGAAATCAGTTCCACAATCAGGGACTCGGCGCCAAATCATCGATCGGTGATGCATTAGCCGCGGCACAATGGCCGGCTGAACTGCACTATCACGAAAACAACGAAGAAATGGATTCAATAATCCGCAAAACTATGGAAGAGGCTTTGGCGCTTTATGGGACCGAAAGTGTTGGGGTGCCTCTGGTTGTGCTTGATGGCGACTCGCCAGTTGCTCTGAACGGACCGCTCCTGAATGCCACTCCAAGAGGTGAAACAGCCGGTGAACTCTGGGATGCGTTCGTCGTTTTAGCACAAAACAAGAGCTTTTTCGAACTGAAGAAACACCGGGTGTCAGGACCGGACTTTTCTTAGGCAACGTCATCCCAACTGATAAGCTGCGCGTCCGACCAGAGCTTTTCGAGGGCATAGAACGCCCTCGCTTCTTCACTCATCACGTGAATGACGACACTGCCGTAGTCTATCAGCACCCAGGAGGCGTCACTAAGTCCTTCGACTCCCCTTGGCCTGAGTCCAAGAGTCCCTTTGACTGATTTCTCGATCTCGTCGACAATCGTTCGGACCTGACGGCCACTGGACGCCGAGCAGATGAGGAAATAATCAGTTATTCCTATCAGTTCACCCAGTTCCAAAACCTTGGGATCTATGGCTTTTTTTTCAGAAGCCGCGCGTGCCGCCAAGATTGCCAGCCACCTCGGTTCACTTCCTGAATGATGATGAGTAACGCTAACTAGCACTTCGGTGTCGTTCAAGATTATTCATACTCCTTTCTAAGACAAAGTTCCTAAATGTCAGTTCAGTGTGCAACGGTGATCTCTCCAGCAAAGAATAGGCAGGACTGGCCACTGAGGCACAAAGCATCGGCACGTGAAAAAACAAGCGGGAGATGTCACGATGGACAGATTCCGAAAGACGCACGATAGTTCCTGAGACAGACCGGATCAATTGAAATACGACTGATATGTCGAAACCAGTCAAATCCATTTCCCAATAAGGAGAATCTCTAGCATCTACCTTAGATACTAGAAACCTTTTGATGTAATTACAAGCAATCCAGGGCAGAATTACTCCGGCTCCTCCCCAGGACCGTATAGGTTGTGTTCTCTGATGTATTGGATTGCCGCTGCGGGAATCAGGTAGTCCAGGGGCCGGCCTTCAATAGCCCTGGCCCGCAGGTCCGTAGAGGAAATGTCAAGGGAAGGTACCTCCACCTCTATGTAGTTCCATCGGTCCCCTAAATTGCCCGGATTGGCCGACCCTGGCCTATTAACAATCACCAGCGTCACCAAATCAGCCAAATCGTCAACCCTCTCCCAGGTTTCCAACTCTGATGCAACATCCGCGCCAATTATTAAAAACAGCTCGTCATTCGGAAAGTTCTTCTGGATATCGATGACGGTATCGATGGTGTACGACTCGCCCCCGCGACGAATCTCAATGTCACTTGCCTCCAGCCCTTCGACACCTGAGACTGCCGCCTTGACCAGCGCAAGACGCTCATTAGCTGGGTGAACACGCCGCAAACCATCCTTTTGCCAAGGAATATTGGCCACAACCATCAACACCTTGTCGAGATTTGCGCCAGCTTTGGCGTTGACCGCTGCGGCAAGATGTCCAACGTGAATGGGGTCAAAAGTCCCGCCAAAAATTCCTATTCGCACTTGTGAGCCTGCCTCATTTCCCGTTCAGAGCAGCAACCACAGGGGCAAAGGCTTCCATCTCATGCTGGTGAATTATCCAGTAAGAGAATCCAAAGCGTTCTCTGCGGGCCTCCAAGGTCTCAACGATTTCCTCCACGGACCCTGCCAAAACAATCGGCGTTTCCATTGCCTGCTCGACAGTTGCCCCGAAAGCCGGTGCGACTTCGCTTAGCCAAGAATAGCCATTGTCCACCACCTGCGCCACAAGCGTCAAACACTGCAGCTCTATGTCGGCAAATCGACTACCAGCCGACTCCTTAACCCATTCGACTCGCTCCAAAAAACGTTCAGGCGCGACAGAGCTGATTACCTCACTACTTTTCACCCCTGAAGCCAGAGAAGGGTTGACCCCAACGATCTTGGCATGCCGGGAGGCGAGATCAAGAATCTTTCTTCCTCCACCTCCGATGATAAGCGGCGGACCTTCGCCGCTATATGGTCTGGGCAAACCGGTAGCGCCCTCGACTTTGTAGTAGTCTCCGCTGAATGTGGCTGTACCGCTCTGCCACATCAATGTCATTATTTTTATAGCTTCGGAAAGTCTTGCGACTCTCACACCAGGAGACTCGAAGATAATCCCAGACTGATCGTAATCACTGCGTCTCCACCCGGCACCCATTCCAACTTCAAGTCTGCCCTCGCTGAGAAGGTCCAGAGTTGCCATCTCTCTCGCAAGAGTCACCGGATGTCTGTAGTCATTGTCGAACACTAACGAACCCACCAGCAGACTCGTTGTTGCCATGGCTGCCGCCGTCATCGCCACGATAGGCGAAAGCTGGGCATCGTCGAGATGATCCGGAATGAACAGCGTGCTATATCCATATCCCTCGGCACGCTTAGCAATCTCTTTCCACTCCCCACCTGTTTTGGTGGGTTGAGAAGCCTGAACACCGAATCTAAATCGCTTCATTTTGGTTCGCCAATCGCTCAGAAACCTTTATCGTGTAGGTAAAGACTACATGTCGACGGATCCGAAATTTCCCCATACGGGGTGCGAGTCCAGTCCTATCGGCGGACGACAGGTCATTCTAAACGAGGAAACTTCAGTATGCAGACAACTTGGAATCCCGCGAGCTGGAGGGAACTTCCGGCAATGCAGCAGCCGGAATGGCCTGACACCGACGAATACGAAGCAACGCTGAAAGAACTCTCGGGCTATCCGCCACTGGTCTTCGTGAACGAAATCAAGTCTTTGCAATCAGCTCTGTCACTGGCCAGCCAGGGAAAGGCCTTCCTACTCCAAGCTGGAGACTGTGCCGAATCATTCCATAATCATTCAGCCCAAACAATTCAGCACAAGCTGAAAGTCATATTGCAGATGGCTGTGGTGCTGACCTACTCGACCGGCGTTCCGGTCATCAAAGTGGGCAGAATTGCCGGCCAATACGCCAAGCCCAGATCCAGCCCAGTTGAAATGTATGGCGACCTGGAACTTCCCTCATTCCGCGGGCACATTGTCAACTCTGAAGAGCCTGATTTGGAATCCAGGATCCCGGATCCCTCGAGAATGGTAAAGGCCTACCACCAATCAGCCTCCTCACTGAACCTAATTCGATCTTTCACCAAAGGCGGCTTCGCCGATCTGTCCAAAGTCCACACATGGACACAAGAATTCGTGGCATCAAGTGCTGAAGGCCAGAGGTATGAGGCGGTTGCCTTTGAGATTGAACGCGCACTGAGATTCATGGCGGCGTGCGGCATCGATCTTTCAAAGGAACAGGTGCTGCAGCAGGTCAACTTCTGGACAAGTCATGAGGCGCTCCTGCTCGGCTACGAGTCAGCCTTGACCCGGCAAGACCCGGCTTCAGGCAAGTGGTACGACCTTTCGGCACACTCGCTTTGGATCGGAGAACGCACCAGAGACCTCGGTGGCGCCCATCTCGAGTTCGCGGCAGGAATTTCAAATCCTATCGGATGCAAAGTCGGACCCACCACAACAAAAGAACAGGTGCTTGGAACTTGCGAAAAGCTCAATCCGAACAGAGTTCCTGGACGGCTAAATTTAATCGCGCGGATGGGCGCCGACAAGATCACAGATGTCCTGCCTTCCCTTGTCGAGGCTGTCAAAAGCGAAGGTCACCAGGTATTATGGACCTCGGATCCGATGCACGGCAATACCTTTTCCAGTTCCAGCACTGGCCTCAAAACTCGACGCTTTGACGTGATCTTGAGAGAGCTTAAAGGATTCTTTGAGGTGCACAGAGACCTCGGCACCTGGCCAGGTGGGGTCCACATCGAACTTACCGGTGAAGACGTCACAGAATGTCTCGGTGGCGCCGAGGAGGTCATGGAGGACGAACTCGATATCAATTACAACACCATCTGCGATCCAAGGTTAAATGGCAGACAGTCTCTCGATCTTGCCTACCGAGTGGCCGAAATGCTTATATAGTCCTTGAAATAATCACTTTCGGGCACGCCTCCTGGGTTAGACTTACCTTTCGAGCAGAACAAACCTAAACTCGCCAATGAATCCGCCTAGACCAAGGCACGGATTGAAAAATTAGGTACAGGGGATTATGTATAAGAAACTCGCGGAAGAGTCGTGCAACACCCGCCTTTCCATAAGTGCTCGCATCTTGAAGGCAGTCAGGGCACTTTCGTCGCTGGCGGTATTTGTGGCCCTCGGCTTTTCAATTGCCAATGCGCAGACAGTTACAACTCCGCTCAACAGCTCACTCTCATCCGCTTCTGTAGGAGGCTATTGGATGACAGGGAGTGACGGCTCGACTTATAATTTCGGAACACTGGCATTGGGGTCGGCAGCCGCAGATCACCCGGTTAAACCGATGGTGGGAATGGCAGCTACACCGGATGGCCATGGATACTGGCTGGTCGCAACCGATGGTGGAGTCTTTTCCTTCGGCGACGCGGTATTTTACGGCTCGATGGGCGGCAAGAAACTCAATGAACCCATTGTTGGAATGGCCTCAACTGCCGATGGCCACGGGTACTGGATGGTGGCCTCTGACGGGGGCATCTTCTCCTTCGGCGACGCGGTGTTTTACGGCTCGATGGGCGGAAAGAAACTCAATGAACCCATTGTTGGAATGGCATCCACATCTTCTGGGGCCGGCTATTGGATGGTGGCCTCCGACGGGGGCATCTTCTCCTTCGGCGACGCCACATTCTTTGGCTCGATGGGCGGAAAGACAATTCCGGGACCCATCGTCGCAATTGCCGCCGACATGGCAACCAATCCGTTCATTCCCCATTCAACCGGCTACGACATGAGCAACTATACAAAAAGCGTACCGCCATCACTAGGGAACATAGCAATTGCCGAGTCAGATGGATATCCATTCTTAGACAACAGAAATCCCACTATCTTCAAAGCAGAGGCTGCGGCGGCCGGAAGCAGTTTGCAGCTTTACTCATTCTTGGGAGCTCCTTTCAGCGGCGGAAAATGGCAGATCGCCCCGACCCCATCGGTCTATTTGAGTGGTCCTGCCGGAAACTGCACAACGACAAACTACGTCTGTCAGGCGACCAACTACGGATGGAACGAAGCTGCCCACTCACTCCAAAATGCCCTCTCACTGGGAGTATCGGCAAATATCTGGTGGATAGATGTCGAGACAGGTGGTCCGTGGTCGACGGATATCCAGATCAATAACGCGGTGATAGCGGGAACGATGCAGTACCTGCATTCTCAGGGAGCGCTGGTAGGGATCTACTCAACGGCTTATCAGTGGCAACAGATCACCGGCGGACTCAGCCTTGGTACGGCAGCTGATCCACAACCAATTTGGATTGCCGCACCCGATTACCAGCAAGCTGCTTGCACAAACCAAGCGCTATGGTTTGCAGGAGGCACGCCCTGGCTTGTGCAAACAGGCCAAAACTACACCTACAACGTGGGAATCGACTATGCCTGTTGACCAATCTGGACAACAATCCACTACAGAGAACCTGGGCATTGCTAAACACTCCTGGTCTTTTCACTCTTCAGTTGCTGAGGCTCCCCGGTCCTATCCATGTTGACCGGGCTCTGCGAGTCGCCGGCTTAGAGCTTACTCTCGGGTATATGGTCTCTGGCGGATGCTCGCGGTATCAGCTTATCTTGGGGATTTGACATAATAGATATTGTGACGTCTCCGCCGTCATCGCTATTCTTCTCCGCCCTAGCGGACGGGGTTTGCCGCATCGATTGATCAAGGTGACTGAAGTCGTTGTACGACACGAGTGTGGGCCGGAATTCCCCGTGCCCATCGGTCTCCAAAATCCAGGTGGTAATTCCAGTTGGATCAGATCCCAACCCCGCACCCCTCGGTGAACCTCTAAGCCAGCGCTCAAGAGTGGCGTCAATGACCCCGTTGTGAGTGAAGGCAATCACAGTCTGACCACGATGACGGTACACGATCCGGGAAAAGAAATCGACGACTCGAAGACTCATCTGATTCCAGCTTTCCCCTCCCAGCGCGATGGGAATTGACGGGTCGGTGAGCATATCTGCGCCCTGGTACTTCTCGGAAACCTCTTTCCAGGTGATTGCGTCAGTCACGCCAGGGTGAATCTCGCAGAGGTCACACGACGAACCATTTAGTGAGAGCCCCAGCGATGAAAGCACAATTACTGCGGTCTCCTGCGATCGCCTCATGACGGAACTGTACGCTCCGCCGTATGGAAACTGCTTATCGAACGGTGGATTGCGCAGCCATCTCCTGGACAAACGTTCTGATTGGAAGACACCCTCAACGCTGAGTCCGCAGCATCCAAGGTGTCCACCAACTATTTGAATCTCAGTTGACCTGGATGCTCCATGTCTCACCAATACAAGTCGGGTTGCGGCCAATAAATGCACTCCTAGAAAAAGATAACTCTACAGAAGCTTCTCGACAAAGGACTGAAGTTGCCTCAAGTTCCTACATTCATTCACGGAGTCAGAATATAGGCCATACTGCGTCATAATCGAATCACCCGTATCCCAGTAACCACTCGGCTCAGGGTTCAGCCAATAGACTGCTCGAGCCTTCATTCGAACCGACGCCAATGCATGAGCCCTGGAAGGGTGATAGTTATTGCGGGCATCTCCGAGGAAGATCACCGACGTCTTGTGGGTAATCTCTTCGCCCCATCTTTCAGCAAAGCTTTCCATGACACGTCCGTAATCGGAGTGGCCATCTGTCCAAACCACTTTGGCCTTAGTGCTTACGAGCTTCATGGCGCTGTCAATTTCATCGCTGGTTTCAAAAATGTCCGTAACCTCATCAATCTCATCAATGAAGACAAAACTGCGAACCTTGGAGAACTGTTCAGAGAGTGCATAGACCATAGACAATGTGAAGCGGGCAAATGAGGCCACGGAACCGGAAATGTCCGCGACAACGAAAAGTTCCGGCTTGGTTGGCTTCGGCTTATGGAAAATCAGGTCGGATGGAACTCCCCCGTTCGCGATCGATCGCCTAATCGTCTTGCGGAAATCAAGAGCACCATGATGCCCCTTGCGCCTTCGATGACCAAGGCGTGAGGCCAGCTTGCGCACGAGTGGAATAAGCGCGCGGCTTATTTCCCGCAACTCCTCGGCATTTGCATGCAGGAAATCGATATCTTCGGGCAGAGTTGACCGAAGTGTTCTGGCGACGGCATCCGCCCCTCTGTCGCTCACGATCCTGCGCCTAATGTCATCGCTGACCATCTTTCTCACCTTTTCCAAGGCGAGATCTATATCATGGTTCAGAAGCTTCAGACCAAGTGAGTCGCTTGACTCCAACTGCTCGACGCGGACACTAAAGAGGGAATTCTTGAGAATGTCCAAATCAAGGTGCCTCAGAGTCTTGAATGCATAGTAGACCCCTCCAACAGGCCTGCCGGGTTCCATTCCAGCGAATCTCGAAACAGCTGATGCTATAAGGTTCTGGAGTTGCGAGTCATTCCCGCCGAGAAGGCTCTCCTTTATCTTCTCCCTCAGTTCGGCATCAGCTAGATCTTCAAATGACTCGCCACGCTCGTCGTCACCTCGGTTATGGGCATCATGAGGCGCACCATACTCGTAGGTGCCTGGAGAAAAATAGACGTCAAACAAGTTGTCGAAAACCTTCTGGTGACTGTGGTCCTTGATCAGTGTCGACGCCAAGTACGCCTTTACCGCACCCCTGTCGGATATGTCGCAAGACATCAAGGCACTGCATGCATCAAGTGATTCAAGGAGCGAGACCGGCACCCTGGCAGTTCTGAGAGCTTCCGAAAATTCAATTACTCGCTTTATCATCCGTATTTCTTCTAGCTGGAGAGGATCGCCTTGCTGGCTTTCGCCATGTCGGAACGGTATTTGAGAAGCACATTCAGGGTGGACTTCACAACCGATTCATCCACCTCGTCAAGGCCAAGGCTGACCAGCGTCAGCGCCCAGTCAAGTGTCTCCGATATGCTTGGACGCTTTTTCAGATCGAGTTCGCGCAAGGAACCCACGAACGAGACGATGGAATCAGTCAGCGCCCTCGACACGCCCGGTACCTTGGACAGTACTATCTCCATCTCCCTTTCTTTGTCCGGATAGTCAAGAAAGAGAAACAGACACCTGCGCTTGAGTGCCTCGGACAGCTCGCGGGTGTTGTTCGAAGTCAGAAACACAAGGGGAACCTGATTGGCGACAATGGCTCCAAGCTCTGGAATAGAAACCTGATAATCGCTCAGTACCTCCAAAAGCAACGCTTCGGTTTCAATCTCAACCCGATCCACTTCATCGATTAGCAGCACGACCGGATCTTTTGCCCGAATTGCTTGCAGCAAGGGCCGCTCCAAAAGAAATTCCTCTGAGAAGATGTCAGCCTCGACCTCGTTCCACGAGCTGCCCGTCTTGTCAGACTGGATGTGCAGGAGCTGCTTCTTGTAATTCCATTCATAGAGAGCCTTGGATTCGTCTATTCCTTCATGGCATTGCAGCCTGATCAGCCGCGCTCCAAGCGCTTTTGCTGCACTCTTGGCTAGCTCAGTCTTTCCCGTACCCGCCGGACCCTCCACCAGCACGGGCTTTTTCAGACGATCGGCGAGAAAAAGTACCGAAGAAATCTCTACACTCGGAAGATAACCCACACCCGCCAACAACTCGCCTACCTGAGTAGGTGAGTTGAAGCGGTATTGACCCATAGCCACCGTCACCCTCGCACCTGGCCATTGCCTTCGATCACGAACTTCTCCGTCGTCAATTCGCGCAGTCCCATGGGGCCCCTGGCATGAAGCTTTTGGGTACTTATGCCAATTTCCGCCCCGTAACCGACTTCACCGCCATCCACAAACCGGGTTGATGCGTTAACCAACACCGCGGCGGCGTCAACCTCTGAAATGAACCGTTTCGAGGCCGTATAGTCATTGGTCAAAATGGCTTCGGAATGGCCGGAGCCGTACTGTCTGATGTGATCAATTGCCTCGTCAAGTCCGCTGACACTTTTAATAGCCAGAATTAGGTCAAGAAATTCAGTCGCGTAATCCATCTCGGTTGCCAACGTCGACCTCTTCAGAAATGGCCGTGAGGCCGGATCGGCCCGCAGCTCAACCGATGGCATTCGAAGCTCAAGTTTCGGGAGAATCTCCTCTAATACCTTCTCGTGAATCAGAACAGTTTCGACCGCATTGCAGACCGAGGGCCGTTGCACCTTGGCATTGGCAATGATTTCCACAGCCTGGTTGAGGTCCGCCGACTCGTCCACATAGATATGACAGTTTCCATCCCCGTCGATCACGTAAGGTACCGTTGCGTTCTCTATGATCGCCGATATCAGGGAAGGACCACCCCGGGGGATCAGACAGTCAATGTAGCCACGAAGTCTCATGAACTCCGAAGCCGACTCTCTAGAGGTATCTCTAACTAAAGTCACCGCAGCCGCAGGCAGCCCCACACTGACCAAACCCTCTGACAATACCCCAGAGATCTCAGAATTCGAGTTGATTGCCCCCGAAGAACCTCTGAGAAAAGCTGCGTTTCCGCTTTTAAGACAAAGAGCTGCAGCGTCAGAAGTCACGTTAGGCCGATTCTCGTAAATTATTCCGACGACACCGAGAGGCACCCTTACCTTGCGAATCTGAAGTCCGTTGGGTCGAACCCAACCTTGAGCAATCTCGCCCACTGGATCGGCAAGAGCCGCGACATCTCTCAGCCCAACTGCCATTGACTCGATACGGGACCGATTCAGCATCAGCCTGTCAATCACCGTTGCTGAAGTCCCTGCCTCACGCGCATTGGAAATATCAAGAGAGTTGGCCTCAAGAATTCTGTCGGCACTGGCAGTCAGAAGCCCTGCGCAGACATCAAGAGCCTCGTTCTTTTGTTCCGTGGAAGCAAGGGCCATGAACCGCGCGGCATCCTTCACATCTTGAGCTTGGGCTAAAAGGGTGAGCTTCGGATCTTCTCTTGTTGAACCACGAACCGCATCAGACATTCTGTACCTACTTTTTGGAGACCACTGAAGTCAATGCGTGCTTCAGTGTCAAATTAGACCAACACCACCAAATCATCCCTATGAACCAGAATACTGGAA
The DNA here is from genome assembly GCA_027366165.1 of Actinomycetota bacterium. Classification (GTDB taxonomy): domain Bacteria; phylum Actinomycetota; class Acidimicrobiia; order Acidimicrobiales; family Acidimicrobiaceae; genus SCQM01. The sequence continues at coordinate 16,599 of DAHXKX010000025.1, forward strand.
TGACTTTGATTTCCGGGAACCGCCGACGGGGTTGTCGAGCGAAGATCTTCGGATGACACCCTCACAAGGCCTCTGGCAACCACCCGGCCCAACAGGTCACAAATCTCCACCGCATCGTCTTCGAGGAACGGACCTTCGAAAGAACGGACACCAACGCTGAGCAGAGACTTCGAATTCTCCACAATCGCTTTCACGGCACCGTCGTCCACGAAAATCTTGCCAACGGGTGGATTGGCAAAGGCTATCCAAAGCTTGCGGGCACTGAGGCGGGTCTGTCTTTTGTTAACGAAGGTACCAAGACCTGGCTTTCTGTCACAAGCCTCAACCAACACCAAATCGCGGCTTGCACTTGCTATAAGCACGTCGACGCCAGACCAAGAGGCGATCGAAGCTGCCTGGAGTTTGGATGCCATCCCGCCAGAGCCACGCTCCGTTCCTGGACCACCGGCAGCCTCCCTGATGACCTCGGATATCTCGTCTATCTCTTCAAGTAGAGACGCGGCTGAGTCGACCCGTGGATCGGAGGTATACACGCCAATCTGGTCGGTCAGAAGGACCAGGAGATCGGCCGTGATCAGATTTGCCACCAGCGCGGCAATTCGGTCATTATCTCCGAACCGGATTTCGTCGTCCGCCACTGCATCGTTTTCGTTTATTACCGGCACGACACCAAGCTCCAGCAGCTTCTCCAGCGTCTGTCTTGCATGAAGATACTGCTGTCGATTTATGAAATCCAGTGGAGTCAAAAGGACCTGACCGGCAATTAGTCCAAACTCACCAAGTGCTTGGTTATATGCCGCCATCAGGCGTGACTGCCCGACGGCTGAAATTGCCTGGAGAACACTCAGGTCAGACGGCCGCTTGTCGATTATACCCAGCGTGTTGAGTCCGGAGGCAATGGCGCCAGAACTCACGATGACAACCGAATTTCCGCCGTTACGAACCATTGAGATCTGGGATGAGATTGACATAAGTGTATCGTGGGCGATAGACCCGTCCATACTCGTGACAGAGGAGGATCCAAGCTTCACTACGACTCGCATTCGAATCCTCCTACAAACTCTCCTGGTAGTCAAAACTGAAACCAGCGATTCGGACCTCGTCACCGTCACGCGCACCGCTGCGCTTCAAAGCTCTGTCAACACCTAGTTTCTTCAGACGTGTTTGAATATAGTCGATGGCCTCGGGGGTTGTGATGTTTGAGAGGGCAACAGTCCTCTCCACAGCTCTACCTTTGACTCTGAATGCTCCATCGGTGTCTCTGAGTATCTCAAAATTTTGCGGCACTGGGCGATGGATCACGATCTCTTCGGGAAGAGCCACTTCGGTGACCTTCCTTGCCCTAACAATGGCGACCATCTCAGCAATGAGATCTTTGATACCTTTTCCAGTGGTTGCGGAAATTGCCAGGCTGACAACTCCCCGATCCAAGAGGTCACCGATGACTGCCGCATCGACGATATCCGACTTCGACAGAACAACCAGTCTTGGCCTGTCGAGGAGTTCGGCCATGTAAGCCCCAACCTCTCTTATCAGAACCTGCACCTGATTCTCAGCCGTCATTGGCGCATCTGGCGATGGATCGACAAGTACCAGCAGCGCCTTCGCCCGTTCAATGTGACGCAGGAACTCATGCCCGAGTCCCTTACCTTCGCTGGCCCCCTCGATCAATCCGGGAATATCCGCCACTATGAACTCAGAGTAATCCGCCCTGTCTCCGACTCGGACGACTCCAAGATTTGGCACCAAGGTCGTGAACGGATAGTCGGCTATCTTTGGCTTTGCCGCGGAAATCACCGAAATCAAAGTTGATTTGCCGACGTTTGGAAAACCGATGATGGCGACATCAGCTGCGAGCTTTAGCTCGAGGTTATACCAAAACTCCTCACCCGTCTCACCCTGTTCGGCGAAGCTTGGAGCCCGCTTAAAGTTTGACAAAAATCGTGTGTTACCGCGACCACCCTGTCCACCCTTCGCCGCCAGCCACCTGGCTCCATTGGTGTCGAGATCGACAAGTACCTTGCCATCAAGATCTTTCACCACAGTTCCAACCGGAACTTCCACGACGATGCTTTTACCGCTGACGCCATGTCTTTTCTTCCCCGCCCCATGGGAACCACTCTCAGCCGCCTTATGGGGAAAATCACGAAAGAGGAATAATGACGTGGTATTTTCAGATGCCTGCAGCCAGACACTTCCCCCATGGCCACCATCACCGCCATCGGGGCCGCCCTTGTCTACATGTGCTTCTCTCCGAAATGAGATTGAACCAGCTCCTCCGTCGCCAGCCTTGACATGGATTTGTGCTCTATCGACAAAATTTGACATAAATCCTCAAAGTAAAAAGACCCCGGACACTCTGCAAAAGCAGATACTCCGAGGTCTGGCAGGTATGTGATCTAGAAATATGAATATGAGCAAATAATTTAGTTGGCTACGACATCACTGACGACATCAACCACCCGGCGACCGCGACGATCACCAAACTTCACTTTTCCCTCAGAGGTAGCGAAGAGGGTGTCATCCCCTCCCCTTCCCACATTAACACCGGGATGGAACTTCGTCCCGCGCTGGCGAACCAGAATAGAGCCAGCCTTGACTAACGTACCGTCGAAAATCTTGACGCCAAGTCTCTGAGCCTGAGAATCCCGGCCGTTTCTTGTAGAGCCACCGCCCTTAGTCTTTGACATCTAATCTCTCCTTGGAGTCATATTTGACATCCCTGCAATCGAATAAGTCCGGCGAGGATGAACCCTAAAATTACCTACCTGCTGATTCCGGTAATTTCGACAACCGAATACTTCTGCCTGTGCCCCCATTTGCGACGGTACCTGGATTTTGATCGATACTTGAAGCCGACGACTTTCGGCCCCTTAGCCAAACCAACCACTCTCCCGGTCACCGAAGCACCATCAAGGCCAGAACCCTCGGTTATCACGTTCTCGCCATCCACAATTAGGATTGGCTTGAACGTAACGTCGCTTCCTTCGTCAACGCCTAGCAACTCGACGTTGACTACCTGTCCCTGAGAGACTTTTTCTTGCTTGCCACCTGTTGTGATCACCGCATACATAGGTGTAACAGTGTACCTGCACTAAAGGAGAGATGGGTCAAAAATCAGACCTCTTCCTTCACAAGTTGGACAAACGGTGGAAAAAGATTCCACAAGCCCCTCTGAAACCCTTTGCCTCGTCATCTCGACCAGGCCCAGCTCTGACATGTCGAACACCTGAGTCTTGGTCTTGTCACGTGCCAAAGCATCACGAAAAGCACGCATTACGTCCTCCTGGTTGGCCTTGATCATCATGTCGATGAGGTCGATCACGATAATACCGCCAATGTCGCGGAGGCGTAGTTGCCGAGCTACCTCTTCCACGGCCTCAAGGTTGTTCCTGTGGATGGTCTCCTCCAGCGAGTGTGACCCGACATTCTTACCCGTATTGACATCAATCACGGTCAATGCCTCTGCCCTGTCGATGATAAGGGAACCTCCCGAAGGCAGCCAAACCTTTCGCCCCAACGCCTTGTGCAATTGTTCGTGAACATGGAACTGCTCAAAAAGAGGAAGCGCCCGCCTTTCCACGTCATAGAATTCAACGCGGTCTGCCAACTCAGGCGATATCGAAGAGACGTACATGGACACCTCCTCATACAGATCTCGGTCGTCAATGATGACTCCCCGGTAGTTGCGGTTGAATTCCTCGCGAATCACCCTTACCGCCACCTGAGGCTCCTGGTACAGAAGCGCCGGAGCGTGTGCCACCCTGGCCCGCTCCTCTATCCTCGTCCACATACCGATCAGATGGTCAGTGTCGCGCCTTAGCTCATCCGCCGTGGCTCCCTCAGCGGCAGTCCGCACAATCAACCCAAATCCGGCTGGCTTGATATCGTCAAGTATCCGGCGCAACCTTTTACGCTCATCCTCCGGAAGCCGTTTCGATATCCCATAACTCTCAGAGTTGGGTATCAGCACCAGGAAGCGGCCCGGAAGCGAGACCTCTTGTGTCAGCCTCGCACCCTTTGTTCCAATCGGATTCTTTGTAACTTGGCACACGACTGTTTGCTTGGGCCGGAGAAGCTGCTCGATCCTCACCGATCGCTGGTCGGCATCCAAAAGATCTTCTCGCTCGTACCTTACGTCCCCACGGTACAGGACAGCATTCTTCGGAGTTCCGATATCCACGAATGCTGCTTCCATTCCAGGAAGTACGTTGGTTACCCTTCCAAGGTAGATATTTCCATCAATAGCGTTGGGATCGGATTCCGACTTGGACACATAGTGTTCGATAAGCGTCCTACCCTCTAGAATTGCGATCTGGGTAACGCCATCATGGACATGGACGCACATGAGATACCGGCCCACGGGCCGTCCATTCCTCTGTCTTCCAAACCTCTGGTGCGCCCGTCTAGGAGATTTGGTCTCCGCCCCGGCGAGCTCGGAAATAAACTCATCAGTCTTGTATTGAACTGGACCTTTGGAGAGTATTTCCTCGC
>DAHXKX010000047.1 GCA_027366165.1 Actinomycetota bacterium
GAACCACATGCCATTCAGTGGCGGTTTGAACCAGTATTACAAGGCGCTGGGCAGTCGGGTTCCTGTCATCGCAATCTCCAACGTTCAGGCACAGGCTGCTTTGGGGGTCAACTTGGCCGCCGTCATCCACCACGGTGTCAACTTGAACGAGTTCCCGGTTGGTGATGGGAAGGGCGGATACGCCCTGTTTCTGGGTCGGATGAGTCCGGATAAAGGCGTACATATCGCAGTCGAGGCGGCACGGCTGGCAGGTGTGCCGCTGAAGATAGCTGCCAAGTGCAGAGAGCGCGGCGAGCAGGTCTATTTCGATGAGGTGATCAAGCCAATGCTGGGACGCGATGTCGAGTACTTGGGAGAAGCCAGCCGTGAGGAGAAGTTGGACCTTCTCGGCGGAGCAACGTGTCTGTTGAACCCGATCGCTTGGGTGGAGCCTTTTGGAATGGTCATGCTTGAGGCGCTCGCGTGTGGCACTCCGGTAGTGGCCACACATGCCGGTGCGGCGCCCGAGATCGTGGATCATGGCAAGACCGGTTATCTTGCCGATTCATCGTCCGACCTTGCCCAAGCTGTGGTGTTGGCCTCCGACCTGGACCGTTCGAAGTGTCGGCTTGCGGCTGAGGAGCGATTCTCGATGGAGATCATGGTCGAAAGACATCTGGAAGTTTACGAAAAGGTGGTAGCCGATTTCAACAATCCAGTCCAGACCTTACAGAGTCGTCCTCGGCAAAAGGGCAGTGATCCGCGTAAGGAGACCCTTCCAAAAGATGGTCAATTCATTTCCGACGAGTTCGGTAACTTCCGATCCGTGATCGGGATTTAGCTCTTCTGGATCGAAGTCGAACAAGCTAGATTGAGTCAGACCCGTTGAGGACAATTTTGACCCCGCTGTCTGGCCCGGTGGTGTAACGATGGTCGCTGGTCGCCGTCCGCTCTACAGTGAGGTCGATTCTCTCATCACCGAGAGAAAGGCCCGAAAGGGTTATTGATTCCAGCCAATCCGGTAGCGCCGGCGATATGTTCAGGGTTCCCTCGTAGGCATTTGCCTCAAGTCCCAACAGCATCGCTATCGTTTGGACGACGGCCCCTGAAGCCCAAGCCTGAGGCACGTTGGCGCCCAGATACTGAACTGGAAAGCTTCCGGGATCTCTTTTCAGTCCAGAGAACAGCTCAGGCAGGCGGTGGTAGACAAAACATTGTGATGCGTCAAACATCGCCTTTGCAATCCACTGCGCCTCCTCGTCAAAGCCATATTTTCGCAGCCCTGTAGCGATGAGAACATTGTCGTGCGGCCAGACCGAACCGATCTGATAGGAGAACGGATTGTAGCTCGGGTGTTTTGCGGAAAGAGTTCTGATCCCCCATCCACTCCACATGTCCTCTTCGAACAGCCGCTTTGCAAGCAGCTTTGCCCGTTCTCTTTCGATGGCTCCAAAGTAGAGGAGTTGCCCGGCATTGGAGGCCACTGATTCAATCGGCCTCTTCTTACCGTCAAGGCCAAGATAGTAAGTGTTCTCTTCCTCCCAAAAGAACCGCTTCTCGATAATGTCGGCCAGGCGGTCAGCCTCGTCGTAGAGTCTTCTGGCGGCCAGCTTTTCTCCATAGGCCTGATCAAGGACGTGTGCCCATCCCCGTTTGGCGGCCACCACCAGACCTTGATTGTCGCACGTTGCAATCGGAAGCTCGGGAAGGGACCCATCTCTGTGCAGTATTGCCTGTCCGTTGTCCTTCCAGCCCTGGTTGAAGTAGCCATTTGGTGAACGGGTGGCATATTCTTGGATTCCGTCGCCGTCGATGTCCCCATCTTTTTCGACCCACGCGAGAGCTGCTTCAACGTGGGGTCTCAGTAGATCGAGCTCTTCTATGTCGGCATGCCAGTCCCAAGTGGAAGCGACGGTCAGAACAAATAATGGCGTGGCGTCGTGGGTGCCGTAGTAAGGGGTGTGAGGGATCAGTCCCAACTCGGCCAACTCGCCTCTTCGCAGTTCGTGCTGTATCTTGCCCGGTTGCATGTCGCGACTGTCGTCTGTGGTGGTCGCCTGCAAAACTGCAAGTGCCCTAAGGCTGCCTTCTGCGAACTTGTAGGATATGGGCAGTGCCTGAAGCGAGGTGATTAATGCGTCCCGGCCAAAGACGCTGACGAACCAGGGAACTCCGGCGGCGGGCAGCCACATGTCCTCCGAAGGAATGTCCGACGGAGAGACTGGCACATTCTCGGGGATCTGCAGACGCATGCGTAACCCTATCAGGTCATCAATTGCCTGTTGAACAGCTTCGTTAACCACGGCATTACTGGTCATGAACTTTGTCGACTCCGCTATCCATGGCTCTGCCATGTTGGTCTCGTCAGAGGCACTCAAAAGATCATGGCATGTGTCAATAGTTGGCAGCGGCTGGTCGTCTATTATCGGCCGCCATAGCAGACAGGCTGTCCAGGTTTCTCTGGGTTCGAGGATTATCGGGAAACTCAGACCGCCATTTGCGTAGACGGGCGGTTTGCCCGACGTCGTTGCCTCAAAGCGAACCGCGCGCACGAAGTCGTTATTTGTGAAGACGTTGAGCAGGATCGATTTGTCCGCGTCCCAGCTACTGTTGATGAGTCCCCGCCGCTGGAGGCGGTTTTCCTTGACATCGAAGAGGTCTGCGAAATCGGATTCGACACTGATCTCGATAATGAGGACAACCTTGGTGTCGGAGAAGTTTGTGAGTTCGTAGTCTTCATGAACTCCCCGTCCCAATACACGGTCCAGCTCCAAATGCAGCGAACTCTCTGGGACTTCGGCACCTAGGTCATCTATGAACTTTTGATTTGTGAATTCATACCGGCCGGAGTTCACCGCCACTGCAGAGGAATTGAGCAGAATTGGCGCATCCCGGGCGATCCTAAGCCTATAGCCGGAGATCAACCGGGTGTCAGCAATGAAGTAGCCTTGCTGGCGGTTGCTTGAGATCCTCCCGTTTGGTTCACTGATCAGAATCTCATCATCTAGGTGAGTCACCTGATTGACGGGACCTACGTTTATTCTGGGCCTCATTGGTTCCCTCGATACTGAGTATTGCAAGAAAAGTTGCCTGAAAAAGTACGGTTTCTTTTCCTGGGTGTTGGGGAGAAGCTGTTGTTTGGATAGCTATCCGGTCTAGTAGAAATCGGCTGAATCATATCAGCGGCCTTTCTTGAGTAACCGAAACTGGCTCTCATAGAGAGCTTACAAACCTGGGGCCGAAGATATCCATTGTGAGCGCCGCATTTACTGGTAGTCTCATGCTCCCACAAACCAATGCTTGCAGGTGTTCAGGCCTATGGAATTACCGATATGAGCGTGGTGGCGCTGAATTAGATGGGGCAACCCTCTAACGGCCGGGCAGCTGAGCCGGTCACACCTCTAACCTTGTATGTCCGGTGAGAGCCGGTTAGTCACTTCCGACGGTTGGGCCCGCAACAGGTGGTTCAGCAGCACAATGAAACCAAGTTGAAAGATCACCTCTCCTTCCAGCATGAAGTTCAACATGTTGTTTGGCAGGGAGAACATGGCCAACAGGCCGCCAAAAAATTGAAGTGCCAGCGCCCACTTGGAAATAAGGTCGCGCATGTGTTTGAAGCAGAGAACTGCTCCGGTGTACATCTCAATGGCGAAGATGATTGCGCCAAGGGTCATGTGCGCCCAGTTGAAGAAAGTGTCGACCGTGTAGGGGGTCAGGAGCAGTAGGACCATCCCAACAGAGACCACCCGTAACGTCAGTCTGACCAGACCGTATGGGGCATAAGATGGGAGCTTCCTCGAGGCCATGATCAGGATGGCCCCGCCGGCGACGAATCCTAAAGCGACAATAGGAATGGTCGGGGTTGTGACTCCAAAGTAACTGATGCCATAGACGTTGACGTTGTTGTTCCAGATCATGATGGTGCATACCATCACGGTGAGCAGCAGGACGATCTCTGACGCGACTACCTGGTGCAAAGCAGGGTCAGAGAACTCCTCGTCGATCTCTTTCTCAGTTTTTCTCTTAGTTAGATCCGGTCGTTTTCTGCGTGACAACATCAACTAGTTTCCCAACCATAAGATTATTGTCCTATACAACTAAATTTTAGCAAACCGGTTGGCCGTTTGAAAGTTTGGAACCCGAACGC
>DAHXKX010000092.1 GCA_027366165.1 Actinomycetota bacterium
ATACTCTGGTTAGTCTTACCGGAATGCTGTTGGTTGTTATCTTGATCGTGGCTGGCGCACTGCTGACCTGGGGTCACTACTACATCAACAACCAGGTATACACTCAGCTCTCTTCACAGAAGATCTACTTTCCTGCCGCAAACAGCCCGGCTGTTGCGGCACCTGAGTTCTCTGCTATGAAGCAGTACGGCGGACAGTTGCTGACCACAGGTGCACAGGCTGAGGTATATGCGGACCATTTCATCGCTAATCACCTCAAGGCAGTTGCCGGTGGCAAAACTTATGCCCAGCTTTCGAGCGAAGCCCAGGCCCAGCCGAACAACACCACCTTGGCAAACCAGGTGAACACCCTGTTCAAGGGTGAGGCCCTTAGGGGAATGCTGCTCAATGCCTACGCATTTGGGACAATTGGAACCATAATGGGATTTGCGGCAATCGGCGCCTACATTGCAGCGGCAATCATGCTGGTTCTGTCGATACTCGGTCTCTACCACGCCCGTAAGGCGGATCCAGCCGCAGAAGTGCTATGACACCGCGATATACCACAACCCAGTGCTGGTGAACTGCCGTGACGTGCATGGCAAGGCATCCGCAATATCGTCGGTCATGCGCGTCGTTCGTGGTTCATAAGATAGCCGGGAAAGCCTGGCGGATTCCCATGGGCATGCCCTGCCATTCCAATTACAGTCTTCAGGCTTCACCCCTGACGTTAGGTTTCAATCGGACTTTGGCGGCTCGGCCCAACTTTCGCGGACCGGCAAGAGTGTCGACAGATTACGGCAAGACTCTATAGATCAGCCTCTGCCGGCAAGCAGGCACGATTCCAATGCGCGCACTCTGTGCTCGCTAGTCGATCGCAGCTATGACTCCGTTTTGGCGAACGACCTCCTGTTCATTCACCAGCAAAGTCACCCGGCCCGGCGCTGGAGCCACCACTTCTGCTGAAACCTTGTCAACCTGCACTTCGGCTATGAGCTGATCCTTTTCGACAACCTGACCGTTGGTCACAAACCAGGTCGCCAAGACACCCTCGGCATCAGGATTCTGATGCGACAGTTCCGGAAACTTGACCTCCATGGTCAAGCCATGACGCGCTTTGCGGCACTGACAATCCGCTCCATAGTTGGCAAAACCGCATACTCCAGAGTCCTCGAGTATGGTATCGGCACATCTGGTATCGCAAGACGTGACACTGGTGCTTTCAATAGCCGTGGATCCGTCTCAGCCACCACAGCGGCAAGCTCACCAGAGAGCCCGAAGGACTGGTAATCCTCGTCGACAACGAGCAACCGCCCAGTCTTCGAAACAGACTCAAGAACGGCTTCACGATCAAGCGGAACCAGACTGCGCAAATCGATGACCTCACAGTCGATTCCCTGCTGTGCCAAATCATCTGCGGCATCCAGTGCGTGATGAACCGAGAGCGACAGCGTGACGATGGTCATGTCCTTTCCGGTTCTGACAACTGACGCCTTGCCAATGGGCACCTCATAGGGCTTCTCTGGAACCGGACCCAGGGATCGTGGGTTCTTCGCCATCCATGGCAGCCCCATGACCCCCTTGTGGAACATGTAAACGACTGGATTATCATCGCGGATTGCGGAAATCATTAATCCCTTCGCATCAAAGGGGTTGCTGGGTACCACAACCTTCAGCCCTGGCATATGAGCAAAGGTCCCCCAGAGACACTGAGAGTGCTGAGCTCCATCGGAGTACCCTCCACCAACCGCTGTCATCAGAACTAAGGGTACTTTCACATTTCCCCCGGATTCATAGTGAATCTTTGCCATGTGGTTGTAGATCTGATCCATGCAAACGCCAAAGAAGTCCACAAACATGAGCTCTACGATCGGACGCATCCCTTCCACGGCAGCACCGGTGGCCAATCCCATAAATGCGGTTTCAGATATTGGAGTGTCCATGACACGGTGCGGACCAAATCTCTCCAATAAGCCGGTAGTGGAGCTGAAGATTCCACCGTACGCTCCCACATCCTCGCCCAAGACGAAGACGGATGGATCGCGCTCCATCTCTTGAGAAATTCCCTCAACCATGGCTTTTGCGGTAGTGAGCCTTCTTGTTGAAACAGAGGCACTGGACGTATCAATTAGTACCATCACTCCTCCTTAGGCGAAGACGTAATTTCCTACTTCTGCAGCTGATGGGAAAGGACTTGACTTCGCATATTCAAATGCGTCGTCAACCCGACTCTTTGCGTCCTCTGCGATTCCCTTTACCAATTCCGGGGTCAGAATTCCATCGCTTTCCAGTTGGTTGGCGTACGCCGGTATAGGATCAATCAAGGTATCCAGATCGTTGCGGTAAGCTTGCGCATCCCCTTCGAAGTGGCCCCAGAGGCGTACAGTTTGAACCTCGATGAGAGACGGACCCTCCCCGGCCCGGGCCCTTTCGATAGCGGTCTTGGCAGCATCCCAGACGCCCTCCACCGAATTGTCCTGGATCCTGGTTCCCCTGAGTCCATAGCTCGTGGCTCGGACCGCATTCGATCGGATCGACGTCGAAGCGTCCCTGGACACCGATATGGCCCAATCGTTGTCCTCGACGATGAACACAACCGGCAACTTCCATAGGGCCGCCAGGTTGAGTGACTCGTGAAAGGCACCCTGATTAGCGGCACCCTCACCAGTCACGGCAACAGCGACGCTGTTCTTGCCCTGGTGTTGGAACGCAAATGCCTGGCCCAGAGCGGGAGGATACCCCTCTGCGATGATGCCGGAGCATGAAAAATGGATGCTCGGATCAAAGAGGTGCATGTGTCCGCCGCGTCCCTTTCCCAAGCCGGTCTCGCGTCCAAAGATCTCTGCCGCCAAAAGCTTGAGATCCATGCCGTGCGCAATTGCGAAGTGGTGAGGTCGGTGTGTCGCAGTCACGGCATCATCTGCGGTCAGATGCGCGCACACACCAGCGGCCACTGGCTCTTGCCCTGCAGAAAGATGCATCTCCCCTGGAATCAGGCCCGCTCCAATATCCCAGGCTGGTTTCTTGTCGGCGTGATAATCGCGCAATATAGCTTCTTCAAAGCTGCGGCTCAACACCATGGTTTTATAAAGGCCGAGTCGGGTTAGATTATCCATAAATCCCTCCTCCAATTCGCTGTCGGCGCATGTCTAGCTTTCAGGCAGCCCAAACATCCTAACAGAGCGGCAACAAGCGAGTAAAGGCAGGAATTTGGGTGTTGAGACGAGGGTTAATACGCGCTAATAAGCACTCCTACCAGCGTGTTTCTGCCAGCCGAAAGTCTTATAGGGGCGTGGTAACTCTCCGTTAACAGCTACGCCCCTTCGGGCAACTCTGCACATTCAAAGTGGGAGAAAGCACTGGTGCTCACCATTTCCTTCTGGAATTGCAAAGGTGTAAAATAGCTTTGCGCATTTGCCAACTGGGGCTGTAACGGTAGGAGGTGCAAGGTGAGCACCGCAGTCTTGTTGGTCCTCGCAGTTATGGCCGTCTCTATCACGATCTACATCGCGCGCCACCGGGATGCGGCGGGACGAGCGAACTTCTTGCGACAAGCCGGCTTCGCGATAACAGCCGTCTTCGGCGGGTTTTTTGGGCTGCTTCTCGCTGGCGAAAGTATTTCCGATCCCGGTGGGTTGGAGTCAGCAGGTTTGATTGCCGCATGGGCAATTCCTCTCACCGTCCTCATCCTGCTCGCCTGGCGCCGTCAAATTTGGGCGGGCCAGGTATTGTTATTCCTTGTTGGTCTAGATGTTGCAGTCAATTTCTGGTTCCTGGCTGATTCCGGCAGTTGGCGGGCGCTTGAGAACAACATCGGCCCGGTGCGGGCGATATATCTCTTCGTGCTCGGCTCCGCACTAGCCGTTTACGGACTGAGCCGCACCTTACCTGCCGGGCTCATGCTCCTTGTTGCCGGCGTTGCACCAACCGCCCTTGCGTACCAAAACCGTGCGGGCCTTAGCTCACTTGCCCTGGCCAGCGCCGCACCCTTGATCACGGGAGCGCTGTATCTCACCTCGGCCGCAATCACGAATACCATTGACCCACCTGAGCGCCAAGGAACTCAACAACCCTAGGCAATCTACCCGACCGAAATTCTAGATCAGTAGCACAAGACTTCGGACAACCGGGCCGCAGGCGCCTACAGCGTGGTGAGCCAGAAAGTCACCTTGATCAGAGGTGGTGTCACATATGTGTTAATACACAGATACCCGGTCACGTCGGCAATTTAACCGTGGTACCAGGATTCACGCACGGCGAAACAGCATTTTGCCGGCAAGCATTTGTACCAGAGCGGGGACAGAGAAGCCACACCCTTTAGAGGACCCCAGGACTTTCCCTGTGAAAGCCGAACCCTGGCAGAAGAACGGAGCCTGAGCGGACATGCAGAATCAGTGGCGGATGCGCCCAACCTATCAGGCCGGCAATTTCCAACGCCGCGATTCCGATAGGCCGTTTATCCCCGTGCCCGGCGGCGGGTCACGACATCGAGAACATCTTCCGGCGCCAGACCGGAAATCGGTCCCGAGGCGTATACCGCGAGCTCAATGGTGCCGTCCGGACTAAGCAGGAAGTTCGAACACTCCAATGATCCGCGCTATCTATAGACGTAGCCCCAAAGCAGACTCCCCACTTTCTCCATGTCCACACCTAAACCAACGGTAAATGTCAGGTTGTGGACCTCCATCATCTAACCAGCATGGTCTTCCTCATCTGTCGAAAATCCGACGACACTGATCCCAACTTGGCTCAGCTGGGAAAGCATTGCCTAAAAGTTTTCCATCTGATCGTTGCAGCGCACGCACCAGAACCACGGTAGGCAAGGATCACTCCATAGAAATCCATCAGCAAGTCGGGAATAACAATCTCGCCACCTCCATCTCCGGCCATTTTCAACGCTGGAAACTTGACGCCATTTTGTAAACCTGCCATCTGGTCCCCCCGTCGTTTACGGTGGCCGTAGGCAAAAGGCGCCCGACCACCTTTCGGGTGGATTGCCAAAACAGCTCAAACCCTGAATTTTATCTTGCTGGCAACCGATTCATTGGGACTCTGACCACCCACTTCGACATGGAGCACTCCGAATCTATTCCCTTGTCACTCATCGACGCTCCGACCAAAGATGACCGCAAGACTTGACGCACTCAAGCACTCTGCCGAGACCTGACAGCCGTGAAGTGCATTGACACATCAGACAATCGGGAAAGGCGACCTCACCCAGATCTTTTGAAAACACTCCATGTAGCCGTAGGGGAATTTACTCGCTACAATCTTCAACAGACAGTGTGTTGTCGGTCACGCTGGGTGAGTTCTAATACTGGGGTTCTGAATACGGGTTGGCGCTAAAATCGCGCAAACTTTAGTTTAACAATTTTCCATCGATCTTTTGAGGTGACTGTGGCTTTCAAAAGGAAGGACCGAAATGCCGCCCGCGCCGAGCAGGACTCCAAGAGCGCGGTTGAACTTGGCGTCCATGTTGGCACTGCAAACGGCAAAGGCGATGCGCATCATATTGACGGACCCGATCGTGAAGGACTGGCGCGGTCTGGAAGGCTCGCCACCGCGGTCTCTCATTCGCACCGATCACCGAACTCTTCCGCAAACCAAAGTGCTCCCGAACGGGACTCTTTTGCCACCCACACTGAAATAAACGGGGTTGCCACACCCTACGAAGGGCGCTTCGGTGACTTTCTGGTCGAAAGCCATCGCATCACCGAGCAGGAGCTCGATCAGGCACTGACCGTGCAAAAAAAGGATGGCGGCGTCCTCGGATCGGTGTTGATCAACCTCGGCATCTTGAGCGAACCAACCCTTGACGACGCGCTGGCAGGATTCTTCGGTGTGGCCATTCTGAACCTGCATAGAGAAAACATCGAACCCTCAGCTCTTGCTTTGATCCCAGAAGATGTCGCTCGGGAATACCTGGCAATTCCGGTTCGCGTCGAGGAGGGCGCTCTCCGCGTAGCGGTGGCGGAACCCAACGATGAATTGCGAGACCTTCTAACACGAATCAGCGGCCTGCCCGCAAAGCTGATGATTGCTCCCGTAAAAGATATCCGGTGGGCAATCGACAACAACTATCTGGCCATAAGCGGCGTCGATAAGCTGGTGCGGGTCTTCGAAGGCGTCGAAGAGGCCAGGAGGCGCTCCCTCGATCCCTCTGAGCCGGAAACCGTTTCCAATGACGCCCCAATTGTCCAGGTTGTCGACCGAATTCTCACGCAGGCCATGCGCAGCCGAGCATCGGACGTACATATTGAACCTTCAGATGATATCGTTCGCATCCGCTTTCGAATAGACGGCGCCTTACAGGACATACTGCAGCTACCCGCGTCGATCGGTCCCGGACTCGTGAGCCGCATCAAGATCATGGCGAACATGAATATCGTCGAGCGAAGACGTCCCCAGGATGGCCAGCTTACCGTGACGATAGACGGCAAAGATGTAGACGTCAGGGTCGCAACAGTTGCCACGATCATGGGCGAAAAATGCGTCATGCGTATCTTAAACAAGACCCTTTCAGTCCTGCGTCTTAATGACTTGGGCATGCCCACAGACACTCACGAGGCATACTCGAAATTGGTTCGTGCGCCATTTGGCATGGTTCTCTGCGCTGGACCGACAGGAAGCGGAAAGACTACCACGCTCTACGCTACCCTCAGCGAAATCAGCAATCCCGAGCTGAACATCATGACTATTGAGGATCCGGTCGAGTACATCTTCCCCAACATCAATCAGATCCAGACAAATGACCAGGCCGGCCTCAACTTCGCAACCGGGCTCAAGTCGATACTTCGTCAGGACCCAGATGTCATTCTCGTCGGAGAAATAAGAGACGTTGAAACCACACGCGTGGCGGTTCAGTCTGCCCTAACCGGTCACTTTGTAGTGTCATCTATGCACGCCACGAATTCGGTATCAGCGCTTCACAGGCTGCTTGATATGGGGATTGAATCTTTCCTTGTCGCATCCTCAGTCCTCGCGGTTGTAGGTCAGCGACTTCTGAGGAGAATCTGTCTTACTTGCAAGACCGAGTACGTGCCAAGCGACGAGGAACTGCTTTTTTATCAAGAGAGCGGCGGACCAGAAAAAGATGTCTTCTATCACGGCACCGGATGCAATTTCTGCAGCCACACTGGATACAAGGAGCGAATCGGCGTATATGAGCTCTTGGTGATGACGCCGGAAATCAAACGGCTGATCGTGGGATGGGCGACCCAGGAAGAATTGAACAACCTTGCGGTAAGACAGGGCATGCGCACACTGCGGCAGGAAGCAATCAATCTGGTGGCTAGCGACATAACTTCAATTTCCGAGGTAATCCGGAGCGTCTACAGCTTATGAGCCGCGACAAATCGTTGATCAAGTTCAGCTACAAGGCTTTGGACCGCGCCGGCAACAGTATCAACGGCATCGAAAAAGCCGCGTCCATGGGTGCCGCGCACATCGCGCTCATTGAACGTGGATTCGAGCCTTTGGAGATGGCACCTAAGACGAGCATCTTGAGTTTCGAGATCACCAAGAAAAAAGTGCCACGCAAAGAGATCATGAACTTCTCACGTCAGTTAGGAGTCTTCATGAAGGCGGGCATCCCAATCATGGAAGCGCTCGAAGTGATCATGGAAGAGACTTCGGGCAAGATGCTTAAGACAGTCCTTGCGGGTCTGATCGAAAGCCTCCGAAACGGTGACACCTTCGCAGCGGCGGCCGCCGGCCACCCGGAGGCCTTCCCAAACTTCTACGTGGGTATCCTTGAATCGGCCGAGCTGACTGGGAACCTCGATGTCGTCCTGAACCAACTCGCTGACTACCTTGACCGTGACATTAAGGCCAAAGGCAAAATCACCGCAGCGCTGATATATCCCAGCGTTGTCGCAGTGATGTCGGTCGTAACCATTGCCATACTCGCGGTCTTCGTCCTTCCCCGCTTCGTGACCTTTTTCAAATCCATGCACGCAAAGCTTCCATTAGCGACCCGCCTTCTAATGGATTTCTCTGGATTTATCTCGAAATGGTGGTTCGTGATTCTTGCCATTTTGGTGTTTTTCGTGGGCGGATTCGCCACAATGAGGCGGTCGAGTTCAGGTAAGGCAAAGCTCGACAGCTGGCTTTTGAGACTTCCCGTCATAGGTGAAGTCACCCAAGTGGCCATACTCGAACGCGTCTGCAGAATCCTCGCCTCGCTGTTGAGAGCTGGGGTTGATCTTCCTCGCTCAATGGCCGTGACAGCCGAATCGGCAAACAACGCCGTATACCGGATGGCACTGGAACAGGTTCGTGAGGAGATGATGGAGGGCCAGGGCCTTGCCAGTCCCATCGCCCGCACCGGACTCTTCCCGGGAGCCGCGAAGCAGATGTTCCGGGTTGGCGAGGAAACCGGGACTCTCGATCAGCAGCTTGAGGTGGCCGCCGAATACTACAGCCAGGAATTGGACACCAAAGTGGACCGGGTGACAGCTCTTTTTGAGCCGGCAGTCATAATCGCCATGGGGATTGTTGTCGGTTTTGTCGCAGTGGCCTTGATCTCGGCAATGTATGGCATCTATAACCAGGTGAAAATAGGATGAGCCATGATCGGGGCCGACAACGGCTTATGATATGGCTAAGCGAACGTATGGGCCGCAACCAAGACTTTGGCAGACCCCGCGCCGGAAATCGATCAGATCCGGGGTTCACCCTGATAGAACTGCTCGTCACGGTGACCATTCTTCCCATTGTGGTAGGCGCCATTTCGGTCGGGCTGATCGCGATCTTTTCGCTCCAATCCAGTGTCGGCAACCGCCTTTCCAACTCTGGCGATGCCCAGATGGTCTCATCCACTTATCTCAAAGACGTGCAGAGCGCCACCATGGTCACCACCCAGGCCGCAAGCACGCCCCAGTGCGGAGCCGGAACGCAACTCCTCGGGCTCCAATGGGACAGCGGCCAATCCATCGTCTCTTATTCAAGTATCCAAGTGCCCAACGGCTCCTCATTCACCTACTCGCTGGTACGCGACTATTGCACCTTCGGAAACACCGTCTCCCCTTCACAGGTCTCTACGGTCTCGTACGGATTATCGGCCAGCCAGGGTCCCCCGATCATCACCTGTTCATCGACCGCACCAAGTTGCGCAGCCTCCACCCAATGGATTTCCACTGCAGGCGTCTCCGCGGTGGCTTTGGCAATTTCAGAACCGGGCAGCAATTTCTCTTACAGCCTTACTGCAACTCCTCGGGCCTGGACTTCTACCAGTGGCGGCGTGCCGGGAGGGGGTGTCCCCTACGCCCCATTTACGCTTCTCGATCCCAATTCCTGCAGCGCCCTCAGGGTTGGACAAGGAACGCTTTCTGTGAATGTCGGCACAGGAACCGGTAATGGAGTGCTAAGCATTGCATCGACGTGTCCGGGAGCGGTCACGGTTTCAAATGGCGGAACTTTGGCGGCCTCATCTGTAATCACGGCAGATCAGTCCCTGAACACCATCGCTACCAACGCCCAGGCAACCTATCCCTCCAATGAGTACTACAGCACCCAGCTCTCGAATCCATTCGCTGCCCTGGCTCCCCCAACTATCCCGGCCGGTCCGGCCGCATCATGCACATACACCCAAACCACGGATGCAAGTGGAAATCAGTACTTGACCTACACATGCCCGCCGGGCGTCTACAATTCATCGCCCGCCTTTTCCGGAACCAACACGGTAACCATCAACTTCTCTGGCGCAGGCACCTACTACTTCTCACAGGGGCTGATCATCCCAAATAACGTGACGGTCAACTTCGCATCGGGCACATACATTTTTGATGGGACAACCGCCCTGTCCACTGGCAGCAACGTAACCCTGAACGGTAGCAGCCTGCTCTTCTACATCGGAAGCGGGGCGACGACATTCGGCAACAATGGCACAATAAGTTTGAGCGCATTGTCCGAATATGACGACATCGCAATATGGGATGCAGTTCCCTCAGGGACAATCACCATTGGTGATAACTCCAACGTGTCTTCCAACGCAAGCATCCAAGGTGGCATCTACATGCCCCAGGGATCCCTAATTACCGGTTCAAACGTAACAATTTCCGCCACATTCATCGTCGCAGACACAGCCACTTTTGGAAACAATCTGAATCTGACCATCACTTCGCCATGAAGCCTTTGCCTGAGATTTTGTCAAGATCTAGAGCAGTGCCGGCATTTTCTCTGGTCGACCGTCGCCGCTCAGAGGCTGGCGACACCCTCATAGAGGTAATGATGACTCTGGTCGTTGCCAGCCTCTGCGCAGTCGCCTTCCTCGTCGCCTTTTCAACCTCGATTTCAGCTTCTGCAGAACACCGCACAATGGTGTCGATGGACACCGTCCTTAGAAGCGTTTCCGAACAGGCAATCTCGCAGATTCAGCTCCAGGCCAACCCTCTGTTCACGCCATGTGCCACACCTGCAACATACAACGGACTCAACTTCGCGGTTCCAATCGGCTACTCGACAATAATGACATCGGTGCTGTACTGGAATGGAACGTCATTTAGCTCCACATGCACCACCGGTTCGACGTCTCCCCAGCTGATCGATTTGACCGTCACGGGGCCACTCGGCACCACCAGTTCAATCAGCTTCGCCGTCGACGATACCCGATACACAGGTTCAGCCGGCATAGACACAGCATCGCAACTTGCATTCACCACCCAGCCAGTCGGGGGAACCCAAGGTGTACCACTTGCCACACAACCCACGATCACGGTCGAAGACTCAAGTGGCAGCCCGGTAACCTCTGATTCCTCAACAGTCACGCTCGTCATCACCTCCGGGACCGGAACGAGTGGAGCAACCCTCTCCGGGTGTTCACAAACCGAATCACAGGGCGCAATCACCTTCTCGGGTTGCACTGTAAACGAGTCCGGTGCGGGCTATACCCTCACGGCAACAGACGGCACAATGACCGCAGTCAGCAGCCAGTTCACGGTAAGTCAGTGACACTCAAAATGAGACAGGCGACGCGAAGAATCAGACTTATGCCAGACTGGCGGAAGGAATCATATTCGGGACCAATCTGCCTTGGATCGCACAAAAGCGTCAAAAGTCAAATGTGGCAAAGAGGCGAAGACGGAAGTTCTCTAATTCTGGCGCTGGTCTTTATGATCGTGACAAGCCTGGTCGTACTTTCCCTGGCAAATCTGGCAAAGAATGACCTCAACAACACAGCCAAATTCAAATCCGCCCAGTCGCTCCAGTCCACGGCCAACAGCGCCACTGAGCTTGCGATGAACAGCATCCGCTACAACTTCATGCCCCAGACGCTGAACGCCTCACCACCGCAACCCTGCTGGACCACAAGTCCCACACCCTCTCTAGTGAACCTGAACGGACAGAGCATTGCGGCGTGGTGTAGCACCCAGTGGACACCACTCAGCGACAACACCCGATTAGTGACAATTGTGGCGTGCGACAGCACAGCTTCCGCTGCGGCCTGCGCGTCGACCCCTGTGCTTCAGGCGGTTGTGACCTTTGACGACTACCCCACTCCAAGAGGGGCAGTCTCAACGGCTCAGTGCACTTCAACCTGCGGTGTCGGCATGACCGTGGACAGCTGGGTCTTCGATGCGATGCCACCTTCCGTTCAAAGCATCTCTCCTAGCACGGGATCGGCATCAGGAGGTACAACATTCACCCTCGTGGGGACCGGCTTCGTAAGTGGCGCAACAGTCAGTTTTGTCAACTCGAACCTCAACACCAACGTCATTCTCAGCGCGACAAATGTGACCGTGTTGAACTCCACCACCATCACAGCCACAACACCCACCATGACCTCAGGGGCGACATACTACGTCACTGTCACCACTCCAGTTGGCGCCAGTGTCTTCGGGCCGACCTTCAGCTCACAGTGAGTTTGCCCTCCACTTGGCCAAGCAAAAGGCACTTGGTCCCAGTACCTCAGCTAACTTCGGGTTGATTCTTCTTTGCGGAATTGGGTTGGCTCCTGCAAAGAATCAGCTGGGATTCATCCTTTCTCAAGATTTATTTAAATATGCTTCGCATTTCGTATATTTCCGCTACTATTAGTGGTCATGAAACCGCTTACAGAAATGATGGGAGTGTGGAAAATCTCATTATGCCTGGTAAACAGCCTTTTCATTTGGGGAATTCATAGGCATTCGGTTGCTTTATGAAATTGTGTGGTCGAGAAAAGAAGTGAGTGTTTAGTCCCAACATCTGAGACTTGAGCAAGTAGTCGATCAGTCTGTTTCCAAACAGCAAGAAAAAAGGGGAATTCTAGGAATGGCAAACCCATTGACGAACAGAAAAGGCCTGTTTGCAACATATCGCCGAATCAACGAGCGAAGAGCTGCCGGAGAGGAAGAAAAGGGCTTTACCCTGATCGAACTCCTCATCGTTGTTGTAGTACTTGGCATCTTGGCGGCGGTGGTCGTATTTGCCCTTGGTGGCGTGACAGGAAAGAGCGCCCAGGCCGCGTGCGAGGCGGACGGTAACACCATTTCAACGGCGATGGCTGCATTCGCCGCTAATAATCCCAGTATTTCACCGATAACACAGGCTGACCTGACCGACCCAAGTAGCAGCAACTTCGGCGGCCCTTACATCCAGTCCTGGCCCTCAAACCTGCCTCACTATGCCTACGCAATCGTCGGGGGCGTTCTTAACATTGAGTTTCCTGGAACTTCGGCCTGGGTTACAAACCCCACTACAACAACCTCCACTACAAGCACCACTACTCCTGGAACCACCACTACATTTCCAACCACCGGAGTCCTCCCGTACGCAGGCGCAATTTCCTGTTCAAATGTAAGTTAGTAAATAGGTACCCAATACGCCAAGACTATCTGGCTATCAGGTTAGATATCTTGGCGTATATTTCCTAGTCAGAGGTGTAGGGTATCCCTGTGGGAAATGAGCAACTCCAGCTAATCGATCCGTGGTTACAGATTCTCTGGGAACAGGGCGGGTCAGACCTGCTCCTGGCCGGAGGATCCCCTCCGCGGATCCGTGTCAACGGCCGTTTGCTCCCGATCGAAGGCGCACCCGCTTTAGAAGCGGAACAGATTGACCTGATGGCCCGCCCGCTTCTCACCCCAGGTCAGCTGGCAATCTTCAGAGAACAGCTGGATGTCGATTTTTCCTTCTCCTGGCGTGACCTTGCCAGAATCCGGGGAAGCATTTTTACACAAAGGGGGCAGTCTGCACTCGCCCTTAGAATCATCCCGTCAAATATCCCAAGTTTCTCCGACCTCGGCCTCCCCTTTGCCGCCAATCTGGTGGTGGAACAGCCGCGGGGCTTTGTCCTGGTTACCGGACCGACTGGTTCCGGCAAATCAACAACGCTTGCTTCCATTATCGACAAAATCAACTCCACTAGACCAGCTCACATCCTTACGATCGAAGATCCAGTCGAGTATGTGCACAACCATAAAATGGCGGCCGTGACCCAGCGCGAAATCGGACTCGACAGTCCCTCGTTTGACCGCGCCCTTCGCTCTGCATTGCGCGAGGATCCTGACGTTCTTCTCATCGGAGAGATGCGTGATATCGATTCCATTCAGATAGCGCTCACCATGGCCGAGACCGGTCACCTGGTCTTCGCCACGCTGCACACGAACGATGCCCCACAGGCCATCGATCGAATCATCGACGTGTTTCCCGCCGAACGCCAGGAACAGACCAGAGTCCAGCTGGCCGCGTCGCTAAGCACCATCATTGCACAGCGGCTCGTCCCCAAGATTGGCGGCGGAATGGTTGCAGCTTACGAAGTCCTAATCGCCACCAACTCGGTGAGAAACCTCATACGCGAGGGCCGATCCAGCCAACTGGCCAACGTCATGTTCACGGGCACCAAAGAGGGCATGCAGACCCTGGAAAGCAGCCTCGCCAAACTGATTTCTGACGGAGTCGTCACCTACGAGGACGCCCTGGCAGCGAGCGCACACCCAAAAGAGCTTGCTCGGCACATGGAACAGTCGGGTCGGCCAACATTCAAAGCGTGATGGCTCCATGAGTCCTCGACGTGGACCTGACTTGCCTTACTCCATCGTCGCAGGAGTCACTCCCTGGAAAGCCCATTGGCTCGTTGCAAGCGCAAAGATGGCTGGCGCAACTTTCGCCCCCGAAGAACCGCGAGTCTTCACATCTTTCGCCGAGATTCTCAGTGACAGTCCTGCCTTTGCCATAATCGTGGTGAACGCACCTATTGGCTATGTCGAACGGCCAGGCCTCGGCGCGAGGACGTGTGATCTGAAGGCCCGGGCGCTTCTAGGACGCCGTGGAGCAACTGTGCACAGTTCGCCAACCCGAACCATCTTGCTAGATGGCTCTGATGATCACAGTGAGAATCTCGATGCAGTTAGTGCCAGGCTTCTTCCCCGCTATCGAGAAGTGGCAGCACAAATGTCCCCTTACCGCCAGCGTGTTGTCTACGAAGGTCACCCGGAGTTGAGCTTCTACCAACTCAATGGAGACGCACCGCTCAAGTGGTCGAAGAACCTCGAAGTCGGACGCGAGGAACGCCGAGTGCTCCTCGAAAAAAAGATCCCCGATGTCACCAAGATACTTGACTCGACATTTGACCGGGTCCCGGCTAAGCACTTGATGGACGCGGCTGCGCTACTTTGGACTGCAAGGCGGGTGTTTGGCCGCGCTGCTACTCGGATCCCGGCCGACGCCGAGTGGGACAGCGAAGGATTGCGCATCGAGATGGTCCTGTAACGACTGAACTGCCAGGAGCTGCATTGCCCTCCGATCGGGTCAATCAGAACCGCTGGAAAGGCACGAGTATCTCGGCTCCAGCGAAAATTGCCAAGGCTGCGCCCAATGCCAGGAAGACTCCGTATGGTATCTGCTGATGGCGGTTCATCCGCTTGGTCACAATGAGAACGAACCCAACAATCGCTCCGATCAGGTTCGCAGAAAAAAATCCCAGAATGACGTAACCAAATCCGAGCCAACCAAGACCAAGGCCAAGCAATGGAGCGAGCCTCACATCGCCAAAGCCAAGAGCCCGCGGACTAATCGCATTGATGATGAAAAAGACAACAAACCAGGTGGCTGCACTTATTGCCGCCACGAAAAGGTTGTGCCAACGACCATCCACGGCTGCCGCCAGAATCAATAGTCCGGACACCGTGACAATGCTCGGATAAACAATTCGTTTCGGAAGCAGCAGATGCTCAAGGTCGATCAAAGAAAGGGCAAGCAAACTCGCTAGCATCACGAGATAAGCCGGAAGGTCCCAGTGGAATCCGATCCGAGCGGCCGCGCCCGCGAAGACGATGCCACCTGACAACTCGACAAGTGGATAGCGAACGGAAATCCGTGAATTGCAGTTCCTGCAACGACCCCGCAAAATGACCCAAGAAACCACCGGCACGTTATCGCGATCCTGAATCCGCATCCCGCATGAGGTGCATGCTGAATGGGGATATACCACCGAAAGCTTGCGAGGCACACGGTAAATCACGACATTCAAGAAAGACCCGATAGCGAGCCCGAGCAAGGCGCAAAGACCGATTAGCAGACCAAGCATGGGATGCTATTTCCTATCGGCAAGCGGGGCGATTCAGGAATAGACGTGTGCGCGGCGATGGTTGGGGAGGATGCGACAACATAACCTCGCACACCTACGCAAAGTTCAAAGACATTCGTGTCACTGGCGAGAGCATTAGAGCGTTCTGATAAAGATATATTCACAGTACCTCCCCTCAGGATGTCGCTTGCCTGAAAGTCCTCCCACGGGAATCTCGTATCTGCCATCCATTCTCGGCTTTAGCTAAAGAACCCACCATAAGGATCGTCTCCAGTGTAAATGAAGATGATTGACGAAGAGGTAGCCTACCCGAACCAGGTGTCGAGATTTCAAGCCCACCCCTACATTTGAAGTCAAGCACTTCACTCAAACGCGCTAAATGCATGGAAAATCCGAAGTTAACTTAACGGTTACCACCAGGTCAATCAGCTTATACCGCCCAAAGAACGCCGTCTTTTGAGTTCGCAAACCATATCACACCGATCCACCTGGCTCTCCTCACAACCAACTTATATAGGAGAATTCGGGTATGGTGGGGTCACAAGACCCCTTCTTCAAGCGAAGAATGTAATCGAAGATTTCACCGAGGGTTAAACCCATGATTTCAGATACTGTTGCGTCCGCATGTGAGATACCACCAAAGTTACGAAACACCGAAACATTTAGCAGCATATCTCAACAAGCTCATTCCCCATTTTTCGCAGGTCCTCCGGTCCGAAGCGCATATGCACGCGTGAGTGAAAGGATCTCCTCACCAAAGCTCGCCACCTTTACGGGACCGATGCCTTTAATCTTAAGAAGTGCAGCCTCGTCAACAGGGACTTTCTCCGCAATCTCCTTCAGCTGAGAGTTGTGAGCGATGTAGTACGAGGGGATGCCACCCGCTGCTGCACGCGAACCACGCCAAGCCTTGAGGGCATCGAAAAGACCACCTTCGATAGGAGCCTTGCCAATAACCGTAACACTCTCTACGGAAGAAACGGCTGTCTCAATATAGTCAGGCGTCTCTTTGGCAAGATCGTCGGACGCGCTTCGCACCACCTCGTCCAGCTCGAAAATCTGGGGGTGAAGCCTAAGCGCCATGGCATTCATGCCGGCGATGTACAAACCGTCAAGACTTCGTAAACGCGAAAGCGCAACGTAGCCCATGCCCGGGGTGAAAGAGCGGCTTAAGTCTATTTCCGCGGAATCAATGCTCATTCCCTGGCTCTTGTGAATAGTGATTGCCCAAGCCAGCCGCAGCGGAAGTTGGATCACCTCCGCACGTACTTTGTCATCTTCAATATTCTGCCAGGAATAAGGACTCACTGTTATCGCCCTGCCGCCATCAGAAAGCGCCACAATTGGACGGCCATCTTGAAAACGGATTACCCGCCCGCGACTCCCGTTGACAAACGCTCTGGAAGGATCGTTTGCTACAAACATGACTTCCGCACCTACCTTGAGGTCCAATAGCTGAGGCGCAAGAATGCGTTTACTGAGCTGGTCAACCGCAGATGCGGGTCCATTGCTCCGCATTTCAAATCGTTCTAGGGCTCCTTCAAGCATTGCCAAACGCTGGTGATTGATGGTGTCGACGTTGACATTGTGGGAGTACAGTCGAGTAACCTCTACTCCTTCTGGGGGTCGGCGATGGAGACGGCTGTTAAGAAGCGCCACGCATTCGTCATTCAACTCGCCCTTTCGCATCGCTTCGAGCACTTCCAACAATCCATCCTTTCTCTGGCGGTGTTGCTCATCTAAGTAGCAGACCAACGGGTCAAGTTCCTTCCAAGCTGCCGAGTGATGGGCAAACTCCTGATTGTTCGAATTACGTGCCACTGGCGGAAGCTGAAACATATCGCCAACGAGAACCACCTGCAGGCCACCAAAGGGTCTGGTATCTCCACGAAGGACTTTTGAAAGGAAATCAAGCAGATCGAGAAACCATCCTGGCAGCATAGAAATCTCGTCGATGACAAGGACATCGGTGGCCTGGTACCGCGAAACCAGTTGGCCTCGCTTTGAAAGCGCCGCAAGATCTTTCGCCTCGAGTGTTTCCCGGATTCCAATACCGGACCAGGAATGAATCGTGGTTCCGCCTATGTGCGTTGCCGCTATACCCGTTGAGGCGGTAACTGCAACTCTCAGCCCCCGTGCCTCCGCGTTACGGACAAACTTGCCCAGCACGAACGACTTTCCCGACCCAGGTGCGCCCGTAAGAAAGACCGATCTATTGGACATCATGACTGTCATTGCCTGCGCCTGTCTCATAGTAGGCACTCTACCGTTCTCCGGAACCCACAAAACTTCAAAATCCGCAACTTGGGCCGGTCGGGAAGACAAACGGCACCTTCCGTCGCGCTCTTAGTCACGTGAATTACCGATTACTCCAAACAAACAAGCGCAGCAGACACAGATCAGACGTGCGGGAATATGGTCGCCAGGGACGGCCTCACTCATAGACACTTATTGTGCCCGCAGAACTGCGTGAATCAGGCTTTCGATTGTGGTCCAAAGTCCCTCCCTGCAATCACATAGTAATTCTTAAAATACCTTGACGGCATTCGAATAGGAAGTACAATGCACTATGGTCCTACACTAAGACCATAACACCCTAAGGCCATTTAGGGCTTTCTAGGGGTTCCTACAGGGGGGTATTTATATGACATATCTGCATGATACGGATAAACATCACACATGGCGCAGATTTGATGCGGCGGAGGGGCACCCACCAAGATATCTCCGCAAACCAGATCATTATCGAGCTTTGCTAGTTCTTTTGTCAGCAACTTCTCTTGGATTGGCAGCATGTGGCTCGAACTCAGCAACCTCAGCAGCTTCGGCAACTGCTGCACCTACTTCGACTACTTCGGCAACTCCAACTACTTCAGCTGGTGGTGCCAATCCTAATTACGTCAAGTTCACTCAAGTCCCAATTCCTCCGACCCTCAGCGTTGATTTTCTGGCTATCAACCAAACGACACACCGTCTTTATGACACCAATCGAACCGACAGCGGCGTTGACGTGTTCGATATTTCTACGCCTCATGCAAAGTTCTTAGGCACGATCTCGCTGGCTGCACCACCAAATGGAATAGTGTTTGCACCTGACTTGAACGAATTGGCAGTCGGTCTAAAAGATAGTTCGTTGGCCATAATTGACGTTTCGTCCACGAAGTCAATTGGCAAGGTAGTAACTTCGGTTCCGACCGGCGGAAAGGGTCGAACCGATGGCGTGGCCTATGACCCCAAGGACAAAGTTTTTATTGGAGTGAACGGTGACGATGGGTTCGTTTCATTGGTATCTGCCTCTACAAACAAGGTTGTCAACAAAGTCAACCTGGATAAAGGACTGGAGATTCCTGCTTACGATACCGCTGATGGAATGTTCTATATTGACGGCTCCGGTAAGAACCTCGTTTATGAGGTCAATCCGGTTACTGGAAAACTGGTGAAAAGTTATCCAGTTGGCGTTCCAAAATGTGATCCTCACGGAATTTCTATAAATCCAACCACAAATCAGGCATTGATGGTCTGTGGAGACGCAAACTTTACGGTCCTTTGGAATATGAGCACGCACTCAGTTATTAAGACATTCGACCAGATAGGGAAAGGCGACGCCGTAGTTTATGATGCCAAGGTTAATCGATGGTTTGTCGGTGCAAAGCATTATTCATTCGGTGCGCGAATTGGAATATTCAGTGCCAATCCCGCAGAATTCTTGCGCGCAATAGTGACTACCAAAGCGGAAGATGCGAATCCCACTGCCTATGACGAGACAAACAATATAGTTTATACAGTCAATC
Organism: Actinomycetota bacterium; assembly: GCA_027366165.1. Taxonomy (GTDB): domain Bacteria; phylum Actinomycetota; class Acidimicrobiia; order Acidimicrobiales; family Acidimicrobiaceae; genus SCQM01. Next base: position 19,276 of record DAHXKX010000092.1, read on the forward strand.
GCCAGGCAGGTGGACTGATGAGTTTTCCTCTGCCTGCATAGAGAGACGACACCAGCTCGCATTCGTCCTAAAAGGCAACTCATCATATTGATTGAAGTATGGTTTGCCTTCGGTCAGAGATGCGAGCTGGTGTCGACATCCCCATCCACCTTGCCTTTAAACAGCTGCCACTAGTGCCGAACTATCCTCTTGGTGCAACGATGCCATATCTTGGAGAAAGATGCCGCCGGATGACCGGTGCTCAAGATCCAAACTGAACTGACCTGGCTTAATCAACCCAGAACGATCTACGAACGCAATACCTTTCAACATTTTGTGTTCAGCGTCATTTCTATAGGTGCCAACGCGCTTGACCACTTTGTTGGTCCGGCGACCACCTAAGTTTTGTCGGGTTAGGACCCTTACCCGTTTTGCTCCTTTATAGCTTGAGATATCGATGCGAATAAACAAAATATTTCAGATTCCATTGTGATCCCGAATAACTCGAAGTAGCTGCAGACAGCGAAACAGCTCACAGCAGACCCAGCACATAATGATGTGATGCCGCCAAAACTCCTACTCCGAAAAATGCCGCTGCCAAACATTTTGGATAGCTTGATCGCCAAACGTCAGAGTTCCCTGGGCACAGACCCTCGCAATCCTCGCAATCCTCGCCATCGTCGAACCTTCCTCTGCGATCTTTCTGATCGGTTCTGAAGACAGGCGCCTGTTGAGTGCTTTGCAAAAGTACGCAGTGAGAGCAAAGGTGCAGTGTTTCTCTCCAGTCACCGCCACTTCGTGACTTGACTGAGCTGGCCCGTCTCTCGCAGATGATCCCTAAATTGTCTTGGTTATACTGGGATTCAGGAACTTCCGCCCTATCGGGTTTATGCAGGTGCTGGTAGTTGAGGTGGGGATTCTCCAGAAGGTGAATGTAGTCTGCTGATATCTTCATTGGTGTCATCAGCACTTGCATTATCTCTGATCAGGTGCTCTGGTCTTTGGTGTGTCCATTCGGGAGACCCAGACAACAAACAAGAAGACTGTGGCAAGCTATAGAAAGTATCAGCTGGTGGAGTCGTATCGAGGTGAAAAGGGCTCGAGACAGAAAATCCCAACGACACTCACCGAGCTGGATTTGAACAAGGCTTTATGATCTGCTCTGGCTAATGCGATCTCGGTAAAACTTTCTCGTAGTAAATCACTCTTTGAATCCGATCCAGTTCGTTCCAGACATGCAGACCATACAGCGAAAAAGTGGCTTTGTTGTCATTCTCATCCCTCAATCGCTCAAAATTGAGCTGCGCCTTCGCACAGTGGAAAAATCAAGACAATCCTTTCCCGAGCGCGTGTAAATGCGAAAAGGGGTCCTCTTGAAAACAATTCGAAAGGACCCCTACAAGCAATGCTCCTGTACGCTAGCAGGTTATCTGGGCATATGGAGTGGTCACGCCACCTATGGTGAAGCTGATGGAACGGTACTGGTCATAGAAGCTGAAGATATTCCCGCTATAACCGCCGGCACTATCGGTTGTGAGTCCA